>WOYM01000033.1:1478-32526 GCA_011620785.1 Methanothrix sp. | reverse complement strand
TCCGAATTAACCGCAGAGACGCTCAATCCTCTTTTCTCCCTGAACCCCTCAAAGGGCTGTCGTCCTCTGTGCGCTCTGCGCCTCTGTGGTTGGGTCAGTGCATAGCGATCCACCACAGAGACATAGAGTTTTTCCGATCCAGGGATTCAAGTCGCGATACGCTCTTTTATCCTATCCAGGGCATAAGCGTAAAAGAAGAACAGGAATAGCGGGCCAATGATCAAATACGGCAGGATCTCCGGTTTGAGGGGGACTATGAGGAACAGCGCTATATTGGTGACCCCGTGGGCCAGGGAGACAATGGGCAGGCTCTTGGAGAGCCAGAAGAGCACCCCGAAAGCCAGCCCCGCCAGGCTAACGTAGAGGAGCTCCAGTGCCAGGTGATAGCCGCTATGCATGAACCCGAATATCACACTGGCCAAGACCAGCCCCCCAATCAGACCTATCCTCTCCTGGAGCACAGTCTGCAAAGACGACCGGAATATGAACTCCTCCACCACGCCCACAAAGAGGATCATGGTCAGGGCTAAAATGAGCATTTGCTGGGGATCATTGTCCACCACCAGCATTTGAGGCTTGATCACCATATACTCCCCCCACCCCAAAGCCAGGCCCATGGATATGGAGACTGGCAGAAAGAACCAGAACCGCTCAAAGGTCAATCCCGCCTCCTCCGGGGTTATGAATCTCTCTTTCAAGATCATATACATGGGAATGAACATGGGCGCATAGACCAGCACATAGGAGTAGAGGGTCAGGTGGAAGAAGACGGGCATCGCGACATTCAAAAGGCGGAACAGTGGCAAGAGCATCAGGGCTGGATAGGTCCGGTTATTGACGAATATCGTTGATAGGCTTAAAAAAACCAGGTTCAGGGCATGAATGGGCATCGCTGCTTCAGGCTTGCCGTAGAAGATCAGAATCTCGGCCAACAGTATCAAAAATACGGGAATCAGCAGGTCGAGATAGTACCTCTCCGCATTCAGCGCCTTCATATAATTGCCATGTTCTCATCAAGGATTTAATAGATTCCCTCGAACCTCACTGTACCAAAAAATCGGCATACTTTACCCTGACTTGGGCGGATATAATGCGAAGGATGTAAATAATTTGCAGCCTGATGATATAGTATGACCCTTGTCTCCCTCTCTTTTGAGGTCCACCAGCCAATCCGTCTGAAGAAGAATTTCTTCTGGGACGGCTACATGAACCGGCAGGTGGTACCTGATTTATGGAAACACTACTTCGATGACCCAGAGAATCAGAGGATCTTCGAGCGGGTATCCGACAAATGCTACCTGCCCGCCAACCGGGCCATCCTGGAGGGCATAAAAAAGCTCCAGGGATCGAATAGACCCTTCAAGGTGTCCTACAGCTTCTCAGGCGTCTTCCTGGAGGAATGCCAAAGGTACCGCCCTGATGTGTTAGACTCCTTTGTCGACCTGGTCCAGACTGGAATGGTGGAGGTGCTGGAGCAGACCTACTATCACAGCCTGGCCAGCCTCTACGACGATCCCCAGGAGTACATCGAGCAGATCAAGATGCACCGGGAGCTGATCTGGGACATCTTCGCCCTCCGGCCTACGACCTTTGAGAACACCGAGCTGATCTACAGCGACAAAATCGCCCAAATCGCAGACCGGATGGGCTATAAGGCCATATTCACCGAAGGGGTGGTAGCAGATCCCAACTACGTCTACCGCCCGCCAAACACCAGCATAGCTCTGCTCTTGCGTAACTACCAGCTCACCGACGACATCGGCTTTCGCTTCTCCTCCCATAATTGGGAAGAGTACCCCCTCACCGCAGACAAATACGCCTCCTGGCTGGCGAGGACCCCAGGCAAGTGCATAAACATCTTCTGCGACTACGAGACCTTCGGCGAGCACCAGTGGATCGACACCGGGATCTTCGACTTCATCCGCAGCCTGCCGGACCAGGTCCTCCGCTACGAGAACCTCCAGTTCGCCACCCCCTGCGAGGTGGCCGGCACAATTCCCCCGGAAAGAGAGCTATCGATAGAGAGCTTAGTCTCCTGGGCAGACCTGGAGAGAAACACCAGCTGCTGGCTGGGAAACGCCCTTCAGCATGCCTGCTTCATCCAGCAGAAGAGGCTCCAGGCGCCGGCAAGAGAGAGCCGCGACCCCGACCTCCTGGCCATCTGGAGGACTCTGGGCCTCTCCGACCACCTCTACTATATATTCACCCACGGCGGCGGGCCGGCCGAGGTGCACAACTACTTCAGCCCCTACGGCTCCCCCTATGATGCCGCTGTAACCTACTTTGCCGTCTTATCCGACTTTCACTGCCGCCTGAAGAGAAAGACCCATCTGGCCGATTCCCCTTTCCGGTTTGCCACCGGAATAGACCAGTTCACAGGCGACTCCGCCTGGACACTGATGGGCCTGGAGGCCATCCTGGACAAAATCCCTCTCCCCTCTTTGGAGTACCATAATGCCAACGGCGATTATGCCCTCTGGGCGGAGACGAGCCTGGGCGACAGCGCCCTGGCGGAAAAGCTGGCCGGATTGCAGAAGCTCAAGGGAGAGAGGCTGAGAAAGGGCCTTCTTCGGGCAGTGGCCGATTCCCTGGCCACAGAGGTGATCTAAATGAGCATAGGAACAGCTCAACCTCAACCCTTCCGGCCGGCCGACTATTCCCAGGGGACATCCCGGGAGTGGCTGGTGGCTAACGGCCTGGGCAGCTATGCCTCATCGACCGCAAACTGCAGCAACACCAGAGCCTATCACGGCCTTCTGGTGGCAGCCACCGAGCCTCCGGCAGCGAAGAGACTGCTCCTCGCCAGCCTGGACGAGGAGCTGGGCGAATTCCGACTGGCCAATCATCAGTACCCTGGAGCGATCTATCCCCAGGGCTTCTCTCACCTGCAGGGATTTTGGACCGATCCCCTCCCCCGGTTCTGCTATCAGATGGGCACTACAACCCTGGAGAAGACCGTCTCCATGGTGCGCAATGAGAACAGCACCATCATCAGCTACAGGATCAGGGGCTACCGTGGATTGATCCGCATCGTACCCCTGATCCACGACCGCAGCTTCCATGCCGCCGGCGATCTTCCTCCAATCCACCAGAATGCCCAGGACATTGGAACCACAATCCTCAGCCAAACCCGTTTCTCCATCTTCTCCGACCTGGCCCGATATATTCCCCGGGAGAGGGTCTACAGCAACTTCGAGTACGAGGAGGAGCGCCGCCGGGGCCTGGGCTGGAAGGAGAACCTCTTCTCCCCCGGCTGCTTCGAGCTGGATGTATCCGGAGAGGCGGAGTTCGCCATCATCGCCTCCACCTGGAGGAGCTCCTTGGCCAACTGGAGGGCCGATCAGGAGAGCGAGAGAGAACGCCTGATATCCTTAAAGGCACCCGTTCCTCCTCTCGCTCGAGCAGCGGACAGCTTCCTGGTCAAGAGGGGCAGCGCTCTGAGCCTCATCGCCGGCTACCACTGGTTCGATGACTGGGGAAGGGACGCCATGATCGCCCTGCCTGGCCTTCTCCTCTCCACCGGCCGATATGAGGCAGCAAGGCTGGTCCTCAGCTCCTTTGCCGCGGCAATGAAGGACGGTGTGCTGCCCAACGACCTCGGGGCCCGATCCTACAACACCGTGGACGCCTCTTTGTGGTTTGTTCAGGCGACGAGCAGATATTTCGATGCAACAGGTGATCTGGATTTCCTGGCCGAGCTCTGGCCGAAGCTCTTGGATGTGGTCGAGAGATACTCCCGACCGGGCGATGACTTCGGCGCAGATGAGGACGGCCTGATCATCTCCGGCCCGGCTCTCACCTGGATGGACGCCAGAGTGGAGGGCCGGCCGGTCACTCCCAGGACGGGCAAATGCTGCGAGATAAACGCCCTCTGGTACTCCGCCCTGAGGAGGACAGAGAGCCTTGCCCGGGCCCTGGACATGCCCTTGGACCCGAAGATTCCTACGCTCGCGGATAAGGTCAAGAAGAGCTACCTTCGATTCTGGAACAGCGAGAACGGCTGCCTCTTTGATGTGATAAACCATGAGGACGCCTCCATTCGCCCCAACCAGATCTTCGCGGCAATCGTGCCCGATCTCCTGCCGGATGTGATGAGAAGGAGCATTCTGGAGGTGGTAGCTCGAGATCTTCTCACCCCCTTCGGCCTGAGAACCCTCTCCCCACGCGATCCCCGTTATGCGGGCCGATATGCTGGAGGGACCGGGGAGAGGGACAGAAGCTATCATCAGGGCACGGTCTGGCCCTGGCTCATCGGCCCCTATATCGATCTCTTGCTGGCGGTGGGCGGCCGCTCAGCCGAAACGCGGGAGAAGGGATTGGAGGCTTTGGGGCCGCTACTGGATTTTGCGGCAAGGATGGGCACCATTCCCGAGGTCTTCGATGGCGACCTGCCCCAGAATCCTGGTGGCTGCATCTCCCAGGCCTGGTCGGTGGGAGAGGTTCTCAGAGCTTATGAGGAGCTGCAGAGTTGATGAAAAAAGGTTGATGGATTAGGAATGAGGCAGATTATGAGGGAAGGGCCAGATCGAACATCGCCTCATCCAAATTCACTTTTTCCAGAACTCTGGCAAGAAGAGGACCAGAGCGGTCACCACCTCCAGCCTGCCGATCCACATGCATAATATGAGGAGCATCTTTCCTGCAGGATGGATATCCGCAAAGCTGAACATCGGCCCCACAACACCAAATCCCGGTCCGACATTCCCCAGTGTTGTCGCCACTGCCGACAGAACGCTCTCCATATCCATCCCCGGATCGCCAGAGGAGATCATGGCCAGGAGCAGTGCGGCCAGGGCAAAGATGAAGATGTACATGGAGACGAAGATATTGCTCGCCCTCAAAATCTCCTCTTTCACCACCATATCGCCCAGCCGGACGCTCTGAACCGCCTTGGGATGAAGAGTGCGAATCAGCTCTCTGTATGCGTTCTTAAATATCAGTATCAATCGAACAACCTTGATTGCTCCTGCGGTGGAGCCGGCACAGGCCCCGATGATCATCAGCAAGAGGAGGGTGATCCTGGCGGTGGTGGTCCACTGATTGAAATCGGCAGTGACAAACCCGGTGGTGGTCAGGATCGAGACCACCTGGAAGCCGGCCAGTTGAATCTTCCGGTAGATGTCTCCCTCCAGCCCTCCCCAGAGGATGATGACCGACGTGGCCAAAAGGATGATCAAGGCATAAGCCCGGAACTCCGTGTCGCTTATCAGGGCCTTCCGGTCGGATGCGAGCATTCTGTAGTGCAGGGCGAAGTTGGCCCCGGCCAGGAAACAGAACAGGGTGATGATGGCATCTATGATCCAGCTATTGTAGGCCATGATGCTCAAACCCTGGGGCGAGAATCCTCCCGTGGCCATGGAGGAGAAGGCATGGCAGAACGAGTCGAAGGGGGGCATTCCTGCCAGAAGGAGGAGGGCGACCTCCACCAGGGTCAGGAGGAGATAGACCATCCAGAGCATGCGAGCGGTCTGCTTGATCCTGGGCTTGATGGATTCCTTATCCGGGCCTGTAACCTCCGCCCGGTAAAGCTGCCGTCCCGCCACTCCCAGGCGGGGCAGTATGGCCACGAAGAGCAGTATTATCCCCATCCCTCCCAGCCACTGGGCAAATGACCTCCAGAAGAGCAGCCCCATGATTGTATCATCGGGGCCGCTCCTTATCCGGAGGAGGATGGAGTTGCCGGTCATCCTCACCAGCTGCATCTCCAGGTCCGCCACCGGGCTGCTATCGGCCAGGGTCTGGTTCATCTTCCAGTATCCCAGATGATTTATCTCTGTGAATACAGACGATCCCGTGGTGGTGAAGGCGGACATGGACTCGAAGAGGCCATCGATCAGGCTCATCCCCAGGAAGACATAAGGAAGCGCTCCGAAGAAGGCGACGGCAATCCAGCCCAGAGCCACCAGGGCGAAGGCCTCTCTTAATCCCGGCTCCTCCTCAGATGACAGCCTTCCCAGGGCTATCCCCGTGGCCAGGCTTAATAGGGAGGTGGCAGCAAAGGCGATCACCCCTCCCGTCTCAGCATAAACAGCGGCTACCGCACCCGGAACGAGCAGCAAGATGGCCAGCAGCTTCAGCAGCTGTGCAAGCAGTCGCAGAAACACCCTGATTTTCATCAAACAATGCCGCACCAAAATGGCGGAGGGCATCCTCCTGAAACCGCAACTTACCTCCTGTTCCTATAAAAATGATCTGCTCATTATGCCGCGAATAGCTTTTTGACCTTGGAGACAGCATCCGGCATGGACATCACGAACACCCGATCACCGGCTGACACCTTGAAGTCCTCATAGGGGACAATAGGCGCGCCGTCTCTTATGACCATGCCGGCAAGGGAGTTCTTGGGAAGCTCTTTGGATATCGACTTGCCCACGATCCTCGCTCCCTGCTTGGCGATGAAATCCACCAGCTCCATCCTCTCATCGCTCAGTGTGATGACCTCTTCTCCGCCGATCACCCTCTGGAGGACGGCATCGGCAGTCACCTGCCCCGGGCTGACCGCTCTGTCCACCCCCACCATCTCGAAGAGCTTGATGTAGACGTTCCTGTTGACCCGGGAGAGGATCTTCGTGGCTCCCAGCTGCTTTACCAGCAGAGAGCATAACAGGTTCGTGTCATCAAGGCCGGTCACAGCATAGACCACATCCATCGCGCCTGCCTCCTCCTCTTGAAGGAGGGAGAGATCGGATCCATCGCCATTGAGGATCATGGTTCCCGAGAGCTTGTCCGCAATCTCAGCGCAACGATCGGCATCCTTCTCGATGAGCTTGACATCCATTCCCATCTTCTCCAGCCTGCTGGCCAGGTAGAAGCCCACCATCCCTCCGCCCACGATCATCGCCTTCTGAGTGGTCTTGGATTCATGCAGCATACTTCCCAGGTCGGGAAGGGACCTGGCGTCGCACAGCAGCATTAGGTGGTCGTCATTTCTTATCTCGTCTCCCTCTTTCGGTATGGCTATCCGGCCCGCCCGGTTTATGGCGATCAGGTTGCAGTTATTGGGGAGGACGATATTCTCCACCGGCCCCTGGATCTTCATCTCTGGTGTTACCTTGAACTCCACCAGCTCCACCAGGCCGTTGGCCAGGTCCCGGTTCATGAGCATGGATGAGAAATAAAGGGAACTTGCCATATCCTCGGCCATGGTCAGTTCCGGGCAGATCATGTATGATATGCCGATCTCCTTTCTATCCTGGACCGGCTGATCGATGTACTCGGGATTGCTCACCCTGGCGATGGTCTGCCTGACCCCCAGATGAGAGGCTATGATGCAGGTTATCACATTCACCTCATCGTTTCCGGTTGCAGCCACGACTATGTCCGCCTTCTTGATGTCCGCCTCGTAGAGAAGCCGGGCGTTGGCGGCATTCCCCTGCAGGACCTTCACATCCATGTCCTGTAGCCTGGCACAGGCATCGGGATCCTTGTCTATGACGGTGACATCATGGTCAGCATAAAGCTCGCTGGCGATGAGAAAGCCCACCTCGCCAGCTCCGGTGATCAGGATACGCATCTTGTTTCCTCCACATCAACCAGGGCGCAAAGGAGATCCAAGGATAAGAATTGATCCATCCTTGTTATAAGCGTTTTCCATTCGTTTGAACACTTCCATTCGTCCGTCCTCTGATAGGCCGATCCATATATATCAGCAGAGCGACAGCTATCATCCATGTTCGCCCTTCTCTTCGATCCCAGCGCAGGCGCAGCCGGAGACATGATCATGGCCTCCCTCTTGGACCTGGGAGCGGATGAAAAGAGGGTTCGGAAGGCAGTGGAGTCGGTGGGCTGCACCCTGGAGGTCTCCCGGCAGGAAAAGGGGCATATCTCTGCCACCAGGGCCCAGGTGATCTCGGACCGGAGGTATCATTCCCTGGAGGAGGCGGTATCCATTCTGGAGGGCTCAAGCCTCCAGGAAAAGGCCCTGAAATGGGCCCTTGCCGCCCTGGATATCCTGGCAGATGCGGAGAGCCGGGTCCATGATGTGCCCAAGAGCCGGGCCCATTTTCATGAGGTCGGTGCCCTGGATGCTCTCGCGGATATAGCCGGCTCCTGTGAGGCTGCCAGCAGCCTGAAAGCGGATCGAATTTTGTCCCGGCCGGTCTCGGTAGGAGGGGGATATGTCCAGTCGGCCCATGGGCTCCTTCCCGTTCCCGGGCCGGCGGCCCTGGAGATTCTGCGGGCTCATAATATCCCCTGGATGGGGGGGCCGGTGGACGATGAGCTCCTCACCCCCACCGGGGCGGCCCTACTGGCGGCTTTGGTGGACGAGTTCGTGCCCCGCTTTCCCCTCATCCAGGCGGAGAGGGTGGGCTACGGCGCAGGCAGGAAGGACCTGGCCACCCCCAACCTCCTGCGAGCGCTGGAAGCCAGGATCGTATCTCCAACCAGAGGGACGGGGATGGATCATCAAAATGATCGTGTGGTGCAGCTGGAGACCAATGTGGACGATGTCACAGGCGAGGTTTTGGGCCACCTGATAGAGCAGCTCATGCAGGCAGGAGCGCTGGACGTCTCAGTCATTCCCGCGGTGATGAAGAAGGGGCGAAGCGGGAACGTCATCCGGGCGATAAGCAGTCACGAGGATATGTCGAAGCTGGCGGGAATGATCGTCAGGGAGACGGGATCTTTAGGGGTCCGGGTCTTTCCCAGCCTGCACCGTTTTGTGGCGGAGAGAGAAGAGAGAACTGTGGACCTGAATCTTGATGGGGTGACCTATAGCGTTGCCATAAAGATCAGCCGGATGGACGGCAGCCTTGTTAATGTCAAAGCGGAGTACGAGGACTGCAGAAGGATTGCAAAAGAGGCAGGAGTTCCCTTGCGCATGGTCATTAAAAAAGCGGAGGAATTGGGTTGGCGGGCAGCAGATAAATGAATCGTGCCATCCCTTTGATTTCCATTTGATCTATGCGGTTTTTTATAACTATGCTGCCCGCGTGTCCTCCCCCCTGCTCTCTATTTATTCTAATAACCTTTTAATTAATAGTGTCGTAAGATTGATTAATCAGCCCGAAGAGAAAGCTCCCATGATGCATTTTGACTCTTCCATCAGGCTCTTTGACCAGGCCCGAAGACTGATGCCCGGCGGGGTCTCAAGCCCCGTGCGCGCCATATCTCCTTATCCCTTCTACACCGCTCGGGCAATAGGCCCCTATCTATGGGACTGCGACGGCAACAGGTTCATCGATTACTGCCTGGCCTACGGCCCCATGATCCTGGGCCACCGTCATCCTGCCATAAGAGAAGCGGTTTCGGATCAGATGGACCGGGGCTGGCTTTATGGCACGCCAAGCGAGCTGGAGGTCCGGCTTGCGGAAAGGGTGTCCTCCCTCTACCCCAGCATGGAGCGGCTGCGCTTTGTGAGCAGCGGAACCGAGGCCACCATGGCTGCCATTCGAGTGGCCCGGGGCAGCACCGGCAGGGATATGATCATCAAGATCGAGGGCGGTTTCCATGGCGCTCATGATAGCGTCCTGGTCAAAGCGGGCTCTGGCGCCACCACCCTGGGCATTCCCGACTCGTTAGGCGTTCCCGCAGACGCCACCAAAAACACCATTCAGGTGCCCTACAACGACCCGGCTGCCCTGGAGGAGGTCCTGGAGCGTTTCTCCGGCCGGATCGCCTGCCTGATCATGGAGCCGGTCCTGGGAAATATCGGCCCCATCCTGCCGGATAAGGGCTACCTGCAGACGGCGCGCCGCCTGACGGAGAAGAACGATGTCCTCCTGATCTTCGACGAGGTTATAACCGGGTTCCGGCTCTCCCTGGGCGGGGCGCAGGAGCTCTTCGGCATCAAGCCCGATCTGACCACCCTGGGAAAGATCATTGGCGGAGGCTTTCCCATTGGGGTCTTCGGAGGCCGGGCAGATCTGATGGACCAGGTGGCCCCAGGGGGAGCGATCTATCAGGCGGGGACGTACAATGGAAGTCCGGCCTCTCTGGCTGCCGGCCTGGCAACCTTGGATGTCATGGAAAAGGAGGATACCATAAATAAACTCAACCGGGTGGGAGAGAGCATGAGACTGGCCCTGAAGGATATGGTGGAGGATCTTGGGCAGGACTGGAGCGTGGTCGGCATCGCCTCAATGTTCAAGGTATTCTTCGGCCCGGAGCCTCACAACTATGCCCAGGCCTTGAGGTGCGATCGGCAGGGCTACTTCGAGTTCTTCCGCCGGATGCTGGATTCTGGCATCTTCCTCACCCCCAGCCAGTATGAGACCGATTTCATTTCTGCAGCGCATAACCAAGATGTGATCGAGACCACCCTGGAGGCGTTCCGCTCCTGCCTGAAAAGCTGATCGTGGGGACGAGAGGCAGCCCTCTGGCGTTGCGCCAGACGCAGATCGTGCAGGAGAGGCTGAAGGGCCTTGGCATCCAGACCCAGCTGTGCAAGGTTAAGACCAGCGGGGACGTCTTCCTGGACAAGCCCCTCCATCAGCTCACCGGTTTTGGGGTCTTCGTGGCGGAGATAGACGAGCGCATGCTTTCCGGCAAGATCGATCTCGCTGTGCACAGCATGAAGGACCTCCCCACCAAGAGGCCTGAGGAGCTGATAGTCTCCGCCGTCCTGAAACGCGACTCACCATATGACGTCCTCTTATGCAGGGAGAAATCTGTCAAAAGCATCGAGGAGCTGGACCAGGGGGCACGAGTGGGCACATCGAGCATGCGGCGGATGGCCCAGCTTCTCCGCGCCCGCCCCGACCTGAACATTCTGAGCCTGCGGGGGAATCTTCAGACCAGGCTGGGCAAGCTGGAGCGGGGAGACTACGATGCCATAGTTCTGGCCGAAGCCGGCCTCGAGCGCATGGGCTACCATCCAGATTACGTGAGGCTTGATGGGGAGAGGTTCGTTCCCTCTGCCAACCAGGGTACGATAATCGTAGTCGCCAGAGCCGGATCTGAGGCTGAAGCCTGCTCCCGCGCTCTGGATGATGCTCATGCTAGATCTGAGACCATGATCGAGCGCAAGATCATGGAGACCGTGGGCGGAGGCTGCGTGGTGCCCATGGCCGTCCATGCGCTGGTGCAAGAGGGAGAGGCCCGGGTTCTGGCGGAGGTCTTATCCCCGGACGGCAAGAGGTTCGTCCGCCTGGACGAGAGGATCTCTCTCGTCCAGGATCATCTGGCAGTGGCAGAGGATATGGGAGAGCGGCTGATGAGGATGGGAGGAAGAGAGCTGGTGGACGAGGCGGTGAGGTTTTTTGGCAATCGGTAAGGTTTATCTGGTGGGAGCGGGTCCCGGAGACCCGGAACTGCTGACGATTAAGGGAAGAAAGAGGCTTATGGAAGCGGATGTAGTCCTATTCGACCGGCTGCTCGACTCCAGGATGCTGGACGGGGTGACAGGAGAGCTTATCGATGTGGGCAAGAACGCGGGAAGGCATAAGCTGAAGCAAGAGGAGATAAACCAGCTCCTGATAGAGAAAGCCAAAGAGGGCAAAATCGTTGTCCGGCTGAAGGGCGGAGACCCCTACCTCTTCGGCCGGGGAGGCGAGGAGGCGATCGCCTGCAGGGATTGGGGAATCCCGTTTGAGGTTGTCCCCGGCGTCACCTCGGCCATTGCCGCCCCGGAGCTGGCGGGAATTCCAGTCACTCACAGAAAGGTGGCCTCGGCCCTGACCATAGTCACCGGCCATGAGGTGCCGGGAAAGGACTCTCCTCTCGACTGGCGGGCCATGGCCGGACTTGATGGGACCCTGGTTGTTCTCATGGGCGTATCCCGGCTGGAGGAGAACACCAATAGGCTCATAGAAGCAGGAAAGTCCCCCCAGACCCCGGCGGCCATGGTGGAGAAGGGCGGCTGGCCGGATCAGAGGCTGATCTCGGGGACCCTGGGGGATATCGCCGAGAGGGCAAAGGAAGAGAATGTCCAGTCTCCGGCCATACTGGTAGTGGGAGACGTAGTCCGGCTGGCAGAGGTCCTTGCCCCGGAGAGGATCGCCATCCTCAGGCCTGCGGGCCAGCAGGGGGAGTCGGTTGAACTGGCGGAGCGCTACGGATTTATTCCCGTGTCCGCTCCGGCCATCGCCCTGGAGAAAAATATCCTGCCCGAAGATCTGCTAGAGAGGATTGCTGCCGCGGAATGCGTGGCCTTCACCAGCGCCAATGGGGTGCATATCGCTCTTGGGAATATGGCCATATCCGGAGCATTAGCAGGAAAGAAGATCGTCTCCATCGGTCCCAAGACGAAGCAGGCCCTGAGCGAATACAATATCCAGTCGGATATGCCTGAAAGCTACAGCTCTGAGGGCCTGGAGAGGATGCTCAAGGGAAGATATAAGAGCATTCTCTTCCTGCGCAGCGCCCAGGGGAGCCAGTATCTCTCCGATGGCCTGAGGGAGGCGGGAATCCTGGTGGATGACATTCCCCTTTATGGAGTGGTGAATTCATCTGATCCCCGCCTGGACCGGCTGATAGAGCGGGCTGGCGAGGTGGACATCTTCGCCTTCACCAGCTCCTCAACAGCTCGAAATCTGCTGGAAAGAGCAAGAGCGATGGGAAGGGAAGAACAGCTGCGAGGGGCTCTGGCCAGGGCCACGGTGGCCGCCATCGGCAAGCCTACTGCCCAAGAGTTGTCCCGCCTGGGGGTGGCGGTGGACGTCATCCCGGAGAGGTTCACCTTTGAGGCCATGCTAGCAGCCCTGGTCGGGAGAAAGAGATTATGATCATATTTTCCAAAGCCCTGGCCGACCAGGCCACGGTATGGGAGGCCCTGCGGGAATCCGAGTCCTGCCAGGACGTCCCGGCAGATCTTCTCCGCTTCTCCGCCCAGACAAAACCGGTGGTGATGTGGAATCTGACCCGTCGCTGCAACCTGGCCTGCAGCCATTGTTATATGGATGCCATCCCAAAGGAGGATGAAGAGATGAGCCTTGAGGAAGGGGTGCATCTGGTGGACGATCTGGCCCGGATGAAGATACCGATTCTCATTCTCACTGGCGGCGAGCCCCTGATGAGCCGCAACTTCTTCTCTATTGCCTTCCACGCCCGGGAGGCGGGTTTGAGGACGGTCATATCCACCAATGGCACCCTGATCACCCCTGAGGTGGCAAGGCTTTTGGCAGAGGCCAGGATTCGGTACGTGGGGGTCAGCCTGGACTCTGCTCTCCCCGCCAGCCATGACCAATTCCGGGGCGTTCCTGGGGCGTTCGATCGTGCCCTCCAGGGATTGAGAAACGCCAGGGATGCGGGCCTGAAGACCGGCCTGAGGATAACTCTGACCCGGGACAACTGGCAGGATGTTCCCGCCCTCCTCAATTTGGCCTTGGAGGAGAACATCCCCCGTTTCTGCCTTTACCATCTGGTTCCCACTGGCCGGGGGGCGGGTATATCGGACAAAGATGTGAGCTCTGAGCAGCGTCGCAGCGTCATCCGCCTGCTGGCCGAGGCAGCGGTGGAGCTCAAGGATAAGAACATCGAGATCCTGACCACCGATTCCCCCATGGATGGGGCCTATCTCCTGGAGATCTTGAAGGACGATCCGAGAAGGGACTATGTGCGAAGACTCCTGACCAATGCCGGGGGCTGCTCCGCCGGGGCCAAGGTGGCCAACATCAGCTATCAGGGAGATGTTCATCCCTGCCACTTCATGCCCCAGGTGGTGGTGGGCAACGTCCGGGATAGATCCTTCCAGGATATCTGGATCGACCATCCAACCCCAGAGCTTTTAGCGCTGCGAGGGATCAAGTCCAATCTCAAAGGAGCATGCTCTAGCTGCGACTACCGGGATCTGTGCGGAGGGTGCCGCCAGAAGGCCTACTTTTATAATGGCGACTTGCTGGGGGAGGATCCCACCTGCATAATTCCGCTGCCCTCCACCGGAAGGTATATTTGAGATCAGCTGCATGATGATGTATAATAGAGATAAAACGGAGGCGATAAATTGACACATCATGAAGAGAATAAAGAGGAAAAAGAGGAAAAGTCAGCAAAGGTCGAACCCATAAAGCCTGGCGATAAGAGGGGAGGCAAAAAGAAGAGTCTTCTCGATACCTGCCAGTGAGCTGCTGGCTAAACTCAATTGAGATCTCTTTTTTTCAACGATAAAAAGATTTAACTATCTCCGTCAGCAAGAGTCATATTGTGCGATCAATCCAGAAGACCCAGTCCAAGCCTCAGGGGGCAAAGCCGGAGAGAGGAAAAGCAGTAGGGGCAAAGTTTCTCCTCTTGCGGCCTGCCGGCTATCCCTTGAAGAGCATCTTTCAGGAGTGTCCATCCGTTGCTGATGCCAGGCTCTTTGAGCTGTACGCCCGGGAGCAATGGTACGGTGAGGAGGTAAACCCTGGCTGCTACCTCTTCGACCGCAGGCTCTATCCAGACTATGCCTTTCAGGTGGTTCGGGCCTATCCCAGGCGCTCTGTTGTCGGCTTTGAAACCACCATCAAGGTGGAGCAGAAAGCGGAAGTCAAGAAAGGGGTAAGCTACGATGTCTCCTTTGATGAGGTCATAGGCCAGGAGGAGGCCAAGCGCAAGGTGAAGATCGTGGAGAAGTACCTCCTGGACCCGGAGAGGTTCGGGCGCTGGGCACCGCGCAACATCCTCTTTTATGGCGTATCCGGCACCGGAAAGACCATGATCGCCAAAGCACTCTCTGCCAAAGCTGGTGTGCCGATGCTCGCTGTCAAGTCCACCAGCCTGATCGGCGAGTTCGTGGGCGAGGGAGCCAGGCAGATCCACAGCCTTTATGAGAAGGCGGAGGAGATGGCACCATGCATAATTTTCATCGATGAGCTGGATGCCATTGCCCTGGACCGGCGCTACCAGGACCTGAGAGGCGATGTCTCTGAGATGGTCAACTCTCTGCTTACGGAGATGGATGGAATATCCAGCAGGCTGGGCATCTGCACCATCGCAGCCACCAATCAGATTGAGGTCCTGGACTCTTCCATTCGCTCCCGTTTTGAGGAGGAGATCGAGTTCAAGCTGCCGGATAAGGATGAGCGCTTGCAGATTCTGGAGAAGAATGCCAGCACCCTGCCTCTGGAGATGGTTGATGTGGACCTGAAGGAGATCGCCAGGCAGACGGATGGCTTCTCCGGGCGAGATCTGGTGGAGAAGGTGCTGAAGGTGGCACTGCACCATGCTCTCATGGATGAATGCAATATATCTCAAAAGCATATCGAAGAGGCATTACCTAGAGCGCGAAAGCATTACCGACAGCCTCCGACGGAAATGTTCTCATAAATGGCTTGAGGCACATGTGGCAGGAGATTTTGGATAAGTTCAAGAGGTTTCCCGCGCAGGAGAAGGTCATCCGCCTCGTCCTGCAGAGGGGCTTTCAGATCAACGATCAGGCCCGGGTGGTATCGGGCCAGATAGAGATTCCTCATGCTCAGATCGCAAAGGAGCTGGAAGTGGACAGAAGAGTGGTGGACACCACGGCGCAAGCCATTCGCGAGGATGAGGCCCTCTGGAAGGTCTTCAGAAATGTGCGCTCCATGATCTATCTGGGTGAGGTGGCGCCCATCCTGGGATTGGGTGTTATCGAGATCACTCCCGTGAATGCCATCAAGACAGGGCTTTTGGGCGATGTAGCAAGCGCTGTGGCCAGGAACGGCCTCTCCATCCGCCAGGCTGTCTCAGACGATCCCTACTTCGTGGAGAGCCCAAAGCTCACCATCATCACTGAAGGGAAGATCCCAGGCGATCTGGTCATTCTGCTCAAGGAGATCGAGGGCGTGAAAAGGGTGACCGTATATTAAGCTCCATAATTTCGTTGGTTTATTACTATCAACAATAGTTTAAAATACAAGTGATTTCTTGGAGCCTCCGGTGACATCCCTATGCGATAGCGGCAGTCCAGAGGGCCTTTCTTGATCACGGAAATGGCAGAACTCAAATGCCTCCCAAGTCTTACCTTTACCTGCCCAAGCATAATGGCGACTTGAGATGCATGCCCGCCTACCTTGAGGGGCAGGATCTGGCATCTTAAGGCCGAAATCTATATAAATTTTGACATAGAGGCAGGCGGTGGTTATTATGGCAAAGGATAAGAAGAAGAGCAAGGGTCCACAGGATCGAAACAGCAACTATCAGATGAAGAACGGCAATCCCATCTCCAAGAATAGGGATAAAAAGGCGAGTTCCGCCAGCGCCGCGCAGGCCAGCTCCAAATCAAGCGAGCAGAAGGGCCTCCTCTCCGGCATCTCCAAGAGCATCTCCAGTGCCACAGGCAGTCTAACCAAGAAGCTGAAGCATTAAAATATAACATGCTGAGGCGTGCCAGGGTGCCTCAAGCATGCTTTTTTCATCAGCCTGATAAGAAGATCGATGGTTTGATCATCAGGGCATGAAGCGGATTTCGTCAGGCCTGCTCCTTCGTCCTGCTCTCGAACTCCTGTTGCACATCGCATCCGAGCTTTCCAATAGCATCCGAGCGGCACTGCCGGCAGTGCCTCATCTGCTTGATGATCTTCCCCAGCTCATCCTGGATCTTTCTCTTTTCCTCCGGCGATGGGGGCTTGATATGAGCGAACTTGTACTGGGGGATGAGGGGCATGACATTATGGATGAATACTCCCATGGACTTGATTTTGTGGGCGATATCGATGATATGCAAATCATTTATCCCTGGAATGATAACCGTATTGACTTTGACGATCTTCTTCAGCCTCACTGCTTCTTCAATCCCCTTGAGCTGCTGATTGCATAAGAGCGTCGCCGCTTCCAGGCCCTCATATCTCTTGCCCTCATATGTGACATAGTCATAGATATGCTGGCCGATCTGGGGATCGATGGCATTCATGGTAACGGTTATATTGCATACGCCCAGGCGATCCAGCTCCTGGATCTTATCGGGCAGCAGCATCCCGTTGGTGCTGATGCAGAGAATGATGTTGGGATACTTCTCACCCACCAGGCGCAGGGTCTCGAAGGTCTCCTCATTGAACAGAGGCTCACCAGGGCCTGCCACAGCGACCACCTTGATGTAGTGGTACTTCTCCAGCACCTGATCGACCCTTTCCAGGGCCTCCTTGGGCTTTAAAACCTGGCTGGTGACCCCGGGGCGGGACTCGTTCACGCAGTCGAAGTCCCGGATACAGTATTTGCACTGGATATTGCATTTTGGGGCCACGGCCAGATGCATCCTGCCAAAGCTGTGACAGGCCTTCTCGCTGAAACAGGGATGCTCTGATATCCTCCTCAGCTGCTCCGGGTCGTAGGGGACCTCCTGTCCTCTTACATTGGCAACGGGATAACTCTCTTCACTCATGATCGAACTCCACGATTGTATTGCTCTTAGTATCCTTTCGCATGGCTAAAAGACTTGCGTGCCAGAGGTGAAGTTAGACAAAGATACTTTAAGGAGGCGAGAGAAGGCAGGAGGTATATGCCTGACAAGAGCAAAATTGTGATCTGGCCGATATATTTCGATGCCGCCCGTTCCCGTGATGAGGGCAGAATGGTCTCCAGAGAGTACGCCATAAATGAGCCCAACCTGGATATGATCATAACGGCATCCATTAAATCCGGGCTGAAGCCGGAGATCGAGAGGGAGAAAAAGCATCCTAAAACCTGGCACAAGCCAGAGGCAGCAGGCCGAATATTGGTGGCGAAGAAGGGCTCCAAATCCGCTACATTGAAGAAGATCGCAGGATCCCTAAAGATGAAATATAAAAAGCAGGCCACGGGCAAGCGAGGTTGAGCGGTTTATATGATAGATCTGCATACCCATACAACCTTCAGTGATGGCGAGCTCATACCCAGCGA
The DNA here is from genome assembly GCA_011620785.1 of Methanothrix sp. GTDB lineage: Archaea > Halobacteriota > Methanosarcinia > Methanotrichales > Methanotrichaceae > Methanothrix. The sequence continues at coordinate 14,817 of WOYM01000033.1, read as the reverse complement.
GCTGGTGCGCCGGGCAGAGGTCTTGGGCTATACCGCCATTGGTATAACCGATCATGTTGACTATACCAATATAGAGCACATCATAAGCTGCGTCTCCAAGGCCAAGTATCTGGAAGGCATACTGGATATCAGGATTCTTCCCGGGGTGGAGCTGACTCATGTGCCGCCACAGAAGATAGCGCAGCTAGCGGATCTGGCCCGAAACCTGGGCGCGGAGATCGTGGTAGTCCACGGGGAATCTCCTGTGGAGCCCGTCCGTCCTGGCACCAACCGGGCGGCTCTGGAGGCAGGTGTGGATATCCTTGCCCATCCTGGGTTCATCACCCTGGAGGAGGCGGAGATGGCCAGGGACAACGATATCTGTCTGGAGATAACCTCACGCTCCGGCCATAACATAACCAACGGCCATGTGGTGCAGATGGCAATTCAGGCCGGGGCGAAGATGGTGGTGGACACTGACGCCCATGCTCCCGAAGATCTCATCGATAGCGAAAGGGCAATTCAGATTGCATTTGGCGCAGGACTGACTCTTGAAGAGGCCAGGGAGATCGTCATGCATCATGCCATTATAAGATGAGACCATTATTGAGTGGATTCTGGCATCTACCAGGGGTTGAATAGATAGACATCGTAGCGATTGACATATCGGGCCGGCATTCTGTAAAGGGCAGGTATAAGATGGTATGTGCCGTCCTATCCGCCCGGGTATCACCCAATTTTATTGAGAAGGTCCATTCGGTCAGGCTCGTACCCCGCATCGCTGCGGCTCTGGACCTCAATGTTATTGCCGACCTGATAAGCGATGCCTGCTTATGCCTCCCGGGAACTATTGTGGCTGAGCAGGGGGACTTATACAACCTGGAGGTCTGGAGGGCACAGAGCATCCTCGGAAGGGATTTCAAGTATCCTGAGACGATAGCAGAAAGGACCGCCATTGAGTTGGCTCATCATATATCTCTGGCCGGTCGAAGGCTTATCGTTGAACCTGGTGATGAATAATCAAGGAAGAATGATAATTGATGGATAATGACAAGACAGCCGTTCTTCTCATGAGGGAGAATCCGGCCAATCCCGAGGATCCCTACAGGATGATAGAGCTCAGGGGCCTGGCAAACGCTGCCGGCTATCGAGTCCTGCAAGAGATAAAGCAGCGCCGAGAGAGGGACCACCGTTTTCAAATCGGCAGGGGAAAGATAGAGGAGGCCCTATCCTGCCATCCAAAAAAGCTCATCTTCTACAATCCGCTCAGTCCCACCCAGGTATTCAACATTCGTAGCGAGTTTCCGGTCCAGGTCCTGGACCGGTTCAATCTGATCCTCGAGATCTTTGCCTCCCGGGCTTCCACCAGGGAGGCCAAGCTGCAGGTGGAGCTGGCCCGTCTGAGCTATGATGCTCCTCAGGTGAGAAGCGAGCTTGCCCTTAAGAAGCGGGGTGAGCAGCCAGGATTCCGCGGTGCAGGTGCTTATGAGCAGTCGATGTACCACGACATCCGGGGAAGGATGGCAAAGATCAGGGGGGAGCTCAAAGAGGTGGAGGCAATGGGCGAGGGAAGGAGAAAGAGACGCAGAGAACTGGGCTTTGACCTCATCGCCCTGGCCGGATACACCAATGCTGGCAAGAGCACCCTGCTCAACACCCTCACGGGCTCTGTGGTCAATGCCCAGGATCAGCCTTTCACCACCCTCTCTCCCACCACCAGGGCTCTTGAGATCAATGGCCGCCGGGCCATGCTTACCGATACAGTGGGATTTATCGATGATCTGCCCCACTTCCTGATCAAAGCCTTCCAATCCACCCTTTCCGAGATCGCACAGGCGGATCTGGTCCTTTTGGTTGCCGACCTGAGCGATCCTTTGGAGCTTCTCAGGCGTAAGCTGGTAGCATCTCACAAGGCCCTCTGGGACTGCCAGGTGACTGCGCCCATGATCACCGTTTTGAACAAGATGGACAGATTGGATGAATTCGATGCCAGGATGAGGTTTGATCAGATAAAGGATTTGGCTCCCAATCCGGTTATGGTCTCGGCACATTCCTCTCAGGGTCAAGAGAGCCTCAAGGAATGCATCTATCAGCACCTGCCACCATTAAAGGAATATCAAATCAGGCTCCCGTATACCTCCCGGAGCTTTGGAGAGCTGTCCCGTCTCTATGGGACGGCTGAGCTTCTGGATGTGAGCTATGAGGATGAGCTGGTCTTGAGCCTGCGGGGGAGGGCCGAGGACGTGGCCCGGCTCAGCAAGACAGTAGAGGATGGAAAAGCATAGTGCCATAGGATCAGGAGCAATGACGGAGATCTTGCATGAGCACTTTCGCCTCAAGGAGACGATAGTCACCATCTCTGCTCGGGAGAAGGGGCATATAGATGCCGCCAGGGCATCGATTGCCGAGCAGCGCTGCTATCTAGAGGAGTTCATAGAGAACGATCCCTTCTTCCGCATCACCTTAGAGCCTTATGATCTTCAAGCGAATGATGCACCGGATATCGTCAGGCAAATGATCGAATCCAGCGCTATCATTGGCGTCGGTCCCATGGCCTGTGTAGCAGGCGCAATTGCCGGTTTTGCTGTGCAGGCGATGATCGATGCCCAAGCGACTTATGCCATTGTCGATAACGGGGGAGATGTCTGCATCCTAAACGACAGGCCCATACTGGTGGGAATATACGCCGGAAGCTCTTCTATTCGGGATCTTGCCTTCCAGATCCCTGCTCGCAATAAGCCTTTTGGCATCTGCACCAGCTCGGGAACGGTGGGCCCATCCATATCCTTCGGCTGTGCCGATGCAGCCACCGTCATATCGGATAATCTGGCTTTAGCGGATGCTGCTGCCACTGCCCTGGGTAATTCTGTGCAGTCAACGGGATCGCTGAAGGAGTGCTTTTCTGCCATCGAACGGCCGGGGATAACCGGCGCACTTGTGATCAGGGGACAGGAGATGGCGCTATGGGGGGAACTGCCCCCATTGCTGCGCGCTCATGTTAGCGAGGAGAGGATTACAAAAGGATGAGATAATTCAGCGAAGAGCGCTCACTCGGGGCAGAGCGGGCATATCCGCCGCGATGATTATGGGCGGGCAAGAGGGGCTCCTGCAGAGCCACAGTGCCTAATGCTATCATATTATCGTTTATGGATGGGAATTATGCTCTGCAGCCGCAATCCCTTATTCATTAAAAATCCGGCCGTTTTTTATGCCATATGGATAAAATTAATATAATGGTATTGGGCAAAACGATTGATAAATAAGAGTCCGATTAGCTGGAAAATGGAGGATATCATGGCCGAGACTAGAAATTTCGCCCTCAGGGACAAGAAGGGCAACGAGATCGGGGTTTTTACGGGAAAGCAGCCCAGACAAGCAGCCTTAAAAGCAGCCAACAGAGGTCATAAGGATATAAGGCTCAGAGAGAGGGGAACTAAGAAAGTCCATATATTTGCGGGGGAGAGGGTTAAGGTAAAGAAACCAAAGGGCGCGCCGGCATGGATGCCCAATGAGATCTGGAAGCCAAAGGTAAAGAAGATCGGCGTGGAGAAGCTCGACGAGATCTGATGGTCCAGACTCATTTTTTTCGATCAGATCGCCTTCTGGTAGTGGCGCTCAATAATTGACCGCCCGCTCTCGGAAAGAGAAAAGCCCATCATCTCCAGAGCCTTTTTTGCCTCTCCATCACTATGCAGCAGCACCTCCGCCAGGTCTTGCGGCTCGTCTATATCGCAACCTGCTCGGAAGGATTCGAAGACTGAAAAATTCAGGCATGCCCTTCGAGCGTAGGCCATATGCTCAGGAAAGCTCAGGCCATGATAGCATGTCCGGAATTTCGGGCTGCGAATGAGGATCATATTTGTCCCTCCTCCCCGTCCCGGACAGAGGACCACATCTTCTTGGCAGCTGAGAATCCCTCTTATTTCTTTCTCTCTCAAGAGGGGCAGATCGGCCATTACAATGAGAATATCCGCTGGCCAGTCGAGGTCGGCTTGATGTGATATCAGGGAGTTGAGTGCATCGTTCAGCTCCAGCTCCGACTGCAGAATCTCGACATCTATGCCCAACTCCTCAGCTCTGAACTCTTGCGTGGAGAGGATGGTCGTTCTTCCCTGGCCAAAGACCGCCGCCAGAACATCCCTGAGCATGGCAAATGCAAAGAGCCTCCGCTCTGCCGGCTTGAGAACTGATGAAAGCCTGCTCTTTCCTTCCCGGGCTTTGAAGGGAATGATCACATGGATCGATTGCAGCATATTCGGGACCGGATTATGTCTTTCTCCTTTGCCCTGAAGAGATCATCTCCAGAGCGGGGATACTTCAGCCCTCGGAAGACCACTGCAGGGGTCAGATCCCCAGCCTCACCCATCAATAGATTGGCAGCAGCAGCGATCTCATCCGCAATCGCCTCCTGGGTGATACTGAGTGCTCTTCCATGTATGTCGAGCTCACCGCGCCAGTCTCGCAGAGCAGCGATGCCCGACCAGCCAACAGCCACACCGGCAACGCCATTGCGGAATGGACGGCCACAGGTATCGGTGATTATGACGGCACAATCCCTGCCGAGAGCCTGACGCAGCCTCTGGGCGCTGCTGCAGGGATCTATCGGCAGCAGCAGTATCATTTCATCACCCACATTGGACTGATCAATCCCGGCATTAACGCCGATATGGCCAAAGTGGGTCACAGTCAAGAGAAATGGTCGCTCGATCAATATATCGCTGGATTCTTCAAAAACCGCCTGCACAAATCTGGGGTCCTTTCCCAGATCGCGGGCGGCCTCTATGGCGTGGCTGCTTGGTTGGTAGTCATCCAGATGCCTCATCCTGCCTTCTGATTTGGCCACGATGGTGCTGGCAAGGCAGATGACATCCCCGTCCTCGATCTCAAAGAGGGACTGGATAAACGTTGGGATATCGTCTCCTTCTTTTATAATCGGCAGGCCACGGATCAGATAACCCTTTAAAGATGCTGCTGGCTCAGACATAACCAATCGATCCGAAACCTGTAAACTGTAATTCTCTACTGTGGTCGCGAGCCGGATGGCAATCTGCTCAGGCGGTACAACCTGGCCTGAACCAGGAGATCGAGCAGATAAGAGTAGTTAGCAGCGACTATCGCCGTTCGCGCGTCGCTGATCTCTATCCAGGGAAGACCACCATAACCTTCTGCAAACTCCCTCCAGAACAAAGGAGGGAAAAACTCCATCTGATACTTATGCTCTTCTGTAAAGGTGAGGCTGATCTTCTCCTCCATTCAGGACACCTTGCCCTTCCTCTCCACAACCTCGGCAAAGGCCAGGGTTCCGCTGATCTTCTTGATCTTAGCTCGGACGATCTCGCCTTTTATTGCGCTGGGCACGAAGATGAGATACTTGTCGACCTTGGCTATGCCGTCGCCCTTATTGCCCACAGACTCGATGCGCAGCTCATAGGTCTCTCCCTCCTCGATGACGTCCTTTTGAACCGCTGTCGTTGCCTTTCTCTTGCGCACCGGCCGATGTGCACCGCAGGCATCGCACTTGAGGGTGAGGACGCGGTCGCTCTTGATGAGATGAGTATCTGGAAGCCTGCACTCTGTGCAGACGACATACTCCTCGAAGTAGGATTCTATCTGGCGGGCGATGGCGGTCTCGCCAAACTTTCCCTGAAAGATCCCCCTCTGTCCCTCGATCTTTCCGGCTGTACCCATCTCCTGGAGAAGATACTTCATAAGGTGTTCCGGATCACGATTCAGAGTATCAGCTATAGCCCCAAAGTTCTCAAGGACGGTGGTCTTGCCCTCATAGAATACCTTCGCAGAAGGTATCACAAACCTCTCCTTGGACTCTCTGTTGGCGGGCATCTTATTCATGGCCCTATCCAGGCCCGCTAAATAGTCATCCATCCAGATTACCTTATCAGCTCTTGACCGGATTCAACTATGATCTGAATGGGTGTGGGCAGCTTATGTCCGGCTCTGGTCAATGCTTCTTTAGCATCGTTGAGGTACTGAGGGGGTATTCCCAGGGTGAAGAGCTTCTGGCCGGCTTCAACTCTGGCCGCTGTCCCTACCGCTTTGCCGAAGGCCATTCTCATGCCGCTGGATACACGGTCTGCACCTGCACCGGTGGCCTGCTTGTTCTCGCGAATGACATGATGGGGATATGTTCTGAGCTTGAGGTGGAAGTTGGTCCTGCCCATTTGCTTCAGGAGGTAACGGTTGGCTGCTACTCTTGCCGCTTCCAGGGCGGTATGCCTGATCTGGCAGGGCTCCATGACAACCAGTGTCAGCTTTAGGGGATAGTCCTCCTGCAGATTCCCCATATCATAGTGAACTACCTTGCTTCCCGGAACGCCCCCCATGTACTTTCTGCGCGTGTAGGGACGTTCATGCCTTCGATACATGCTTGCTGGCTTGCGTGTCAAAACTAATTCCTCCAATAATCCTGAGGTTGGTGCACTATTCACCTTGCTTATAAGGTTTTGGCTAAACGGTGATCGGTATGGAGTGAGAGATCTCGCCGGCCAATGGGGTCTTCATCAGTGAGCCGACCTCCTCTGGATTATTGGCCAGCACCCACATCAGCTTGACCAGGGCCACCTCGGGCAGCATATCGCCCCCCTCAATTGCACCGGCATCAAGCATATCTCGACCGGTATCGTATACCCGGTCACATATCCTGCCCCGCAGGCACTGTGAGGTCACGACCACCGGTATATTCTCCTCCTTTGCCCTGCCAATTCCCTCTATCCAGTCGGAGGCGACGTGACCTAAGCCCGTCCCCTCCAGGACTACTCCCCGATAACCTTTATCGATATAGTAATGCAGGATCTCCGGAGAGGATCCCGGGGTGTACTTGACCAGACTGCACCTGGGCTCAAGCCTCTCATTCAGCTCCATCTCCACCTCGCCCCGGTGGCAAAAGGGAAGATAGGTCTCTACCTTTCTGCTGAGGTAATCTACCCTGCCCAGAGGGTGTTGGTTAATGGTCTGGAAGGCATCCCGACGAGAGGTATGCATCTTGCGAACCCGTGTGCCTCGATGGATGGTGCAGTAGTCGTCATTGGTTGTGCCGTGCATGACCACGCTGACCTCGGCGATATCGCTGGTGGCAACGGTAGCTGCACAGACGGCGTTCATGGAGGCATCGCTGCTGGGACGATCGGAGCTCCTCTGGGAGCCGACCAGCACCACAGGAACCGGGGTCTTCAGCATGAAGGAGAGTGCGGCAGCAGTGTACATCATGGTGTCAGTGCCGTGGGTTATGATAACCCCTTCTGCGCCCCTCTCGATCTCCTCTGCCACCGACCGCGCGAGGGCCGTCCAGTAGTCCGAACGCATATTCTCGCTCAGGATCTGGTAGATCACCCGAGCTCGATAGTTGGCGATCTCCTCCAGCTCAGGGATGGCGGAGATGATCTCGCCGGCGGAGAACTGGCTGGTGACTGCTCCCGTCCGGTAGTCGACCTTGCTGGCTATTGTCCCTCCGGTTGAGAGAATGGATAGCTGGGGCAGGCCGGGCTTGTCCCTGAGGGGTCTGTCCAATTGCTGGGATTTGATCTCCTTGCCTTTTTCTATGAGCTTGATGTCGCTCTCTCTTGCCTTAAGGCCGATGTTGTAGCCGTTCTTGAGCTTTATGACCACGTGATCCGCACGGCGGGATGGCATGAGAACCCCCTCATAGGAGATGCCGTTCCTCTCCACCAAGACTCTGTCTCCCAGATCCATTTCGTCCTCACCAGAATGCAAATTTACTTCTGTCACTATTGCTCGTATCTAAAAACGTTCCCCTTGGGAGATGGAGGCCGCTGCATGGTATCAGATAGTGATGTGGCGCTCGAAAAGGCTTATCATATAGGGAAGAAGGATAGCATAAGGAGAAAACCATGCACAGATGGGATCCGATTGAGAGCACCTGGCTGCCCTATATCCAAAGATGACAACTGAGAAGGACTATTAGGAGATAATATGATCAGCTTTATCACAAGTAACAAAGGAAAGTATGTAGAGGCCCGGACCATTATCGATGGTCTGGAGCAGAAAGATCTTGGCTATACTGAGATTCAGGCGGATACTCTGGAAGAGGTGGCGGTCTATGGCATTAACGAGATCATGGCCCGGCTAAAGGAGCCAGCAATGCTGGAGGATGCCGGCCTTTTCATCGAGGCGCTGGGCGGCTTTCCTGGGGTCTACTCCGCCTATGTCCAGAAGACCATTGGCAATGAGGGAATACTGCGGCTCATGGATGGGATCTCGAATCGCAAGGCCTTCTTCAAGTCGGTGGTTGTGTATTCCGAGCCGGGGCTTGAGCCTCGGATGTTCCAGGGGATAGTTGAGGGGCAGATCGGCCATGAGGCACGGGGAAGCTCGGGCTTTGGATACGACCCCATATTCTATGTGGGGGAAAAGAGCCTGGCCGAGATGGAGCTGGCGGAGAAGAATAGAATATCTCACCGTGCTGCATCAATGCGCGCTCTTGATGAATGGCTGGAGGGCCGCTAATTTTTTTGGCTTAAAAAGGAGATGGAAGCCTACGACACCGGACGGTTCTTGCGATTTCTGCTGTCGTCTTCTTCATCTCTTTCTGCAGGCATCTGCAAAATCCGACGCCACAAGAGAACGAGAAATATAATTGCGCCTATCAGTGCCAGCCAGATTGACGACTTGGTTTTTTTCATATGCATCCGCCTGGGAATCATTCCCATATAGGTTTGTCCTCTTGGCGACTTAATGGTTTCGGTCTGATGTTTGCAGTCTGATATAGCCTTCTTTTGGCGACCATCAGTTACGCTTCCTTTTTTCCAGAGCGCAGCGCGGAAGCATACTCGCATCTATGGTCTTGATATAAGGTGCCTGGACGGCAGAGATGTAGACCATACGCGCTCCAACAGATATGACATGATCTGTGGGCTTGGGCGGACTGGTCTTGACTGAGAAGATCAGAGGGCCTTCGCAGGTGGTGGCGATGCGCATGTCTGTGGAGCGAGCGCGGATATAATCCTCCATCTCCGGGGCGATCCTGATGGAAAGCGATGTATCAGCCATTGAATCCGTTATGCTCACTGGATGTAGAAATAGATTCTCTCGACGAAATAGGTTTATAGACCCGGTGGCCACAGTCCTGGGCGTGAGACGAAGAAAGGACAATCATAGATCCAGAGATCTTGCCCTGCAGCGCATGGAACGGCTCTTTGTCCTGGCGGAGGAGGCGCACCGGCTTCATCCTGAGAGAAGCAAGAGGTATGTCCAGATTGCCCGGCGGATAAGCACTCGTACCAGGGTCAGAATGCCCCGATCTCTTAAGAGGCTTTACTGCCGGCACTGTGGCAGCTTCCTGTCCCCGGAGAACTCCAGGGTGAGGCTATCAGAAGGCGTTATGGTCACCACCTGCATATTCTGCAATGGTCAGATGAGGCGTCCCTATAAACCCAGAAGGGAATAGGGACCAAAAAATTTGCTCGAACTAAATCTCGTCGAAGCCTATATACTGCATCATCCTTTCCTTCTTATTGCCCAAAAGCTCCTTTTCGCGATTGAGTATCTCTTCTACCAGCTCGATCACAGGCCTGCCTCCATCCCAGTTCCGGGATATGATATCGGAAGATCCTGTTTCCTTCATCACCTCATATGCGACGAAGGCGCATAGATAGATATCATCGACATAACCCACCGGGCCGAACTTATCTTCTGGAATTATGTCCTCGGGCAGAATGAAGTATGCGATGGCGGCGATAATCTGCGGCGACATGGATTTGGGAAGATCTTTATCATCTAGCAGCCTGGTCATCATTCTATAAAAGGCCGGAGCTTGATGAATGATATCGGAAAATTCTCCTTCGTATCCGGATATATCCTTTTCCAGCATTACATCGAATCTCTTCAAATAATGAACCTCCTCCACTCCTCTGCCAGGATCCCCAGAGCGATAAACCTGGCCTCGTTATATATGGTGGTATGAAGGGGGAATTAATTAACTTTTGGGAGGTAGAGATATATCTCCAGAACGAAAGACGGCTGTTCATGAAGCTCGCATTGATCCTATTAGCTCTTCTGGCAGCGACAAGCATTCCCTCGGCTGCAGAAGGGGATACAGCGGAATACTGGTCGAGCCTTGGTGATCAGCAATTGTATAATGGCAGCATAGAAGAGGCCGCAAGAAGCTATGATGAGGCCCTGGAGTTGGATCCTGGCAATGTCAACCTTTGGAACCGCAAGGGATATGCATTTGGCATCTTGGGTCGTTATGAGGATGCGGTGGCAAGTTTCGATCAGGCTCTGGCGATAGACTCCACGAATGTCGAGGCTTTGAACTGGAAGGGCCTTGCCCTCTACAGAGGATTAGACAGGCATGATGAGGCTATAGCCTGCTTTGACAAGGTGTTGGGGCGGAATGCTTCAGACTCTGAAGCCTGGAATGGAAAGGGCATGGCTTTGGCTGATAAAGGCGATCTCTCCGGATCGCTGGTCTGTCTTCAGATGGCAACCAAACTCGATCCTCTGAATCCAGGAGCCTGGAATAATGAGGGAGTAGTCCTGCGAGAGCTGGGAAAGCACCAGGAAGCGCTGGAACGCTTCGATAAAGCCCTGCTTCTTGACCCTAACAACCAGGCGGCTCAGACGAACCGGAATAACACCCTAGAGGATATGAATCGGATCGTTCAGCTGGGAACCCGGTAGAGGGCATGATCTACAGGGGCATGGGCAGGGCATAAGCAGCACTCAATTCAGAGCAAAAGCTTGAAATGCGAATACGTCAATTACCGAAATGGTGACCGATGGATGTGGATAAAGCTGATTTGTCTGGTGATCATGTTTATGGCCATTCCCGGCATTAAGGGTGAGATACCCCTGGCCTATACACCAGCCGCTATCAGTGGCGGCCAGAATGATGTACTCACTGTCAAGAACTATGATACCGGTGCAGTCATGACCGAATCATACACCGATGTAGAGCACTTGAATAGAGATACTCAGGTTCGAACTGGGGCCTATGCAAATTCCGCAGACCCGGCGTCGCCGAGAGGAGGCCTGGAGGCGAGCATCAGCTCCAATGTAATAGGCAATGCTCATATCGCCTGGCAGTCCGTCGACCCCAACGTCACCGTAAAAGGCCGTCATCCTCTCATCGGCCGCAGCGTTGAGGATCTGACCGGTGTATTCTCCATTGAAAAGTTGATCCAGCTGTGGTCTGACAGCCAGTCCGGCGAGATCTGCGTGGACTGGCTGCCTTGTTCCTGATTTCTTTCAGCCTAATCCCATTCCACCAGTTGGATATTATCCAGTCACCTACTTTTTAGGATCCAGTTTTGGATCCATCTTGATCTCCACCACCAGGTCGTTATAATCGGTGTCCTTCAGCCCGTAAAGGTCCTCCCAGCGAAGCTGGCATTTGTTAGATCCGAGCTTCAGCTTGATGACATGCGATTTGCCGTCCTCGTTGAGGCCGCTGTCTGTGCAGAAGAAGGTCCCATCCTGGGTCTGCAGAGCGAAGATCAGCCTGGTTCCTGCCGGATAGTCTCCTACCTCAAAGCTCTTGCCCACGTTCCCCTGAATGGAGTCGAAGATCAGCTTCTTCTCGGGCTTATAGAGCCAGAACTGGTTATGATTCGGCGTATTCTTGCTTACCAGTCTGGCCACCACGTGGCTGTCTTTCTCTAAAATTACATCCTCGCGGACGATGGGTGCCACTATTATCTCTGCTGTGAGATCCTTGTAGCTTTTAAGGCGCATCCCATAGGATTTCTCCCAGCGAAGCTCCCATTTGTTATATCCGGTGGGGAGCTTTCTCACATGGCTCAAGAAATCGGGATTTTTCACCTGATCGGTGTAGTAGGTGTAGCCCTCAAGTGTCTTGAAGGCGAATGTGAGGCTGGCGCCTTCGGGATACTTACCCAGGTCTATTGCCTTTCCCATGGGGCTATCCAGGGTGAAGATCAACCTATTCTCAGGAGAGCTCAGCCTGAACTCCTCTTTGGTGGCGGCATGCCTTTGTTTAAGGGTGGCAAAGACCCTTCCCTCTTTGGGCATCACCAGATCCCCGCTGGTGGCGCTAATGATCTCAATCTCCATGCTCACATCGTTATAGTCCTTCTCCCCCAGGCCATAGAGGTCCTCCCAGTTAAGCTGCCATTTGTAGGTTCCAATGCTGGTCTTGTTAACATGATCGCAGACATCGTCGTTTAAGAGCTGGTCGCTGTAGAAGATATGCCCCGCTGAAGTCTTCAGGGCAAATGTGAGCCGGGTTCCGGCGGGAAAGGCTCCCAGATCATGGATCTTGCCCAGATCGGAGTCAACCGCCCGGAAGATCAGCTTCTCCTCGGGACGGTGCAGCCAGATCTCATCCTCCAGAGTGGTGCTCTTGCCGGTAAAGCGCACAATAACCCTCCCTGATTTGGGCATGATCAGGTCATCGTCTGCTGTGAACTGAACTCCATAGAAAGCGAACTGGCTTCCCATTCCGCATTCTCCGTAGGCGATCTTGAACCAGCCGCCTTCTCCCCAGCTCTGTCCCCAGCTGTTCTTGCAGATCCAGCAGCCTTTGGCATCATCGAAGCCCACAACGCATACTGCATGGTCGCCCATATATCCGCCGTATGCAGTCTTATAGACTCCTTTCTCATAATAGAAGAAATCCTCATAAACGCTCATCCCGCCGATGAGTGGACCGCGCTGGCTGAGCCACTCCTTGGCCTGGGAGCTGTTGGTTATGGTCTTCGAGCTCTCTATCTTGACCACGCGTTTGTCTCTGTCCGGGCAGCTGCCGGTCTTATCCCCCTGATAAGGATTGCATGCCTCATCAGGAACTCCGCTGGACTGAGCAAATCTTAAAGCGGGAGTGAAATACCAGCCCCGCCCGCAGCAGTCGCCGCAGCCCCTGAAGAAAAGATCTGCCTCGGAAAGGTCTGGATCGAGGGAGGGGTCTCTCTTGAATATCTCCAAATTGGACTCGATGGCCGCCACAGTGGCAAAGGCAACGCAAGAGCCGCACTGCCTCTGATCCTTTATCGGCGTCGTCCAGTCGTTGCCGGACACGTCTCTCCAGTCCCACTGAGTGGGATATATGGAGACAGATCCCGATTTTGCGGCAAGAGACCTATCCCTTTCCGCCATCTGCAGGATCATCGCTTTCTCATCCTCCGGGACTACTAGGCCCAGGTAGTGCATCTTCTCGTCTGGGGCCAGTTCTGATACGGCTGTCTCCCCCGCGGTCCAGGTCAGGTTCATCCCTTTGATCCTGCTTCGAATCTCCTTGATCTCATCCATTCCCAAGCTTAATAACCCCCTTGATATATTTGAGGCAAATACTGATGTAAACTTATGTTTTTTAAAAATAATCTTATAGTTAATTATGTTTGCGGATGATGCGATAGGATTGGCATAG
>WOYM01000033.1:0-1378 GCA_011620785.1 Methanothrix sp. | reverse complement strand
TATAATAAATAAGAATGGCCGTGAAATCTGGCCATAATCCCGGATAGATTTTGGGAAGAAAGCTATTAATATCCCTCAATCTCAATGATTCCGGAGGCTCGATTACATGGAGATCGTGGTGAAGAGGTCTGCGCGACGGAAGAAGACTATTCAAGCCCGGATGGTGGCGGGAAAGATGGAGGTCTTGGCTCCTGCATCCATCTCAGATGCTGCCCTTCGGGCCCATATAGAGAAGCTTCAAATCAGGCTGGAGAAACGGATCTATCCCAAGGATAACCTCTATTTGAGCCAGAGGGCAGCAGTTCTAAATGAGAGATACTTCCAGGGAAGCCTGTCTTGGAACAGCATTCAGTATTCATGCCGCCAGGAGCACCGGCGCGGCTCGTGCAACTGTGCCGCCCGAACCATTCTCATAAGCGACCGTCTGGCAAGCCTTCCTCAGTGGGTGGAGGATTATGTTATAGTGCATGAGCTCGCCCACCTAATCGAGCCGAATCATGGCAAGAGGTTCAAGGCCCTGGTAAATAGGTATCCTTTAGCGGAGAGGGCAATCGGATTTCTGATGGCATCCGAGACGCTGGAGGCAAAAGGTGGTTAAGGAATCCTCTGGTTCGGATTTGTTGGCAAGGTGGGGCACATCTGCCCCGCAGGCTTGTGGATCATGGCCTCAGGATCGCTCTTATCCAGGTTTCCGTCGGGAAGAATTGACCGCGGATTGACGATTGGATCCATATTTATTGATTAGCATTGCGATTGCCAATATGAGGGTTTTCAATAGCAATAGACTTAAGGGTTCAGTGCCAATAGCTTGATTGAGGAGGCTATAAGGCATGAAGATACTGGTTGCTCTGGCAGATGGCTTCGAGGAGATCGAGGCCATCAACGTCATTGATATCTTGAGACGCGCGGGAATAGATGTGGTGACCGCTGGGTTGAAGGAGGGATTGGTAGAGGGATCTCATGGGGTGCGGGTGCTGCCTGATACCAGCCTGGACAGAGTCAACCATAAAGATCTGGACGGCCTGGTCCTTCCTGGGGGAGCGCCCGGCTTCATCAACCTGGGAAAGGATGAACGGATATTGAATATGATCAGGGAGCTGAATCAGGCGAACAAGTATGTGGCAGCGATATGCGGAGCGCCATCGGTCCTGATCAGAGCAGGAGTCTTGCAGGGCCGGAAGGCCACTGTGCATCCTTCTGGGGAGGAGGAGGTAAGGTCGTGCGCCCAGTTCTCCAGTGACCGGGTGGTGGTTGATGGAAATATCATAACCAGCCGCGCTCCGGGAACGGCGATGGAGTTCGCCTTGAAGCTGGTAGAGGTATTCTTGGGCAAGAAGAAGATGGAGCAGGTCAAGGCTCAAAACCTGGCAATATGCAA
>WOYM01000082.1:18781-32558 GCA_011620785.1 Methanothrix sp. | reverse complement strand
GGTCAAAGGCCGCACAGACAAATAACTTTATAAAAATTTTTTAGAATCTTCTCCGCTGTCGGCTACGCCTGACCGCATCTCCTGGAAATACTATTTTATAAGAATCCCTTCTGGCTCCCTCTTATCCTCTCCACAAACCTCTTCTTCTTCTCCACAGCATTTTGGGCTGCCAAATCCACCTTCCTGGTCATCTCCGCCACCTCCCTCACCGCCTCCTGGCCGATCACCTTTTTTATGGGAGTGTAGGCCGCCTCTCGGAAGCGGGGGGAGAAGTCGGACCGCTTGCCATCGATATCCAGATACGCTCCTTCTCCTTCCTCAACCCTGCCGATCTCGTCCACCTTCACCCCCACATCCCGGATGGCGGCTGCGATCGCCTCCGCCTCCTCCGGTGGGGCGATGATGAGCAGGGCATCGATGGACACCCCGAGATAGTCGATTTTCAGCTCATTGAGCATCTCTAGCACTCGGGAGTTGACCAGCCTGCGCATCCTCTCCTCCTCGAAGATAAGCCTCACCCCGGCAGTATAGGAGATCTCCTTGGCGTCGCCCCGGATGCCCCCGTTGGTCACATCGGTCATGGCATGGATCTGAACATTAACTTTAAGCAGCGCCTCGCTTGCCTCCAGGAACTTGATGTTCAGGGTCTCATCCACCACCTCGTGCCGATTATAGTACAGAGCAGCAGAGCAGATCGTTCCCCCTCCCGCTCCCTCTGTCATCATTATCACATCTCCAGGCCGGGCGCTCTTTCTGGCGGTGAGCTTATCCGAGACTCCAACCGCTCCCACGCACCCAGTTAGCCGATCCCCGATCACCATGTCCCCACCGATGCGCAGGGTGCTCCCGGTGATGAGAGGAACGCCGATCAATTCCGAGACCGTGGCAATGCCTGCGATATGGTCGAATAGCTTGGAGACATCCCCATCATCGGCCAGATGAACATCAGAGAGAAGTGCCACCGGCTTGGCTCCCATGACATAGACATCGCGCAAGGCCGCTCGGGTTACATGAAATCCGGCCAAAAACGGATAGTCGCTCAGCCGGGAGTGCATGCCGTCAACGGTCACTGTTATGTACTTGCCCCCAGCCTGGACCACACCCGAGTCATCCAGTTGGCGGGAGTCAACAACTGCTTCTGTGCGGCCGATGACCTCAGCGATCTTGGTGTGAGTATAAAAGTCGCCTGAGCCACGTGAGCCCACCCCAAAGTCGCCCATGCTGACCCCCACATTGTTCAGCTGGAAAACCTCCCCCCTGGGATCGAGGGTCGCTTCGGCCTCCAATAAGACCGCTTCCGCCAGGATAGCAGCCCGATCGCTTGGGATCTCCTTTACCTCTCTGATCAGATCGATGAGCTTGGACTCTATCTCCGGGTCCCGTCTCCTCAGGCCTCGCTTGGCAAATCCTTCCAGATCCATGAGAGGTCATTTGACCTTCCCATAGATATTATCATCTCCAGATTATCTTCTGCCAAATAGCCTCTCCAGCTGGCTCTGGTCCAGGGTGACCATCACCGGCCTGCCGTGGGGACAGGTTGAGGGATTGCTGCATCCCTGCAGATCATGCAGCAGCTGCTCCATCTCTTTTAGGGTGAGCTCCTTTCCCGATTTTATGGAGCCCCGGCAGGCCAAAAGCTTGAGGATCTCATCCCGCCGGCTCGAGTCCGGCCCCGGCTTTCCCCGCAAAAACAGCTCCTTTAAGACGTCATGTACCGATTCTGCGCTCTCGATCCTCTGGCCGAGGGCTGGAACGGATCGGACGCTGTAGGACCTCCCTCCAAAGGATGAGATCTCAAAGCCGATATCATCCAAGACCTCCTTCCAGGAGGAGAGCATGATCTCCTCGCTGGCCATAAGCTCGATCGTCACCGGACAGGCCAGCTCCTGGCGGATCAACCCTTCCCGGTATCGCTGGGCCAGCCTCTCAAAACGAATGCGCTCTGCAGCAGCATGCTGATCGATGAGAACCAGCCCTTGATCGCTCTCCGCCACAATGTAGAGCCTCTTGATCTGGCCCAGGATCTTCAGGCTTGATCTTTTCTCCCTTTCCGGCAGGGCTTGGTCCAAAACGGTATCCTCCCCCACATCCAGGGGAAGAGTACTCTGCAGAGCATTCTGGGCCAAGGTCTCCTCCGAGGCGGTGATCTGATCGCTGGGCTTCAAGAGTTCGGAGGCTACGCTCTTGGCATAAGAAGAGAGGGCCAGGGCAGCTTCCTGGGTGATGGCAGAGCAGATCTCATTCTCATGGAGCAGCCGGATCTCCCTTTTGGCCGGATGGACGTTCACGTCCACCAGATCCGGGCTAATCTCTAAAGAGAGGACGGCGATGGGGCTCTTTCCAGGAGGGATGATGTTTCTGTAGGCCTCTCGCAAAGCCCCGGCCATGGACCGGGAGGAGACTGCCCTGCCATTGACGAAGATGAATATCCTGTCCGAGCTGGCCCTCAGACTGAAGGCATCGCCGATCATACCTTCTATTCTCCAGCCCCGGCCGGATGCCTGCAGAGGGGCCATTCCTGCCACCGCTTTCAATCCGAAGATGCGGGAGAGGACGTCGTCCCAGGAATTGGATCTTGCCGATTTGAAGTGAGTGCGGCTGCCTGAAAATAGCTCAAAAGCGATATCGTAGTGGATGATGGCCAGCTCGGTGATGACATCGATGATATGGACCAGCTCCGATTCCGCTCCCTTGAGGTGTTTTCTCCTTGCCGGGACATTAGAAAAGAGATTCCAGACGACGATCGATGTGCCCGCAGGACTGCCCACCTCCTTTGCCTCCGCCACCTTTCCGTTCTCTATGCGAAGATAGCTGCCAGATAGAGCATCCCTGGTCTTGGTCCGCACCTCGACAGCTTTCGAGACGCTGGCGATGCTGGCCAGGGCCTCGCCTCGAAATCCTAACGTGACGATCTTTTCCAGGTCCAGAGCCCCGGAGATCTTGGAGGTGGCGTGCTTTTGGAAGGCCAGGGGGAGGTCGTCCGGATCTATGCCGCTGCCATCATCTGTCACCTTGATGAAGCTCTTTCCGCCGTCTCGGACCTCGATCAACACCTTATGGGCACCGGCATCGATGGAGTTTTCCACCAGCTCCTTTACCACCGAGGCAGGCCTCTCGATCACCTCGCCGGCAGCGATCTTATTTACCGTCTCCTCATCCAGGGCCCTGATCCTCTTCATCTCTTATCCTTCCTCCCTCTCCCTTTGCATCCGCTGATATTGGGCGAGGCGGTCCAAAGCCTCCCTGGGGGTCATCATGTCCAGGTCCAGTGATTCGATCTCCTCTAAGATGGGATCCTTCTTCTCGCTCTCCGCTTCCGCGGCCGTATTCCCGTCCTCATTGCCATCGAAGAATATGAGCTGGGTGTAGCGAGAAGATCTCCTCTGACTTCTCCTTCCCGATCCCGGTTGCATAAGGGCCTCCTTTTCTATCTCTCTCAAGATCTGGTCTGCCCTTTTTGTCACCGTCCTGGGAACGCCGGCCAGGCGGGCGACATGCACTCCATAGCTCTTGTCCGTCGCCCCCGGGACCACCGTTCGCAGGAAGGTGATTGCACCCTTATCCTCCTTTACGGCAATGCTGTAGTTTCTCACTCCGGAGAGGATGCTCTCCAGATCAGTGAGCTGATGGTAGTGGGTGGCGAAGACGGACTTGCATTTGATGCTCTCATGCAGGTACTCGGATATGGCCCAGGCCAGGGACAGGCCGTCGAAGGTGCTTGTCCCCCGGCCCACCTCATCCAGGAGAACCAGGCTCTTTCCGGTGGCAGAAGTGAGGATGTGGGCGATCTCAGTCATCTCCACCATGAATGTGCTCTGTCCCGCGGACAGGTCGTCATATGCCCCCACCCGGGTAAAGACCTGGTCCACCAGTGAGAGGGAGGCATAGGCAGCAGGCACAAAGGACCCGGTCTGGGCCATGATCGCCGTCAGGGCTATCTGGCGCATGAAGGTGGATTTGCCTGCCATGTTCGGGCCGGTAAGGATTATCAGACGGTTGCGGTCTCTGTCCAATAGGACGTCATTGGGCACAAAAGCGCCTCGCATCGCCTTATCCAGCACCGGGTGGCGGCTGCTGCGAATCGAGATTCTTCCCTCTTGATTGAACTCCGGCCGGATCATATTGTTCTCCCTGGCCACTTCAGCCAGGGAGATCAGCACATCGAGCTCTGCCAGTGCCGTGGCCCTCTCCTGGATGGCTCCCGCCTTTGAGGCGACCAGATCCCGCACCTGATAAAACAGCTCCTGCTCTAAAGATACCGACCTCTCCTGGGCGGAGAGGACTCGAGACTCCATATCCTTGAGCTCCGGGGTCACAAATCTCTCCCCATTGGTCAGGGTCTGCTTGCGAATATAATCCGGGGGAACCAGGTGCAGGTTTGCCCGCGAGACCTCGATATAGTAGCCGAATACATTGTTAAAGGCGATCTTGAGAGATTTGATGCCCGTCCTCTCCTTCTCCGAGCCCTCCAGGCGGCTGATCCAGCCTCTGCCGTCCCTCAAGAGCTCCCGGAGCTGGTCTATCTCCGGATCGTAGCCCTCCCTGATCACCCCCCCATCCCGAACATGGACGGGCGGATCCTCCATTATCGATCTCTCTATCAGAGAGACGATATCATCCAGGGGGGAGAGCCTGGCTGAAAGATCCTGCAGATATGAGCTTTGAGCCGAGGACTGATCATTCATGAGGATCTCCTGCAGGCGGGGCAGCATCTCCAGGGTGCTCTTCAGGACGGACAGCTCTTTAGGGCTGGCGGATTTGCATGATATCCGGCTTAAAAGCCTCTCCAGGTCAGAGGTGCCCTTGAGCTCCTCAGCCAGGCTGCGGTGCAGCAGGGATTTGCCGGCAAGCTCCTCTACCGCATCCAGCCTGCGGGCTATTGCCTGCTCGCTCTGCAGGGGCATTTGCAGCCAGCGGGCAAGGGTTCTCGCCCCCATGGCGGTCTTGGTCTGGTCCAGGAACTCCAGCAAGGTGCCCCTGCGAGAGCGGTCGCGGATGTTTCTGGTGATCTCCAGGTTTCGTACTGTGACCTCATCCAGAACCATATAGTCCGATCCCGAGTAGATCTGAACATCCTTCAAGTGCCCCAGAAGGTCGAAGCGAGAGGCATTCAGATAGGAGAGGACTGCTCCGCAGGCCCTCTGGGATAGAGCTCTTCCCTCCAGCCGGAGCCTCTCTTTCCAGTCCGGTCCGTAGCGGTCGGCCAGGGCGGCCTCTGCCCTCTCTGCGGAGAAGCAGGGCTCCTCCAGGATCTGCAGGCTTGTGCCCTCCCAGTGGAGGGAAAAGGCAGACAAGCACTCCGCCGGCCGGAAACGGGCCAGCTCGGAGTAGAGGCGGTTCGATGGAACCTCCGTGGTCAGAAACTCGCCAGTGGAGACGTCCACAAAGGCAAGGCCCACATTCTCATCCCCTTTCACTATCGCCGCCAGGAAGTTGTTGCTGGACTCGTCCAGCATAGAGGGCTCTATGATCGTTCCCGGGGTCACCACCCGGGTGATGGCTCTTTTCACCAGACCCCGGGCAAGTTTGGGGTCCTCCACCTGATCGCAGATGGCCACCTTATGCCCCGCCCTGATGAGCCGGGCGAGGTAGGCATCGAGAGAATGATAAGGGACCCCTGCCAGTGGGATCTTCTCTCCCTGGTCATCTTTCTGCCGGGAGGTGAGGGTGATGTTCAGATCGCGGGCCACGATGACCGCATCATCGGCAAAGGTCTCGTAAAAGTCGCCCACCCGAAACAGGAGCAGAGCATCTGGATAGAGCTTCTTATTCTGGTAGTACTGCTCCATCAGGGGAGAGGGCTTAACTGGGGGCATTGTGATCTATTGATCTTCTGTCTGCCAAAAAAGCCTTTGGTTGAGCAAAACGACTGCGAACGGAAGACTGAAGGGTGGGGAAGGAAGAGTAATGAGAGGATGCCGATCTTTCGGCATCGTTATCTTCCCTCAGTTATGCTGTCTTCACACCCTCAAAGCTTCCTGTCCAGAACTTTCCGCTGGCAGAGAGGGCGTCGTAGTCTCCGCTGGCCATTTCGCCGTTCAGATTGAGAGAGAGCATATAAAGATCAATGGGGTTTATGGTGATGATATCCAGCCTCGCGGTTCCATTTCCATAGACCTGTCCCGATACTGCTGCATCGATGGTGCTGTTCTCCACCCTCATCTTGCCCGCGCCCAAGAGCTGATCATCCTTCTGGAAGAGGGTTAAAGCCATGCTCCTCTGGAGGCTGTCGTTCAGGGCAAATGACCAGCTTCCTCCCAAAGAGGGCAGCGCGACCTCGGCCGGAGGAAGCTCTGTGATCTGGGCCATAGCGGTGGCATTATCCTCTGTGGTGGCGTTGTCCACGGTGGATGCACTCTCGTTCTCCGCCTCTATGCTCGCCGCCTCGGCCTCAGCTCGGGAGGCCTTTGGGTCCTTTGAGGTATCGCTCAGAGTCTTCGGCATGCTCCAGTCCATTGAGCTCTCGTTCTCTCGAAGCGCTCTGGATTGTTGTGGGGTTGTGGGAGCTTTAGAGGTATTTTCTTCGCCGCTTATCAGCTCATCAGCGCTCAGATACTGCTGGTTGGTCCAATCGGCAGATAGAGCAGTCACTGCCAGAAAGGCAATGAAGAACATGAATAATGCAATTGACAATTTGAATCTCATGGCATCTCGACCTTATTTCAAATCCGGCATAAGCTTTATAGTTGATAAGCTTAATGGTTATACGACAAAAAACGTATTTTTTTGATCTATTCAATCTTTCCCATGGCTATGCCCTTCTCAGTGATGAATCGAGCACTATAGATATGATAGTCCCCATAAATGGATTTCCCGTTCATGGTAAGAGAAAGGCGGAATAGCGAGAGGTCTTCTGAGAGGATGTCCAGATCCAGCTCCCATCGGACCATGGGGCTCAAGAGCCGGGATTTTAGCCCGGTAGCCTCCTGGCCTACTTCTGCTTCCTCTACATTCTTTCCCATCAGAACAGGCGTGGCATTGCCTCTCTGGTCCTGCCAGGATTTAGTATCCTGGGCGCTGGCGTCAAGAGTGAGCACCGCTGCCAGGAAGAGGTGGATGAGAATGCTGACCGGATATCTCATCCATCCCATTCCGATCCCGACCTGTGCACCTCTATACTCTCCCCCTTTTTCATCTTCTTTATGATCCTCTTGGCCATCTCCGAGGATTTTGCTATGCGGATATCTCCCCTTCGGCCCACAGTGGCGGTGAAGGCGGGCTCCTCCCCTACAGAGACATCGACTGACTCACTAGCCATGCCGTCCAGCCAGAGGATGATATGCTTTGCCGTCTCCTCCATCCTCGGCTCAGGAACAGTGGGCTCCTCCCTCGCCCGGACATCGATATGCATACCCAGGCTCCTCTCGATCTGGTCGATGTTCTTTCCCGCCTTGCCGATCACCCTCGCAGCATCCTCTTGGGGAACATGGATCACTGCGCTGGAGTCGGTGAGCATCTCCACCTTGAAGGGGCCACGCACATGGTGAGAGATCTCCTTCTCAATCTCCCTGCTGGCCAGATTCCAGGAGGGCTTTCTCTCCTCACTGGTGACGGGCATCACCACGATCTCCTCTCCGTAGGAGTACACCTCGTACTCCGCCTGGCCGCTCTCGAAGTCCTTGACCACTATCACCGGCCGGGCTAAATCAGCTTCCACCATTCCCGAGGGAACCTTGACCACAAACTCCACATCCAAAACCTTCGTGACCTCCCCTCTCTCGATGAAGACCACGGTGTCCACCACCTGAGGTATCATGCCCAGCTCTACCCGGCCAAGGAGCCTCTGCAGGGCATCGATGGGTTTGTTGGCATGGACCACGCCGATCATGCCCACCCCGGCAAGCCTCATATCGGCAAAGACCTGGAAGTCGCGCGTCTTTCTGACCTCATCGTAGATGGTATAGTCGGGCCTGACCAGGAGCAGTATATCTGCCGATGCCTCCATGCTCCCCTCCAGAGGGCTGTACTGGGTGATCTCCGGGGGAACCTGCAGATCGCGAGGAGATTCAAGAGTCTTGACCACATAGTTACATTCCAGAAGGTATTCGGCCAATCCGGCTGCGAAGGTGGACTTGCCCGACCCTGGCGGACCGGCGATTAGAATTCCCCTCTGCCCTTCCTTGAGGCGGGTCTTGAGCATGCTGCTATGGCGGTAGGAGTCAAAGCTCACCTTGGCCACCGGTCGAACGGCGGTGATCTCCAGGCCGTCGGAGAACGGCGGCTTGGCGATGGCGATTCTCATCGGCCCAATCTGGATTATCGCTGCCCCGATCTTTTCCATCTCCACATAGCCATCTGGATCGGCTTTAGCCCGTTCGTATATCTCCCGGGATAGGTCCCTCAGCTCCCTCTCCGATGAGGGCCTTTCGCCCAGCCGGACCAGGGAGAAGTCCCCTACATGGCCCCTCTTGGCCATGGGTATAGCGCTCTCCTTGAGGTGAATGGATAGGGTATCCTCGGTGAAGTATCTCTCCAGGGACAGAGGCTTGATCGCCTCCCTTTGGGGACGGACGTACTCTACATCCAGGCCCATCGCCTCTGCCACCCGGGATTGAACCTGATCGCTGGTGAGGAAGGAGGCGCCCAGCTCCAGGGCAACATCCCTGATCATAGCATCGATCTCCCCACCACCGGCGAGCTTGATCTGATCCAGGTTCGGCCTTATTCCTACATACTCCAGCTCGATCCTGCCGGCTTTAGCCAGCTCAGAGAGCTTTCTCAGCTCCTCCAATCCCTTCAGGCCGATCTCTCGGCCGTGGTTGGCCTGGGCTTCCAGCTCCGCCACCACAGCCTCAGGCACTACAATTCTCCTGCCCTGGAGCTCTCCAGACTTGATCCTGGCAGAGACTCTGCCATCTATTACCACGCTGGTATCTGGCACTAGCGGTTGCGCCATTGTCGAAAACATCCTTTAATTATCAATTATTGTCTAAATCAAAAATAGAGCTAGAGATATACTATATCCATCTTTCGCTTTTTGGCAATCCACTCCAGGACATAGTCAATATCAAGCTGCCTTCTGATCTGTAGGTTGGCCTCAAGCGCCATGACAGGACCCTTCTTCAAAGCCTTGGATATCTTGCGAGAGGCATCCTCTCCAAATCCCGGATCGAGCCTCTTTATGATGTAAAGCCTGATATCGCTGCAGGTGAACCCTCCATCCGTAAGATGCCCAAACTCGATGCAGATATTTCCCGGATTGGAGAGCATGCGGAAGTCTACGTTGTAGCTGGCGAACTTGCTCCTATCATATAGCTTTCTATCGCTAAATCCAGGCTTGAGATCCTCGTCCAGAATATCTTGGCCCAGCTTCATCAGCTCCTCCCATTCCTGACATGAATATTGATGGCAGCCGGCCAGCTTCAAGGCATTCAGGTTCTTCAGAGAGGTCTTCTTCTCATGGCAGTGCTCATTTTCGTCGACCGCCCAAAAGTCGTTGCTCAGAGGAAATGAGCCTCGTGCATAGCTGTCGCAGTTTTTGCATTTCAATCCAATTATGACCTCTTTATCCAGAAACGGTGCGATACCTTCCATTGTCTCCATGACATCAGCGATGCGAAAGTCTGATCCTTCTCCGAGATGCTTCTTCGCCTCCCGAATTGCCTGGAGTATCTCGTACTTGTTGTCCATAGGCTGCCAACACCTTCCAGGTCCAAACCTGGACATGTGAACCTAATTAAAGAAGCGTATCACAGATAAATAGATTGCCGCAGCCTTACAATTCACCAGTATCATCCAATCCCGGATGATCCCGAGGTCAAGCCTTAAATTTTCGACATCTACAGATCGCCTCCTTGAGTTGCAGTATGATATTTTCATATCATTTATGCAATAATATCAAATATCCTTTTATTCCCCTGAAAAACAGCTCTAACTGGCAGAGTGCAATTGAGCATTGTCCTCACAATGCTGCTTGGCTGCAGGCCAGTGCAGTCTGCCAGCAATGGTGCAGGTGATACAAATATGCCAATAGACAGCGGAGACACAGCCTGGGTCCTGGTCTCAACCGCCATGGTCATGCTCATGACCCCGGGGGTGGGCCTATTCTACGGCGGCCTGGTGCGCAAGAAGACTGTGATATCGATGATTGGCCTCTCCTTCCTGGCCTTTGCCCTGGCCAGCCTTCAGTGGGTTTTCCTGGGCTACAGCCTCTCATTCGGCCAGGATATAGGCGGAGCAATAGGTGCTCTGGATTACCTGGCCTTGAATGGCATAGGCCTGGGCGAAGCGCCACTGGCGGGAAATCTGCCCCATCTGCTCTACGTCGCCTTCCAGATGGTATTCGCTGCAGTGACCCTGGCCATCCTCACCTCAGCGGTGGCGGAGAGGGTGCGCCTTGGCTCCTTCATCGTGCTCGCTCTGCTCTGGACCACCCTGGTCTATGATCCCCTGGCCCACTGGGTCTGGGCAGGCGGCTGGCTGGCTCAGATGGGAGCCCTGGACTTTGCCGGTGGGACGGTAGTCCATATAAGCTCCGGCTTCTCCGCCCTGGCCATAGCGATGGTGATTGGAAAGAGGGTGGGCTTCGGCTCCTATGTCATGGAGCCCCATAATATCCCCATGGCCATGCTGGGCGCAGGACTGCTGTGGTTTGGCTGGTTTGGCTTCAATGCCGGCTCCGCTCTGGGAGCGAACGGCCTTGCTGCCTCTGCCCTGGTGGTGACCAATACCTCCGCTGCTGCCGGTGCTATGACCTGGCTCCTCTCCAGCTGGCTGAAAGGTAAGCCCAGCGCCCTGGGAATGGTGAGCGGCGGCATAGCCGGCCTGGTGGCCATAACCCCTGCCGCGGGCTTTGTGGACGTGCTTGGAGCCCTGGTAATCGGAGCGGTGGCCGGGGTCCTCTGCTATATGTCTCTCCTCTTCCGGGTGAGCCGGGGGCTGGACGAGAGCTGCGATGCCTGGGCGGTCCATGGCATGGGCGGCCTGTGGGGAGCAGTGGCTACGGGCATATTCGCCACCTCCGCAGTCAACAACTACACTGGCCTATTGCAGGGCAACTTCAATCAGTTCGCTGTGCAGATCATGGCCGCCGGCATATCGGTGGTCTATGCCTTTGTGGTGACATATGCCCTGGCCAAGCTGGTGGACTCGTTCATGGGCTTGCGCGTGACTGAGGACGAAGAGTATGTGGGCCTGGATATATCCCAGCATGGGGAGAAGGCCTATGCCTGAAGGCGGTGAATGATAATGAAAAAGATCGAGGCAATAGTGCGGCCGGAGAGACTGGAGAGGGTCAAAGAGGCTCTGGAGGAGATAGGCGTGGTCGCCCTGACCACCACTGAGATCCAGGGCAGAGGTGAGCAGAAAGGAATCAAGCTCCAGTATCGGGGAGGCACAATGGAGGTCGACCTCTTAACCAAGCTCAAGCTGGAGCTTTATGTAGCTGATGAATCCGTCGATCCAGTGCTGAAGGCCATCTGCGATGCTGCTCGAACCGGCAAGTTCGGGGACGGCAGGATCTTCGTGAGCCCGGTGGAAAGATCGGTGAAGGTGAGGACGGGAGAGGTCTTCACATGAAATTTTTTTGATTTTTAATTGGAGGACAAGAGCCCTAAGGGCAGCCTGGGCACCAGCCAGCGCACAAAATCCTTATAAGACCTTTTGGCAGCAGCGATCTCAATATACCTGTCTAATACCTCATTATGCCGTTCCAGCATCCAGGAGAAGGCTTTGGGATGACTGTGCATGGCCTGGGACAGGATCAAGGCATATCTGAGCTCCTCGCCCAGCTCTTTGTTGCATCTCTTCTCATAGAGCCGGGCAACATCTCTCTCTTTCTCCTCTCCTATCGCCCTTGCCGCCATCTCTCCCGAACGCAAAGCATAATAGATGCCCTCACCGGTGAAGGAATCCACCAGGCTGGCTGCGTCCCCCGTCAAGAGCACCCTGCCCAGGGCGATCCTCTTCTTCTTACCTCCTTGCGGTATGGTGTGGCCATGAATTATTGTCTGATCCCGCTCAAAGCCGTTGTCCTCAAGAAATCCTTTCATTATCATGCGGGGATAGCGGATCTGGGATGCCAGGCCTCCTATGCCCACGGAGTAGTACCCACGATGAGGGAAGATCCAGCCATAGCCTCCGCTTGCTATCCCGAAATGTACATCCAGAAGGCTGCCCAGTCTGGCCTCAATATCCCTATCATTCGCCTCGATCTCTGTTACCAGACAGACCCCGATATCATCTCTTGAGGCCTTTCCCGATATCTGGTTTCTTAAAGGATCCTGGCAGCCGGAGGCAATGACCAAAAATCGGGATCTATAGATCTGATCACCTGTCTGAACGGATACATGATCCTCTTTGCTGCTGTAGTTCAGAACACGAGAGAATGAGACACTGGCCCCGGTCTCGATTGCCTTCTGAAGGAGGAACTGGTCAAAGGCGCTCCGGCTGATCAGAGTGCTGAGTCTGTAGCCCTTGACCTTATCTTGAACCCAATCATGGAAGTGGATCCGAGCTCCGGTTATGGCCTTCTCGCATATGGCTTCGGGAAGGCGAAGGTCCAGCCAGGAGGTCGCTCTCTCCGATAGAGCCCCACCGCAGGGCTTGTAGCGGGGAAACTCCTCCTTTTCCAGGATTAAGACCTTAAGGCCCATTCCGGCTGCTTTCCGGGCGGCAGTCGAGCCAGCCGGACCAGCGCCCACCACAACCAGGTCAAACACAAATAATCATCTCCCCCTAAAGCGAATGCCTCCAAATATGGAGTGATATCGACCTAGGATGTGCCGTATCCTTGGGTATAAACCGGCCAGTAATAGTAGCTGCCCAGATCGCTATTCCAATAGGGATTGGAGAGCTGATTAGCATTGGGATCGGCATAATAGGAATATCCCGTGCCCGGCACATAGTACTGTCCATATGGTGTGTAATCCCCATAAAGGAAAGAATAGGCCTCCAACATCCAAAGGGCATCCTCATAATACTCTTTGCCAGGACAGGTTCCCTGGTAGAAGGACTCCAGATCGCAATAACCGCCATCCGGGAAATAGCAGTTTCCATCTTTAGGACATCCTCCATGGTTAACGCAATAGGCCTCCAGAGCGTTTCTTGCAACACAGCCATTACCGCTGCTCATGCCTATGGCAGCCGCTGGCCCCATTATCATCAGGAGCAGTGCTGCAGATGTTAATACAACATTTATTCTCATGATCATCCCCCACGAATTTACGATTATTTCTTTTGCCCAATCTATGAAAGATTTTTGGTTGAACGCCGAGAAATCTTCAACCTGACCATAGGGATTCCTGCCGGTGGACTGAAAAAAAAGGAAGAAAAGGGCTCAGGATTGGTTATTGGCGAACTCCAGGTGGGTCACGCTCTCGTTTATGACCTCTGCGGTGAACTTGCCATCAGCGGGTGAGATAAGCGTCCAGCCTGCTTGAAGGACCTCTTTGATTGTATATACACCAGGAAGCTGGTTGAGGAAGACGAATTTTCCGTCTGCTGCGGTGTTGACGCTCGTGATAACTACTCCCTCAGGTTGCTCCAGGTTGACTGTCCAGTTAGCAAGGCCAGATTCGTTGACATTCATTACCCCATTTCCGTCCAGATCTTCGAAGACAACGCCCTCAATGGTGTATCCCTGTTCCGCTTCAGCGGCGGTCTCATTAAGAGATGCAGTCTCATTAAGAGATGCAGTCTCATTAAGAGATGCAGTCTCATTAAGAGCTACAGTCTCATTAAGAGATGCAGTCTCATTAAGAGATGCAGTCTCATTAAGAGATGCAGTCTCATTAAGAGCTACAGTCTCATTAAGAGCTACAGTCTCATTAAGAGCTAC
>WOYM01000082.1:0-18681 GCA_011620785.1 Methanothrix sp. | reverse complement strand
CAGTCTCATTAAGAGCTACAGTCTCATTAAGAGCTACAGTCTCATTAAGAGCTACAGTCTCATTAAGAGCTGCTTCCTGGACCTCTGGTGTCTCGACCGCGGCAACAGACGGGGTTTCGCCTGCCAGTGCTACGGTCTCTTTGCGGGCAATGCTGCCCAGCTTCTTTGGCTCAAGCTTCACGGTCTGATAGGTGCCTCGTAGGGTGGCGTTGGTCTCATCCATCAGCTTGATAGAGTACGAAGCAGATGATCCCATCTGGATCGAGTAGGGAACGATGGATCCCAGCTTTGGCGAGTATGGGACAATGAATCCTTGCTGGATGGAGTAAGGAACCATGGATCCGTCTTTGATGGAGTAGGGAACCCTCGTGCCCAGTTCTGGAGAGGCGCTCACAGAATTTACTTCTGTTACCATATCCGAGGTGAGGTTATGGGCGGCAACTCCTGTTGAGATGCTATAGCCATTTCTTCCCGCATTGGCTGCGGTATTGGACTGCACTCCTGCTGATGTAGCGGTATAGGATTGACTTCCTGTAGAGCCTGCAGAATAAGACTGATTTCCTGCCGAGGCCACTGTATAAGATGGATTTTCTGCCATCTCCTCAGAATAACCCAGAGCAGGCATCATAACAATGGCTGCTATCATGATGGCCATGCTGATGGCCAGAACGTTTTTCATATCGAATCCTCCTTTTGCTCTTGCATATGACATTTATGACTATGGCTTGAACATCCTCCCTTTTAAGAAGAATCGTCGTGGATTCTAGTTATTCTTCATATAAATAAACTTTCGTGGGCAAAGGGCACCATAAGGTTGACGCATTGCATTTATGATTTTTTTCGATATCTATATTTTATACAAACTATTCAATTTATTTTTTATCCACTTCGTTAATTTAGCTGCTGATTACAGGGGCAGGAGATGAGAGCCATCGCAACTTATGCCCCCCTCAAGTACGAATCCCTCCCGGCAGGTGGAGAAGGTGATGCCAGCCTGATGGGCATGGGATTTTACATTCTCCAGAATGCTCCTTCTCAAATCAGCCGGAAGATAGCTGCTGCCCGAATATCTCCCTCCTCGAGAGAAGAGCTCTTTTAGCGCCGTTCCCTCCTCCGGAAAGGCAGCGGTGATTTTTTTTATGCTATCTGGCCGGGCCTTATATGTGGAGGAGGTTATATGCCTGACCCCAGCGGAATGAAGGGAACAGACCAGGTCCTCGATCCCGCAGTCGTTGATTCCCGGGATGATCGGATCGATTCTGGCTGACAGGGGTATTCCTGCCCGAGAGAGCTCATTCAGTGCAAAGAGCCTTCTCTTTGGCGATGGCGCCCCCGGCTCCAGCCTCCGGCTTAGAGACTCATCCAATGTGGTGACTGTGACGGCCACCGCCGCCTTCATTGCGGCGAGAAGATCGATATCCCTGGTGACCAGATCGGACTTCGTGATGATCTGCACCCGAAAGTTCCTATCTTTCAGTATCCTCAGGCACCCCCTGGTCAATCCCAGCTCCTTTTCTATGGGAGGATAAGGATCAGAGCTGTTGGAGATAGCAATAAATAGGCCGGGGACGACCTTGGCCGCCTCTCGGTCAAGCCTCCTCAATAGATCGACCTTCGGCCGGCAGGAATAGAACCGGGGGATATAAGATGAGGCATAGCAGTAAAGGCAGCCGTGCGGGCAACCGGTATAGGGATTGAGGCTGAGCTTGGCAGGACAGGTGCACAGCTCGCTCTTCCAGGGGTCAAATGCTCTGAGGATCATCGGCCAGAGGATGGAAAAAGCCTATTCAGTTCATCCGCATCCTCCCAGGAGGCAAAAAGATCGATCCCTAAAACCTGAGGGCGGACGATGGCATAGCCCTTATCGTTCCTGCGAGCACCCTGGATCTTCAGGTTGAGGAGAACCTGGGGATTGACACAAACACCTGCATCATCCCATTCTCTGGCCAGAGCTTTCAACTGACGATCCAGCTCCAGAATATCCTTCTGGCCCAATTGACCCCCTATCCAGCCCACTGGTACGAGGTCGTCCCCTTCTCGCAGAGCGACGAGAAATCGAGAGAAGATCTGATCACTGCTCCTCCTGCCCCACTCCGCCCGGACGATAACGGCTGATATGGACATCTCTCTTCCCACAAAGAAATCGCATCTGCTGCATTCTCCAGGCCGGTAGAGGCTCATAAGGCTCCGCACCATCAAGCCCACTCCGCCCTCTTCCACCATCCGGTCCAGATGGCTCTGAATAGAGTCCTTCTTTAGATCCTTCTCCAGGACGATCCATTCACGGGTCGCAGATATTCCCTGGAAGGGCATGGATCTGGGCTCGCCCAAAGCTTCCAGCAGCCTCTTTCGCCTCTCCTGGAAGGGCAGGGAGGTGATGTCCTCACCAGAAAGATAGAGAAGATCGTAGGCTAGCAGGGCAGGCGATATGCTGCATCTTCGGGAGAGGCGGCGGCGGTTGATATACCTGAGCATCTCCGATTGAGAGCACATCTTCCCCTCCTGAAAGCCGATCAGATCGGCATCGATTATGAATTCCTCATCCATGCCGCTCAGCCTTTGGGCCAGGCCGTTTAACGAGGTGGTGATGTTCTTCTGCCGGGAGCTGAAGATATAAGCCCCATCTCCTGTATTATGAACCTGCACCCTCAGGGCATGATACCTGGGTAAAACCGCCCATCTCGCTGATTCCTCTCCCGCCTCTCTTGCGGTCTTTAGATCCTCTGCCTTCAGGGCGCATAGCGTCATCGGCTTTATGGGAATGCCCGGCTGGATGGACGCTCTTTCCAAATGGTTTCCGGCAGCCATGATGACGATCTTGCCCGGGTCCGGCAGGAGGCTATAGGCCCTCTGAATCTGATCCGGGTCACAGCAGAAGGCCAGAGCAAAAGCAGCAAGCATGGTCTTATCGCCGATTCCGGCGAGCATATTTCCTAGAACTGTCCGAGCTATATACTTTCCCTCAAGGGGACTCGCATCCTGGAAGAGGCCCCGGAGAAGAGCGTTCTTTCTCTGTTCGGAGTCCTTGCCCCGAATCAGAGAGATCCGCCTTAGCTGTTCGTATACGGACATGGACTGTAGAGGCTCACTGGAGAGCGAATGCTGGCCTTTTTCCGCCAGTGCAGCCTCCGCCACCAGCCCCATCTCCCCCATTCGATCTCTGAGCCGGGATATATTCTCTTCTGAGATCTCCTCCAGAGCGGCAGCGATCCCCTCTGGCCCCACCCCCATCTCTCTGCCCTCCCAGGGCGGCCAGAGCTGGCCCAACAGGAGACGGATCGTAGGGCAGAGCAATTCAGGTTTCATCTCTGCAATCAGGCGGGAGCACAACTCCGCCTTACAGCTGCGCGGGGCGGAGGATAGCTCCTCTATGGACTGGGCTGTTTGGCGATAGAGCATTTACCTCGCGATCTTGATCTTTTTCAGTTCATCTGCTCTCTTAGAAAGCTCTTCGATCATCGAGTCCAGCTCCTTGAGGAATGGACCGGTCTCGTGGGTTGTGGTCGCGCCGGGAGCGGTTGCCTTGATCAGACCCTCTTGTTCCAGTATTCTTAGGGAATAACGCACCTTATGACTGGGTATGCTCGTCTCCTCCGCCAGCTTGAGAATACCAATGGGCTCGTTCTCCACCACATGCTTGAGTATGAGCAGGTGCCTCTGCAACATCTCAAGCTCCCCGCTCACCTTCTCGGTCAGAATGGATATCACATCCCTTCAATAGATAAACAGATACTGATAGGGGGAGCGCACTTATAATTCCATCGATTGACATGGTGCATGCTAGCACGGCCAACAGAGATGATCAAGTGCAGCAACGGGCTTTGAGGGGGTAATCGAAAGAAAAAGAGAAGAGATGCAAATATGAGCGAGCAAAAGGGGAAGGCAGAGCTATAGGGAGGCAGTGGCACCTCCTATATGAGCTCCATCAATAACGTGCCCGGCGGGATAGGAAGTCTATGCCATGCCTTGAGGTCACCCTCTTGCTCATGTCCTTTCCCAGTATTTGGGGAGACGAGACTCCTGTAACCACCAGCATGGTCCTCAGGGTATGATCGAGGTTCTGGTCTATTTGTGCTCCCCAGATGATCCGAGCCTCAGGATTTATCTTCTGATAGACCTCATCCACCACGGTCTCGGCATCGGTGATGGTCATGTCAGAACCCCCAACCACGTTCACCAGGGCAGATGTCGCGCAGGATACGTCCACATCCAGGAGGGGACTTCGCAGGGCTTTCGACACCGAGTCCCGCGCCTTCTCCTCTCCTTGTGCCTCACCCATTCCGATCATAGCCACGCCGCCGTTTGTCATCACCGTTCTGACATCAGCGAAATCCAGGTTGATCAGACCGGGACGGGTTATGAGCTCAGTAATCCCCTTGACCGAGCGCATCAGCACCTCATCCGCCACCTTGAAGGCCGCCTGCAGGGGAAGGTTGGGAACGACATCCAAGAGTCGATCATTTGGCACCACGATCACGGTGTCCGAGACCTCTCGCAGCCTATTTAAGCCCGCTTCTGCATTCTGCATTCTTATCGTCCCCTCTGCGCTGAAGGGAATAGTGACGATGGAGATGGTAAGGGCGCCCGCCTCCCGGGCCGCCTCTGCCACCACCGGCGAGGCGCCAGTGCCTGTGCCGCCCCCAAGGCCGCAGGTGACGAAGACCATGTCCGCCCCATCCACTGCCGCTCTGATCTCATCTATATCCTCTTGAGCAGCCTCTTCGCCGATGGCAGGCAGGCTGCCCGCGCCCAGGCCGCGGGTTGTACGCCTGCCGATCAGGAAACGGCGATCGGCATTGATATGCAAAAGGTGCTGAGCATCGGTGTTCACCGCAAAGAGTTCTGCCCCCTGGATGCCGCATTCTGCCAGGCGGTCGATGGTGTTCGAGCCTCCTCCACCACAACCAATTACCCTGATGACCGTGGTCAGTTCCTCGAGAACCGACACTAGCTCCTCATCGCTCTTAATCATGCTGGAAGGCTTGACCCTGCTCTCAGCCTCAGCCCTGCCCATGGCATCGTCGATGATGTACTTCATATCCATCCCCTCTTCTTTATTCTGCCATATTCTAGTAATCTATTAGTATATAGATTTTTGCATAGAGTAAATTGGCGCATCTTGAAATATAATATAGATGTTTAGGTGAGTGCATTTGAATTTGGTTGTGCATAATCAACTCGGAGTATGTGAAAACTATCGGCATGCATATCAGAAAATTTCATTACTTAATTAATAAAAAATAAACTTTTGTAATAGCTCTGAGCTTCTCAATCTGCTTCATCACCTTATCCGCTTCCTTTACGTTCTCCGACTCCAGATACGGCACGATATCCGGAAGGCTGCAGTTCAGCTTATAGATGCGATAAGGTCGACCTTTTCCAGGATTCCTCTCATCCCTCTCTGCAACCCAGTCCAGCCTTCTAATCTCTCATGGCAATGCTAACTTCAGGCTGGCGCAAATCGGATCCGATCTCAATCTCCCGACTGGTTGCCTCGGGCACTCCCGCTAGATAGGTCAGGACCTTGGCCACGTTCCTCTTGAGGCCTATCTTCATCAATATAGATGCAAACTCGTCGCGCTCGGCAGCGATATCAGCGGATGCTGATGTATTCAAAGCTTTCACCAGGCGCATAATGAATGATAGCATATGTATAAGTTTCGTCAAAAATAATTCGATTGAGATAGAAAATTTTCCTTACATAATTACTATATTTAATTTCAAATATATTATGAATCCTTGCTGCATGCAGTAGTCGAGAGTAGTTGGATCGATGCAGAGGGCTTATAGCTATACAGGTAGGAGAGAATCATGGAGAAAATGCATTGGCCATGGTTAGGCAATGCAAAGAGACAAGAACAGGCAGACAAGGATATAGCCGCTGTAGTCCCTCTTGAGGTGGACGATATGCATAAAATGGAGCTACTGGGAAGATCAGCCATAAAGGTGAGCGAGGAAGAGGTAACTGAAGCCACCGAGCCGGTGATCGAATGGTGTCCTCTTTTCGATAAGGTCCGGGGAATAAAAAAGGTGACAAAGGAGTCTGCGGCTGCCAATATGGAGTTTCGCATTAAGGAGCATGGAATGTTCTCCGCCCGACGGAAGCTGGAGATGGACACATTCGTCGGCTTTGGGGCATCTGAATCGATGATGACCGGCCTTATGAGGGGTATTATCGATGCTGCCGTTACCGTGTGCGATGGCGCTGGAACGGTCATCACCTCTAATGGATCGCTGGTCCAGGGCATGGGCGGATACATCTCGGGACTGGTGGAGACAGATCCCATTCCTGAGGTTATAGATGGCATAAGATCCAGGGATGGGCATGTCCTCTCTCCCGAGAGTGGAAGGATCGATCAGCTGGAGGGCGCGGCCTATGCCATAAGCGCTGGATACTGCCGGTTCGCTGTGACGGTAGCAGATGTCCAGACTGCAGAGAGGCTGAGGGAGCTGGAGAGATCAACTGGAGTGCGGATAATGATAATCGGGGTCCATCTCACAGGGATCAGCCAGGATGATGCCAGAAGGCTCTTGAAGGCGGCGGATATCGTCACCAGCTGCGCTTCCAGGCATATACGTGAAGAGGCTGTACCCCTGGTGCAGGTGGGAACTGCGGTGCCCCTCTTCGGCCTGACCCCCTGGGGAAAGGAGCTGCTGGTGGAGAGGGCAAAGTATGTCTCTTCGCCGCTGCTGATAAACACCATGCCCCTTCCCGTCCTCCCGGAGAAAAAGCAACCCAGGCCTCTGGTCTAGATCTTGGATAATGGAATCCTCAGCAAAAAAGACTTTGAAAAATATAGCTGCCTCATGGGCAGGGAAGAGTCATAATGGAGGCGTTGCCGCTCTCCAGCTGCATCCTCATATTTGTGTAGCCCTGATAGCTTCCGGTCATGATGTAGGCAGGAGCGGAGCTGGTGCTTCTCTGCACCCGCGCTCCCACCCTTGCCGTTCCATCCGCTTCGGTGTGGATGCTGTACACTGAGTTCTCATTGGTCTGGCTCACGGAGGTGTCTTTGACCAGGTCCCGGATCTCAGAGTAGCTCTCGGAATAGATCGATCCCACCTCATAGTTCTTGGCGCAGAGGGCATTTCTCAGGTCGCTCTTGGTGATGGGCTCGCTGTATAAAGATGGCTTGTTCTGGTAGACTCCCCATTCATTGGCCCAGATCTCATTGAATCCATCCTCAAATCCGCCATAGACATGAGCGTCAATGGAGCGGGATATAGTGCCTGTACCTCTGGTCCCAGTGACCAACTTCTGGCCGTGAAAGCCGCTGGTTGTCTGGTAGATGCGCATATCATCCGAGTATCCCTGATTGTAGATCCAGGAGTGCTCAGTCATATTCTGAGCAACTCCCGCTGCTGGGGGAACCAGAAAGCCCAAGCAGGCGATGATGCTAAATGCCGATATCATCAGAAACCCGGATTGCCACCATTTCATATGCGCAACTTCATCTCAATCGAATATAAATTTGATCCTGATTCTATCCTTGCTGCTCATTCCTTTCTTCAGCCAATCTGCTGCTCTCCACTCTATTCCCTCCCCTGCGTTTGATGTCCTTCAGCCGCCTCTCCAGGGAGGCTGCCAGGTCAGGTGAGGGGCTAGCTCCATAGTAGTCCAGCCGGGCAGCAAGGGCGAGCTTTCCAGCCAGAGCGCGTGCCACCTTTCCCCGCAGCCTTCTTGGGGCCCCCATGACTGCTGGATGGCGGAAGATTATCCCGTGCTTGGGGGAAGGGGCATGGCCGTCAAGATGCTTGAAGAGGGACTTCTCCGCCCCCATGACCTGCACCCGGGAGGAGGGCATCTTTGCCAGCCGGCTCAGGCCTCCTGCCCTGGATATGAGCCTCGCTGCCAGGATCGGTCCGGCCAGAGCGGAGAGGTTTGGGGCGAGCTCTTCTGCCCGAAAGCTTACTTCCTCCTCCATGCTCTTCCTCGATTCCCTCAATCGGAGAATGGACCTGGCAAAGGGTCCCATAATCCGATCCTCGCAGAGCGACTCCGCCAGATCCTTTCCATGAACGATCCTCTGATGGTGCAGGCGATGCCACTCATAGAGCCTCTCATCCAGCAGATTTATCGCCTCAGTCATATCGTCTATGGCCTCCACCGCCTGGAGGAGGTCCTGTTCTGCAGTAGCCAACTGGGCAAGCTGGCGGCGAACGAGGCTCAGGGCGACCTCTCTGAGGCGGGCGTTATATTCGATATCACCTGCCGTATATCCATGCATTAGGGCCAGGCAGCGCAGGTCGGGCTGAACGGATGGGCCGGCAGGAAGAGGCCTCTTTAAAAGGGCATCTATCATCCTCTCCCCATCTTCAGACAAGAATACTGATCCAGTCTCCGAATCAATCCTTCCAAACCAGGTCGCGATCTCCATACAGCCATACCTCCCGGCATTAAGCCATTTGTTTTATCTTGGTCGTCTTCTATCTTCACTCTTACCTATATTATCCTCTTCCATTTCATCCCGTTTTCTGAAATCTGCAAGCCTTGTTTATGTAATCTCCGGGGATTACTTTCTCTCCGCACAGATCTTCCTTAAATAGTTCAAGAGCCCAGTTACTATCACCTCTCAATGAAAAACAGGGGGCATACGGGTAATGAAAGAAATAATAGATCAGATATCGGCTCGTCTCAGGGAGCAGAACATCCTTGTCCCTGATGAGGAGATTGAGGTTCGCCTAAAGAAGCTAATCGACGATTTTCGCGTGCCGGAAGGGGAAGCAAGAAGATCGGTCTTGAACTACTTCCAAAAGGAGCATGGAATTATGCCTCAAGCCAGGGCCAGCTCGGAGAAGGTCAAGCTCTCCGAGATCAAGGAATCCGGCCGGTGGGTGGATTTGGAGGTTAAGGTTCTGGATCTCTGGGAGCCGGCAACCGATGCCATCTCTCAGACCGGCCTGGTTGGCGATGGCTCGGGGGCAATGAAGTTTGTGAAATGGAAGAAGTCCGAGCTGCCCGATCTGGTCTTAGGCCAGAGCTATTCTCTGAAGAAAGTGATCACGGATGAGTTCCAGGGCCGGTTCAGCATAAAACTGAATCGCACCAGCCAGATAGAGCCACTGGAAAATGAGGTGGAGGCAAGATCGGTCAGCCGGGCCGCGCAGGAGATGAAGGTGATCGAGATCTGCGAGCCTGGACTGTGGGTCGATCTGAAGGTCAAGGTGGCTCAGCTCTGGGAGCCGAACAGCGATTCCATCTCCCAGTCGGGCCTGATCGGCGATGAGACCGGCTCTATAAAGTTTGTGAAATGGGCGAAAGCTGATCTTGCCAACCTGGAGGAGGGGAAGAGCTATCTTCTTCGAAACCTGGTTACAGATGAGTTCCAGGGGAGGTTCAGCGTGAAGCTGAACCGCACCAGCCAGATCGAGCCGTTGGATGTTGACATAGAGATCGGCTCCCAGGCTGCAGAGTTCTCCGGGGCTCTGGTGGATGTGCAGAAGGGCTCGGGATTGATAAAGCGCTGCCCGGTATGCAAACGCTCCTTGGCCAAGGGAGTATGCACCGAGCATGGAAAGGTGGATGGCACATATGATCTGCGCATCAAGGCGGTGCTGGACGATGGCCGCCGGGTGCAGGATGTCCTCATCAACCGGGAGACCACTGAGCGGCTGGTTGGGCTTACCCTGGATGAAGCCAGGATGATGGCCATGGAGGCGCTCGATCACGAGGTGGTGCGCTCCCTCATCGAGAGCAAGCTGGTGGGCAGATACTTTGCCATCGCTGGGCCAAGGGTCGATCGCTATCTATTGGTGGAGACCATAAATGAGCTCATGCCGGTGACAGAATCGAGTGTGGACGAGCTCATGAGCCGGGTGGAGGCGATCTAGGATGGCGGGATTTTCCAGAGAGGTGGCGCGCAGGATATTCGCCGAGGAGCTGAAGAGTTCAAACTACTCCTTCCGGGAAGGTGAGGACCAGCATCAATATGCTCCTCAATACCTTCTCACCCCTACCGGGGCCAAATGCAATCGGGTCTTCTTCGTGGGAACGCTGACCGAGAAGGACGATATCGGTACAGATGTGGAGTACTGGCGGGGGCGAGTGGTGGACCCGACGGGCAGCATTCTGATCTATGCCGGGCAGTACCAGCCAGAGGCCGCTCAGATACTGGCCAGCATGGATGCACCTGCTTTTGTCTCCATCGTGGGAAAGCCCAACCTCTACCAGACGGAGGACGGCAATGTCATCATATCTCTGCGCGCTGAGTCCATCCAGAGGGTGGATGAGGCAACCAGAAACCGGTGGATAATGGATACCGCCAGGCACACTCTTGAGAGGCTCTCACTCCTCGAGAAGGCTGAACCAGCTCCATTGTCAAGCGACTTTGCCACCGCAGACAGCGCTTATCCCTCCACCAATCAGCAGGATGCGGCTCGTGCCCGGGAGCACTATCATACCGATATAGAGCGCTACCGCAAAATGGTCGCTCGGGCCCTTGCCTCTCTGAAGGCGGACCTGGCCAAGACCGTGGGAGATGATTCCAGGTCTCGGGAAGAAGGGTTCGAGGCGAAGCGGGAAGCAAAGCAAAAGGAGATGCCAGAGGAAAAGCAGCCAAATAAAAAGATCAAGCCCAAGAAGGGTGGATCGCTGGACTCCTGGCCTGAGGCCGGGGGGGATGAAGAAGTGGAGACCTTCAACCTTGGAAAGAAGAGCTGAAAAGTCTTATATAATCTACAGAAGCTCATAGAGCAGAGGTGAGTCAATATGGTAATTGGTGTAACGATGGTCAAGGTGGTGCCAGGACAGGAGAAGACTGTATACAATGCTCTGCAGGAGATCGACGGCATCAAGGATGTGTATCATGTCTTCGGCGAATTCGATTTCGTGGTGATCATTGAGGTCGAGGGCCTGAGCATGCTCAACAAGCTGGTCGATGTGATCAGAGAGATTGATAACGTCAATGCCACCCAGACGGTGGTCGGGGCCGAGCTTTAAGCCCCGTCATCCCCTCTCATGGAGATCGCTGAGGAGCTGGCTAAACAGCAGAAGGCCATCTCCGTAGCTGAATTTTTTGAGAAGAACCGTCAGATCCTTGGATTCGACTCCGCGCCTCGCGCCTTAATTACCTGTGTAAAAGAGGCGGTGGACAACTCTTTGGACGCCTGCGAGGATGCGGGCATTCTGCCGGACATATTCGTGCAGATAAAAAAGAGCGGCGAATACTTTCAGGTCATAGTGGAGGATAATGGCCCGGGGATTGTGCCGGAGGAAATCCCGCGCGTCTTTGCCAAACTGCTCTATGGTTCTCGATTTCATACTCTGCGCCAGAGCAGAGGCCAGCAGGGCATAGGAATCTCCGCCGGGGTGCTCTACTCCCAGCTCACCAGCGGCAGGCCGACGCGAGTTATATCCAAGATCGCTCCGGACAGGCCTGCATATTACTGTGAGCTCATGATCAACACCTCCAAAAACGAGCCTGAGATCATTAAAGCAGAGGAGGTGGACTGGGAGAGGCCTCGGGGAACGCGGGTAGAGATGGAAATGGAGGGCTCTTATGTCCGCAGCCGCAGGCAGTCGGTCTATGGCTCATTGAAGAGCGCTGCTATCGTCAACCCCCATGCCCGCTTAACCCTGGTGGAGCCGGAGGGAAATGTGGAGGTCTTCGAGCGGGCGACGGAGAGCCTTCCCAAGAAGGCCTATGCCATCCAGCCCCATCCAGAGGGAATAGAGCTTGGGGAGCTGATCAAGCTCTTGCGCTATACCGACAAGAAGAAGCTCCGGGTATTTCTTAAGGAGACCTTCTCCTCCATCGGAACGATATCCGCCCAGGAGCTGTGCAAAAAAGCGGATCTGGACCCTGAAGCTCCTCCCGCAAGCCTGGACCACGATGAGGCGGTGCGCTTGCTTTTGGCCTTCAAACAGATCCGGGTTAAGTCGCCTCCGGTGGACTGCTTATCACCCATAGGAGAGGAGCTTATCCGGGCGGGGCTGGAGAAGGAGTTCCGGCTGGACTTCATAGCCACCACCACCAGGCCGGTATCCGTCTACTCAGGAAATCCCTTCCTGGTTGAGGTGGGAATGGGCTATGGCGGTGAGCTGGCCCGAGAAGGCCGCATAGAGATACTCCGATTCGCTAATCGAGTCCCCCTGGTCTACCAGCAGGGGGCCTGCGCCATAACTCATGCTGTGGAGTCGGTCTCCTGGAAGAACTATTCTCTGAGCCAGTCCGCAGGAAGCGGTATTCCCGTCGGTCCGGCAGTGCTGCTGGTGCACATCGCCTCCACCAATATCCCCTTCACCTCGGAGAGCAAGGATGCGGTGGCCGATATGCCGGAGATTCTCGTTGAGATCGACCTGGGGCTCAAGGAGGTGGCTCGAAAGCTGCGTCGCTACCTGAGCAGGCAAAGCCTGCTATCCGAGAGACGGGAGAAGGAGGAGATCATCAGAAAGATCCTTCCCCGGATAGCAAAGAAGCTCGCCGATGTCTTGGACCGTCCCGAGCCGGACATCGGACCGGTGGTGGCCAAGATCATGGGCAACCTTCTGGTTTACAGGGAGAGCGAACAGCAGGACGGCCGGATCTCGGTCCGGCTGGTGGTCGAGAACCACAGCGACCTTATAAGATCCTTCAAGCTGCATGAGATTTTGGGGGAGAAGGCGGAGGCGGTCAGTCCCCCTGCCAAGGTAATTTCTCTGGGGGATGGATACGATCACCACTGGAAGCTCTCCGTAGGCCCGGGCCAGAAGGCCATTATCAGCTACCAGATCGGGGCGAATAGCAACGGGCCAGCTAAGCCGGTGGTAGAGGGTCTGGACCCGGAGATCGTCACCGGCGCCAGAGCGATCTGATAGGGAGATCTGATAGATGACAGGATCCCAGCGATTGGAGTGAGGGCATGGCAGGATCAGATGACAGGAAGAGCTCGGAGAGAGCGTTGAGGGATTCCCGGTCGAAAACGGCAGAAGAGAACCTTCTCCGTCTGGCCGATTCGCTCTATGGCCAGTTTCAGCGGGGAGTTGTACCTCATATATCTCTGCCCTCCCGG
Organism: Methanothrix sp.; assembly: GCA_011620785.1. Lineage (GTDB taxonomy): Archaea > Halobacteriota > Methanosarcinia > Methanotrichales > Methanotrichaceae > Methanothrix. The sequence goes on along the minus strand of WOYM01000082.1, from coordinate 5,691 downwards.
ACCAAGGGAAATATCGAGTTCTCCACTAAAGACGATGTCTGGATCTACGGAGACCAGGAGACGATGCGCAGCGTCAAGACGGTTCGGGGAGCCAAGACCCTTCTTAAAACCGTCCACCTGACAGAGCTGCTGATAGATGAGCATCTCAAGAACAATCGGGGCTCGACATTAAGAGAGATCTATTACATCTCCGAGAACTGGGATATAGCCAAGTTCAATGAGCAGGCAGAGAGCGACCGGCTGATCGAGGACCTGGAGATTGTAACCGATCTGCACCGGGAGGATTTTCACGTCCGTCCGGAGGAGGACGGAGCAGCTGTCTTCGGGCCGCTTCGCCTGAAAGAGCAGACCCGCCGGGGAGAGAAAGAGATGCACTGCCAGGAGGACGTTGGCGAGGCCGGCTATCAGATACCCTTCAACGTGGATAACATCGAGTTCATCAACCATGATGCCCGGATGGTCATGGCCATTGAGACCGGCGGAATGTACGCCCGGCTGATAGAAAACGGCTTTGATGAGGAGTATAATGCCATCCTGGTGCACATCAAAGGCCAGCCCGCCAGGTCCACCCGGCGGATCATAAAGAGGCTGAACACGGAGCTGGACCTCCCGGTGGTAGTCTTCACCGATGGCGATCCCTGGTCCTATCGCATCTTCGCCAGCATAGCCTACGGAGCGATCAAGAGCGCCCATCTCTCCGATCATCTGGTAACGCCCAAGGCTCGCTTCCTGGGAGTGCAGCCCAGCGATATCGTGGATTATAACCTATCCACGGACAAGCTTACTGACAGGGATCTTCAGGCCCTGAAGAGCGAGCTTTCTGATCCGAGGTTTGCCAATCCCTACTGGGAAAAGCAGATCCACTTGCAGATAGACCTCAAGAAGAAGGCCGAGCAGCAGGCTTTTGCTGGAAAGGGGCTGGACTTTGTAACCAAGACCTATCTGCCGGACAGGCTGACGGAGATGGGGATCATCTGAATGATCATCGACTTTCATGCCCACATCTATCCTCCGTCGGTGGCAGCCAAGATCCTGCCCGCGGCCAGAAGAAAGCTGAAGGTAGAGGTGCCGGGAAGCGGAGCGCCCCAGGATCTGAAGGGACACATGAGCCGTTCCGGGATCGCGAGATCGGTCCTCCTCCCCCTGGCCAAAGGCAGAGAGGATGTCTCCAGCCTCAACGACTGGATTCTGTCCGTATCCGGAGAGGGCCTGATCCCCTTTGGAGCCATCCATCCGTTTATGGAGAACCTGGAGGCGGAGCTGGACCGGCTGGCTGGTTGCGGCGTGCGAGGGGTCAAGATAATGCCTTTGCTGCAGGAGTTCTATCCCGATGATCAGTGCTGCGAGAGGCTTTACGAGGCATTGATCAAAAGAGGGATGATGCTAGTCACTCACACGGGCCGGGATCCTCTGGAGAGGGAGGAGGTCTTCGGGACGCCGGAGCGCTTTGCCAGAGTCGTCCAGTGCTATCCCGAGCTCAAGCTCTTGCTGGCCCATCTGGGCGGGATGCGAATGTGGGATGAGTCGAGAAGGCATCTTCTCCCCGCGGGAGAAAATGCCTATTTTGATACCGCTTATGTCTCCTTTTATCTGGATGAAAAGAATATGGCGGATCTGATCCAGGATATTGGGGCGGATCGGGTGATATTCGGCAGCGACTATCCCTGGGAGATTCCGGGCAGAGCAGTGGAGATAATCCAGAGGCTGGATCTATCAGAGGGAGAGAAAGAGGCCATACTCTGGAGGAATGCCTCCATTTTATTGAAGTGACCGCTGGTAAAATTAAGCCCATTCCCATCATGTCAGGTCTCCAGGACCGGATGCTTCGGATGCGAGACAAAGATTTATACTTTATAAGAACAGATGTTGCCGGCAATGAAACGCGATCTTCTCGATATTCTGGCTTGCCCTATGTGCAAAGGAGACCTGATCCTGGAGGTATTCGAAGAGAATGAGTCGGAGATATTAGCCGGCAAGCTCTGCTGTCGTGCTTGCAATGAGATCTATCCCATTGAGGACGGGATTCCAAATATGCTGCCTCCAGAGCTTCGAGAATGATCATATTCTAGATTGACCAGATGGATGCCTGGCCGAATCCGCGCTAAGAGCCCCAGAATAGGGGATGGGGGCAGAGAAGGGGCTTGGGATTCACAGGCGAAATATTTATACAATATTATGTAACAATAGCGAGTGAGGGGTTTTGGGATTGGATCATATTGTTCGCATCAACGAGGGAAGCGATACCAAGACACCCATCGTCCTCCATCTTCTTCCTGGCGAGGAGACCCTCTTCAACCTCGTGGTCATCAACGATGGAGAGCCTTCAGATGTCTCGCTTCAGGCCAGCGATCCCGTCTTCAAGGCGGTTCGCTTCAGAAGATCGGATGACTATGTGGATGGAAAGCAGATCATACCAATCTTCGCCCGAATGCCCGACGATACAGACCGGCTGGATGGAGAGATCATCCTGAAGAGCAGCATTGGCGATAGCCTGGTGCCTATAACCATCCTGCGGGATTCCATGGTCTCCAAGTCAGATCAGCTCCCCGGCACCCAGCCCGAGGGGCTCGGCCACCAGGGCCCATCAGATAGGTTGGGCAGGGTCCCCTCTCGAGCCCGGATCCGGGACATCGCCCCGGCAGAGGAGGCGCAGACTGAGGATTACCGGGAAGAGGAAAGGAATCCTGACGAGGATGAGATCGGCGCCGATGGGATTGATCCAGAGATAATTGATCCCGAGGGCATGGATGATGGCGGGGAGGATGAGGATCGCAGTCCATACGAGTCCTCCGAGGATCTGGATACGGAATTCGTCCCGGCGAAGGATGGACGCGATGAAGAGGATGAGAGGGAGAGCCGGAACATATCGTTCTCAAAGGATCAGGATCTAGAAAGATATCGATCTGCCCGCCGTTTTCGCAGGATTGAGGATCTCTCTGGGTTGGATAGCAACAATCACAGCCAGGAGCGCATTGGTCCGTTGAGGGAGAGCGGATACTCCTCCGAGCCCGATGATTATTTTGGAGAGTCTGATCCTTTTAAGATCCCCCGAGAGGACCGGCGGTTTCAGAGAGACGAGGCAGCACAGGATCCTGAGAACCTCGTCCGGCCAGGGATCAGAAGAGAGCCACTCGGATCGGTCGAAGGGGAAGAGAATTCCACAGAGCAGTTTGAATCAGATCAGATTCGTTCTGAAGAGGAGGCAGGAGAAGTAGCTGAGGATGAGGACGGCTTACGAGCGATCGGAGCGATGCAGATCATTCCCGCAGTTATCTTCTTTGGCCTGGTTAGCGCATTGGTTCTGACCTTCATCACCGAGAGCATTCCCGAGTTTCCCGGAGCCCTTGTATCGTCGATTTTGATCGTCACCCTTATCATATACGGAGCGGCTACGCTCCTGAAGGCGTAAAAATGAGATATATCGTGGTCACAGGCGGGGTTATGAGCGGCCTTGGGAAAGGCATAACTGCAGCTTCCATAGGCAGGCTGCTCATGAACAGGGGCTATAAAGTCACGGCCATAAAGATCGATCCCTACATCAATATCGATGCCGGTCTCATGAGCCCCTTTCAGCATGGAGAGGTCTATGTTCTAAAGGATGGGGGAGAGGTGGACCTGGACCTGGGGAACTATGAGCGATTCCTTGATGTCGAGCTGACCCGAGACCACAACATCACCACCGGTAAGGTCTACAGCACAGTGATTGAGAAGGAACGGCGAGGAGAGTATCTGGGCAAGACGGTGCAGATCATCCCCCACATCACCGAGGAGATTAAGAAGCGCATCCGTCAGGTCTCCCGAGACGGGGGCTGCGAGATATGTCTGGTTGAGGTGGGGGGCACAGTGGGCGACATCGAGTCCATGCCCTTCCTGGAGGCCATGCGCCAGCTCAAGTATGAGGAGTCGGGGAACATCTTCTTCGTCCATGTAACCCTGGCCCCCTCCACCACCGATGGGGAGCAGAAGACCAAGCCCACCCAGCATAGCGTGAAGGTGATGAGGGAGCTGGGTCTGCAGCCGGACATGATCGTGGTTCGCTGTGAGAATCCCCTGCTCCCAGAGACCAAGCACAAGATCGCCCAGTTCTGCGATGTGCCGGCAGAGGCCGTGATCAGCGCCCACAACTCTGACGACATCTACAAGGTGCCTCTGCAGATGGAAGCCGAGGGCATTGCCAGGTACATCATGAAGGAGATGAGGCTCTTTCCTCTGGAGGAGAGGAAGGATTGGGATAAGTTTGTAAGGAAGATGGGAGAGGTCACGGGATCGGTCAAAGTGGCAATTGTGGGCAAGTACACCGTGGGTCAGCAGTGCGCCGATCCCATGGAGGATGCCTACCTATCCATTCGGGAGTCTCTGAAGCATGCGGGGATTGAGGCTGGCGTCCGGCCGGAGATCGTCTGGATCGATGCCGAGGAGCTGGAGCACGGATCATCTGACCTCATCCTGCGGGAAGCGGACGGCATTCTGGTGCCTGGAGGCTTTGGCTCCCGGGGCACAGAGGGCAAAATCAAGGCGGTGCAGTATGCCCGGGAGATGAAGGTTCCCTATTTGGGTATCTGCTTTGGCATGCAGCTGGCGGTGATCGAGTATGCCCGGAACGTCTGCGGCCTGGAGGGGGCGGGAAGCACTGAGTTTGGAGAGACCCCTCATCCAGTGATTGCTATTTTGCCTGAGCAGGAGAAGATCAGGCAGATGGGGGCGACCATGCGGCTGGGAAATTATCCCGCCCGCCTTTTGGAGGGCAGCCTGGCGCACAGGATCTACGGCAAAACCAATATCGTGGAGAGGCACAGGCACAGATATGAGGTCAATCCCGCTTATATCAAGCCCATCGAGGAGAAGGGGATGATCTTCTCTGGCAGGAACGGTGATCTGATGGAGATCTGTGAGATTCCAGAGCATCCTTTCTTCTTCGGATCTCAGTTCCACCCGGAGATGAAGTCCCGGCCGGGTAAGCCATCGCCGCCGTTTCTGGCGTTTGTGGAGGCGATGAAGCTGCGAGGAAGAAATTAGTCTTTGTCACTATGGCAATAGCATATTATGCTATTTAGTGGAGTTTGATGACAAATGCTTAATCGGGTAAAAATAGAGCGGTTTAAGAATATTGAAGACGCGACCCTCGATTTAAAACCGATAAATGTGCTCGTTGGATCAAACAATTCTGGGAAAAGCAGCATTCTTCAAGCAATACAATTTGCGGTATCCGTGGCCCAAACAACATCTACACTTGAAAATGCAAAATGGTATTCATCCGGAGACAATTTACAGACATCTATTTCACCAACTCAATTGATCTATTCCCCGCTACGGGACGTCTATGCCTTAGCTCTCAACAGAGGCCTTCGAAAAGATTATGCAATAAAAGTAGAATTCGAATTTGAAGAAGATGGATTTAAAGATATTTCTCAAATCATAGTAAAGAAAGGACAAAACAGAAATATCGCCATTACTATAATTGGGAGCAAGTTTGGGAAGAAACTTCAATCAATTGAAGAGCCATTCAGTATTTTTGTTCCTGGACTTGCAGGGATTCCTGCGTTTGAAGAATATAAAACGCCGATAACAGTTAGAAAGGCAGCTGCAAGAGGAGATGCCAATAATGTATTCAGAAATGTTCTTTGTTTGTTAAATAAGGAAAGAACTAGTTGGGACAATTTTATTGGAGACCTTCAAGACATATTCCCTGGC
>WOYM01000001.1:18177-33066 GCA_011620785.1 Methanothrix sp. | reverse complement strand
ACCACCTCGGAGCGCTGCACATAAAGGGCTCCTCTGCTCTTTATAACAAAATTCGATAGCCGGTCGTTCAGATCAGAATCCAGCTCTACCTCGATTTTGGGCATGATATCTGCTGGTCGGAGCTAGTATTTTAACATTATTTTCTTGAGAACAGGGCATTCAGAAGGCTCTTTAGGGCTTCAGCCTTTTGATCTCCAGATATCCGATCCCGTCATCTGGATAAGCGAACACCATCAGCTTTCTCACCGAATGGGCCAGGCGGACGGCGCGGGAGAGAACCGGAGGCATGAAGACATGATCCAGAGGGATGGCATGCACCAGATACTCAGAGTGAGGGACCTTTAGAGTCCCATGTACCTGCTTGTAGACCCGAAAGTGGGTGCCGAACTTGAATCCAGTCTTGACCACCAGGCTCTTCTCCCTCAGGTCCCGGTAGGCACCCAGTTTGAGCTCGAAGTCCTCATCGATCTGCTCTGCCCTGGCGGTAAGAGCAGGCAGGTCGACCGGTCTTCCCTGGCGGTCAGTCAGCTGAAGTTTGCCCTTCTCCAGCAGGTATGCCGACTCGACCAAAGAGAGCTGCAGCCGTTCGCCCACGGGCTTACCAAAAAATCCACTCTCATGCAGAAGACGAGAGGCCTCCGTGTCCCATAGAACCACCCGGTCCTCCAGCAGGGTGGCCATGCCTCCGTTCTCCAGCCCGGCCATCATCCCGGCCATCGACCGCTCGCGTGCCTCATAAAAGGTGATGTCGCTCTCTTCGTCCACAATGGCCAGCATGAGCTTCTTTCTCATCTGTCCGGCCAGGCGGACGGGCTCCATGATCTCCTTTAAAGGCAAGGGATTGCGCTCCGATATGACCAGAACATAAAATTCCGCCGGCCCCTTTCCCGGGTGGCCTCCCCTGGGGTAGACCCGAAAATCCGGTCTGCCGGGCTGGACGTAATAGCCCCGCTCCCTCAGATCCTTGTAGACCACATAGCGAAACTCAAACCCCTTCTCCATTGAGGAGGCAGCTTGAAAAAAGGATCTGAAGTCCAGCTCCTTCTCATTGCGCAGTATCTTTATTCTTGATCGATCCAGGAGATAGGCCGCCTCCACCAAGGAGAGCTCCAAGCCCTTCCCCTTGGGCCGGCCGAAGTAGCCCTGCTCGAATAGTTCAGGCAGGGCCTCAGGGCCCAGGCGGATCCTATCGTCCTCAAACTGGGCCCGAATCTCCTCTGGCATTCTAATCCAAGCCCAACCTATGGCTGCACTGCTTTAGGAGCGAGCATTCAGCAGCTCAGTTTATCCGGCCAGATGCCATGCATGACGCTCAGGGTCTTATCCACCAGAGAGTGCACATCTGCCGCAGGGTAGCCAGCAGAAAGCAGATAGGATTCAACGTGGTTTGGCACGGCGATGGACATCTGCTCCACCATGGAGACCGTCTGAAGGATGGTGTAGTCGCCCAGCTTGAAGGGGATTATGGCGTCGGAGACAATAAGCTCGAATATCTCCGGGCTGATGGGCCTTTCTATACCGGAGAGGAAAGCCTCTAAGATTTCGCCGGTCCAATCGTGCTTCTTGCCCTCATCCTGATAGGGCATCACCACCACCTCTCTTGTCTTGGCGTACTGCTCTACCAGCTGACTCGCAGTCACATCTCCCTTGAAGACCAGATTCAGGAAGTTGGTGTGGGGGACTGTGGTTGGCACCTTGCTCGCCCGGATGGAGAAGTTGACCTCCTCGAAGATGGTTCCAGCATCTGTTCCCTGGTGGCCAGCTCCCTTGCCGAACTGAACGGCACTGGGTGAAGCCTTGACTACAGTATGCGGATCTCCATGCCTGCGGTCGATGTTCCCCAGGATGGCGGTAAGGCCCAGGGGCCGGGCGGCCAGAGCCAGACGGGAAAGGCCGGTAGTGTTACAGCTTGTGCACTGCACCAGCTTCGGCCTGGCTTTTAAGAACATTTGGTAGTTTTCCAGACCAAAGAAGAACTCTCGGACGAAGTCCGCTTTGAGCTCGTCCGTGATCTTGACCTTCTTGTTCTCCTCCAATCCCTTCAAGAGCTCAGGCCGATCTGCCCCTCCCATGAGGGAGACGAAGCAGTCGTTGGCCAGGCCCGCTTCGACGTAGGGCAGCTCCTGGTCTCCGGGGCTTCCTACCATGATAAAATCGGATGCAGAAAAGAAGTCATCGTATCCGCCTTCGATCTTAACACCCGCTGCCTGCCACTTATCCTTAAGGGCCATATCGCTGAGATAAGCCTTCACGCCATAGAGGCGGTTGAACTTGGCCATGATGGACCTGGCCCGGCCATGAGGTTTTCTGAGGAGCACATTCAGATCGCCATCGATTCCAGCCGCTTTCTTGACCTCTGCTGTAGCAAGAAGAGTTCTTTTATTCTCTGTTCCATCGAAACCCACAAAGCCTGCATTACACTTCAAGAATCTTCACTCCTGATATGAAGTCTTAGTGACTATATTTTAACCTTTCCGGATTGCAGGAGGACCATTCGGTATCGCTGGAATGGACTAGACCGTTCTCGAATCATGACGATCCATAGAGCACTGCGATTCGATCTGCGATGTACCTTGAGCTCTCAAGAGGGCTGGATACAGCCGCATCAACCTCAATTTCCGGAGAGATCGGCTCCTCATAGGCCACATTGACCCCCGGAACGAGTGCATTCTTTCTCCCTGCCTTCTTGTAGATATCTTTGGGAGAGAATACTGCATTTCTCCTCTCTTCTCGATCCATGCATACCTCTAAAGGAGCGCGGATGAAGACCTCGCCGAAGTTGGGGATCATCTGCCTGGCCAGATCTCTGTAGCGGCGTCTGTTGGCGGTAGCATCGATGATGACGTTTTTATTCTCTTCCGCCAGGATCTTCCCCATATAGGCCAGGCTGGCGTAGACGATGTCCCTTTCCTCCTCTGTATATTTCGGCTCTGGGGTGATGACCCTTCGGATCTCGTCCAGCTGAAGGATCTTAACCTCTATCCCCCTTTCCTGAAGCCTCTTTTTCACTTCCATCGCAATGGTGGTCTTCCCGCAGCCGGGGAGCCCAGTGAACCACATGACCCATGCCATAGTGGATTCGGTCTATTGCTGGAATGATAAAGCATTCGATTCGCAGAAATCAAACAAAAGATTAATATAAGATCAATTGATATATAGACATGCTGCAAGGCTTAACGCCTACTGCATATGGGGAATGGAGGCAGAATATGGAGAATATGGAAAAGAGAAATTTCGCATTGAGGGATAAAGAGGGCAACGAGATCGGCGTCTTTTCGGGCAAGCAGCCAAGGCAAGCTGCTTTAAAGGCGGCGAACCGGGGATTCACCGACATTCGTCTCCGGGAGAGAGGTACTAAGAAGGTTCACATATTCCAAGGCGAGAGGATACAGGTGCCGAAACCATCCAACGCCCCTAAATGGATGCCAGCCAATATATGGAAGCCGAATGTAAAGAAGCTGGGCGTGGAAAAGCTGGAGGATATTTAGCAATAATCGTGCCCCCATATGAATACTAAAAATTAAATAATTTTTATTAAAAAAAAAAGAAAAGGCTGTGGAGAGCTTCAGCCGAAAAGGGCGCCCAAGCCCTCTACTCCGCTCTCCTCTGCAGCCTCTTTGCTCTCTTCTTTCTCCTCTTTGGCTGCGGGTGCAGCGGCAGCAGCAGCGACTGGCGCTGCGGCAGCGGCTACGGGGACTGCAGCGGCCTGTGAGAGAACCTTGGAGATGTCCACGCCTTCTAAAGCGGCCACCAAGGCCTTGATTCTGACATCATCCGCAGCAACACCAGAGGCTGCGACGACATTCTTTATTCCTTCCTCAGTAACATCTTTGCCTGCGCTATGAAGCAGTAATGCAGCATATACGTATTCCATTTATATCAACCTCTATTAATTGAGACCAAATTAACCGAATAGAGCACCAAGTCCTGCAGCGGTGTCTCCTTCTTCGTCCTTCTTCTCTTCTTGCTTTTCCTCTGCAGCGGGCGCTGCTGTGGCTGCGGGTGCAGCCTGAGCCATCTCTCCACTGGCAAGGCCGGCGATGGCACTTGCATTAGCGGCCGCCTTGGCCAAAATGAACTCCATCATGCTGGGAACGATCATTCCCGCATCCAGCACCAGGGCTCTGGCCTTGGTCTGGGCCTTCTGAAGCATGGGTCCAATTGTAGCTGGCGTGGGGTATCCGATCTCCACCGCAAAGCTGAATGCCTTAGCAGAAGCCTCGCTAATCCTGGCGACCTGGCCTTCCACATCTATGGCTAGATCCTTGGATCTGAATATCAGGCCGCCCTCATAGGCGCCTCTCAGCTCCAGACCTACATTTCTGGGGAAGATCTCCATGGTCTTAAGGATCTCTGCGGTCTTGGCAGGGACTACCTCACCCTCTTTGGCCAGGGTGATCTTCTGATTGATGACCACCTTTCCGCCCTTAATTGCCGCGGGGATGCCTGCAGCCTGCAGTTTGCCGACCATGGGCCCTGGCGAGAAAGAAGTCTCACCTGCCTCGATCACAATATCCTTGGGGGCACGGGTGCCAGCTTTGATGGGCATGGGCTGCTTGCCCTTCTCCAGCATGCTATTGAGCTTGAAGGGATTCAGATCGCTGAAGATCAATGCTGTCTGATCCTCAATGAAGTCGGCCAGTGGTTTTATCTCAGCGGGGGAAGCCTCCAGGGCACGGCGGGCAATGGTGTTCCTCACCATTCTTATCTCCACATTGCCTCTCAGATCCCCTCTCATCTTCTGCAGATTGTCCGCCGGGATCTCACGAAGACCTACAACTCCCACCACTCTGCTTTTGCTGATCTTATCGACCAGCTCATCTACCTCTTTGACCTTCCATTCCGGTATATGGGTAGTGTGACGGATCTGTCCAGCCATTTAGATCACCCTAATGGAAGGGCCCATGGTGGTCTTGACGTAAACTGATTTCAGGTTATGCCGACCATCCTTTAGAGTCTGCTCGAGCTTGACGACCACTGCTTCAATGTTATCAGCCAGCTCTTTGGTATTCATATTTCTGTTCCCAATCGTCAGGTGAAAGGTCGGCCTGTCCCTGGACCTGATCCTTGTCATGTTCTTAAGCCTCTGCACCTGCGGGGTGACATCCTGCGTTGGCGGCAGTGGCGTGGGCATCTTGCCCCTCTTGCCCAGGATTGAACCCAGGCTCTTTCCTATGACAGGCATGAACTGAGTCTCTGCGATGAAGAACTTGTACTCGTCCGCCAGCTTGCGCGCTGCTCTCTTATCTCCGGCGAACTCCTTGATCTCATCCCCGGAGATTACCCGGTCTGCTCCCGCGCTCTTGGCGCGCAGGGCAGTCTCACCGGCAGCGAATACAGCGATCTTGGTAGGCTTGCCCAGTCCGTGGGGAAGGATAACCTCGGCATCGACTCTATTCCCAGGCAGGGATAGGTCGATATTATGGAGGTTTATCGCCAGATCCACGCTCTCGGCAAACTTCCTGGCAGGGGCCTCAGTGATAGCCTGTTTTACGGCTTCTTCGATATCCATTTCAACCCTCCGTAGTCTGCGACTCTTACGGTCTCCTACGGCTTCTCAAAAAAGAGAATCAAAACTCAGATCATAACACTATATTTAAGCCTTCGCTTCTAATATCTCATCGTATTTGCCGCTGGCCACTGCCAGCTGGGCATCCTTGCTGGACATGCCATCCACGGTGGCGCCCACCGATCCCGCAGTACCTATTACCTCGCGAGCGGCATTTTTGAGCGATTTGGATAGAAGGCCCTTTCTCTTGATGTTCGCGATCTTCAGGACCTGCTCCATTGTCAGGTCACCGATTGTTGTCTTATCGCCAGTGCCCTTTTCCCCACCGATCTCCTTGATGATCAATGCCGATGTGGGCGGAGTTCCAACCTCGATCTCGAACTCAGTTCTGGACTTCACAATGACCTTAACTGGAACCTGCATTCCATTGAGATCGCTTGTCTCTTCATTGATCTTGGCAACCACCTGGGCGACATTCACGCCCAGAGGTCCAAGAGCCGGCCCCAAAGGTGGTCCCGCGCTAGCCTTTCCGCCTGGGACCAATGCTTCTACAACATTAGCCAAATAAATCACCTCTAAGTTTCATCTTTGCTGAGAACGCGAACGTGATCTCCCCGCACTGTTATGGGGATGGGAACCATGGCCTCGAAGAGCTCTACAGTTATCTCTTCTTTAGCAAGGTCCACGCGCTTGACCCTTGCCTTCTCCCCCTTGAACGGCCCGGATATGAGCTCAACGATTGCGCCTTCATTGATACCTATAACGGCAGGCTTGGGGGTGAGAAAGTGCTCAACCTCTCCAATATTTGAGGCCCCTTTGATCACAGAACGCGCATGCGGTATTCCCTGGATCGCCTGATCCACGATCTCTGGAGCTGGTGATTCCACAAGTACGTAGCCTTTCAGCACATCTGGAACCAGCAGTGCCCTTATATCATACTTTTCCTTGCGCGCTATCTGGGCGATCATGTTGGCCACTGATCGTTCTTGGTTCGCAGTGGTCTTTACAACATATATGCTGGTCTCGGACATTCCGCCCTTTTAGACGAGGGCCGCCTATAAAAAGCTTTGTAATCAATCGAAATCTCTTTATAGCATTAGCCAAAGTGATTGTTGAGGGGTGAGTATCTAAAATGAGTGGTAGGACTGATCAGTTGCGTGACCTCGTACTCAAGATTGGCGCCACCACCAAGGTCGTGGAAAAGCAGGCTACCCGGCATGGCAGCCTCCGGGGAAGCGGCGAGATTGAACAAGCCCTTTTGGGAGTAGTAAGGGAGATGATAAAGCAATACAACATCCAGACGAAACTGACTCCTAAACAGTTATCCTCTGTAGTAAGGCTTTTCTATAAAGGATTGAGCGATACTGAGATTGCCGAGCAGTTGGGCGACAGAGCCCTTAATAAAACCGTCAGTCGAGCGAGAATAAAGCTTCACCTCTTCAGGGAGACAGATCTGAAACCACCATTTGATAAAGACGAGTTTATTCGCCTCGCAGAGGCCAACCGATCGGTCAAGGATATGGCCGAAGCCCTTCGCGTAGCTCCTTCAACGATTTCCGAATACAGAAATATCTTCGACAGCCAGAAGGCATCGGAGAGAGATGGCTACACGAAAAGGTTTTTGGAGATCCTATCCGATCAGGATGTCTCTGAGCGCATGGTCACCGTCCACACCGAGGATGGCCTGCAAGATACCATCGATACTGATTATGAAGCGGCAGAGGCCTAGTGCCTCTGCTTAATTCTTTAAATTACCAAGTTATAAATTTCTTAACACATTTTAGAACATTTTATAATTAAATCCTATCTTTGCCCTTCTTCCCTCTGGCAGAGGAATATGTGGCGGATCAGACTGCGGTGCACCCTATCCAAATGGCTTTGAATGACTTTGAATCCGGCATTTGATATCTGGGAGTCAATCGGGCCATCGGCTACGATAACCATGCGCCTGCCAGGTCTTATCACCCGAAATAGCTCCGATAGACTCTCTTTTAGGAGATCCTCCTTGGAAGAGGCGAGGATCCTGGCAGACCTTCCATAAGGAATGTCGAGCACTGCACCGCAGATAGAAGCATCCTTCAGAGCAAGACGCTTGGCATCCCCCAATACCAGGGCGCAATTCATATCCTCCAGGTTGCATACTGCCCCCTTCACCAGCCGGCCTTGCACCTCTATCCCCAGGCACTCTATGCCCATCAGACAGGCCTCAACCAGAATCCCGCATGTTCCGGCAAACGGGTCGAGCAGCCGCTCCCCAGCTCGGATCTGAGTTAGATTGACTAAAGAGCGGGCCATGCGGGGCATGAGGACCCCGGGGTGGAAAAAAGGCTTCAGGTGGGGACGGCGAGCCTCAAAGGAGCTGCGATCCACCCTTGCCACTTCTACTCCCAGGATGATCTTGCCGCCTGTAATCACTGCTCTCAACTCGATCTCGGGGCTTTCCAGGTCTGCCCGGATGCCTTTTCCCAAGAGCACCCTTCCTATCTCGTGCTCCACAGCATCCGCCCTGGGAGAAGCGTTCTTGATCCTCCTTGCCCGAATCCTGTAACTCTCATCGGGAAGGGAGAGGAGGGCAACGGATCTGGCAAGATCCTCTAGATCCGCCTCGCATATCGCCATGACCTCGATGATCCGGTGGGTCATTGCCAGCCGCTCTCCTAAAGCCCGGACATCCAGGCCCTCAGCCTCGACTATCAGGCACTGGTCCAAATAGGATTGCTCACGATAGCGGTCCGAGAAGATCTCCACCAGTGCAATAGCCTCACATCTGGGCAGAGACTCATGCTCTCCGGAGAGCTCGAAGGCATAGCTCTTCATTCTTTTTTAGTCCAGATAGGAGTTCACATCCCGATAATTGAACCGCTCTGTTGCCAGAATGTTCTCCAGGAAGTTGAAGAGAGTTCTTCGAACATCATCGGAGAGCAATGGATACCAGGTTGGACTGGCCACGACAGTCGCCCGGAAGGCAAAGAATGGGGCTATGACCTCTAAGAGTTCATCGTCGCCGGTCTTCTCCAGGTAGTTCTCAAAGAACAGCTCGAACAGGTCCTTTAGGTCTCCGGTCAAGCGCAGGCTCTTTTGCACTGAATAGAAGATGTAGTTCATGGCGAGAGCAGTGATGTCATCAGCCGCCTCGCCCCACTCCCCCCGGCTCCGATCGAGTACGGAGAAATCGGTGCCTTCCCGGAACATGATGTTCCAGGGATGGAAGTCGCCATGGACCATGGATAAGCGGTGGACTTTGCTGCGAAGCTTCCAGCGCCATTCCACGCAGACCTTCTCGATCTCCTGCAGCTCATCGGGATCCAGGAAGGTGCTGCTATCGGGATAATCGTCCAGGATGCCGAATATGCATTCTCCGTCTCCCACGGTCTCTCTGATCTTGCGCTGGTATAGCGGCGGGCAATCCTCCTTGGTGGCATGGATCTGGGCCAGATAGCTGGAGAGGGCAATGACCCGATCATAATCAAGGTCTGTTGCTCCCTCCTCTTTGACCCGTTCCAGGTCGAAGAAGTACTCCTTTCCCTCGATCTTCTCCATGAGGAGGAAATACTCGCAGGCATCGCCAGCAGAGACCAGCCTTCCATCCGGGGTGAAGTAGCCCACATCTAAGGATCGGACGTGCTTGGGAAGGCTAGCGAATGTGGCATTCTGCCAGATGAGGATCCTCGCCCGGTCTGAGAAGTGGTCGTGGCCGAAGCCATGCTGCACCCGCATGGTGGAGAGAACGCATGACGCCTTTTTGCCCGAGAGCTTATAGTCCACCATCAGGGGAGATCCATATCCGAATCCCTTTACATCCTCCGCCGTGGGAATGGTCTCCCCCAGCTTTCGAACCGATACGATGGAAAGACTCTTGCCATAAAGGCTCCTCAGATAGGCCTCCAGATTCTCCCTTAACAGATCCATAGCCTTTCCCCTCTTTCCATCAGGTTCCCATCTGCCAGCTGTGCAGGTACTTATCCTGTTCTGCTGTGAGCTTCTCCGTCTCCAGGCCCATGGAGGCGAGCTTCAGCTCAGCTACCCTCCGGTCGATCTCCACAGGAACAGGGTAGACCGACTTTTTCAGGCTTCTGCCTTGCTCCACAATGTAGCGCACTGATAGCGCCTGGTTGGCAAAGGACATGTCCATGACCTCGGGGGGGTGGCCGTAGGCAGCGGCCAGATTGATCAGGCGGCCCTCAGCCAGCAGATAGAGCCTGCGGCCGTCGGGGAGCTTATACTCGGTGACATTGTTTTGCACCTCATTCTTCTCCCCGGCCATCTTCTCCAGGGCAGGGATATCGATCTCCACATTGAAGTGGCCGCTGTTGGCGACGATTGCCTGGTCCTTCATGAGGGCAAAGTGCTCTTTTCTTAACACATTGATGTTGCCGGTGAGGGTGACGAACAGGTCTCCCAGGGGAGCAGCCTGGCCCAGCGGCATGACCCTGTAGCCGTCCATGGCCGCCTCTAAAGCTTTGCGCGGCTCGATCTCAATGACGATGACGTTTGCTCCCAGGCCCTTGGCCCTCATGGCAAATCCCCGGCCGCACCAGCCGTAGCCGCATACGACCACCGTCTTGCCGGCAAAGAGGAAGTTTGTGGCCTGCATGATGCCATGCAATGTGCTCTGCCCTGTGCCGTAGCGGTTATCGAACATCATCTTGGTCTCGGCATCGTTGACCGCTATCACTGGATAGAGCAGAGCCTTATCCTCGGCCATGGCCCGGAGGCGGACGACGCCGGTGGTGGTCTCCTCGCAGCCGCCTAGCATCTCCCGGGCAAGCTCCGGCTGCTCCTTGTGGATTATGGCTATGGTGTCTGCGCCGTCGTCCAGGCTGACATTGGGTTTAAGCTCCAGGGCTTTTTTTATGCAGTCGTAGTACTCAGTCTCATTCTCTCCCCGGAAGGCATAGACGAAGAGGCCCCGAGCGGCCAAGGCTGCAGCCACTTCGTCCTGGGTGGAGAGGGGATTGGAGCCCGTCACCGCCACCTCTGCCCCTCCCGCCACCAGGGTGGTGATGAGGTTGGCCGTCTCCACAGTCACATGCAGACAGGCGACTATGCGAGCGCCCTTCAGAGGTTTCTCCCTCTCGAACTCCTCCTTTATCCTGTCCAGAACCGGCATATGCCTGCGGGCCCATTCGATACGCTTCTCTCCTGCTTCTGCTAAGGCAAGATCCTTGACCACGCTCTCCTGCAAAATATCACCTTGAATTCTCTTAGCTTAACTGATCTGCTTGATCAATTTGTTGATACTTAAACCCAACCCCGGCCTTCCCAGGGGCTTTTGCATCTATCAAGTTCAGGTTATGGGCCTTGAAGCCTCTTTCGGCTGATATTTGGCGACTTCGGGCGAGCTGCTATTCCATCGGGCAGCCCCAGAGCTTCCTGGATTATAGAGGCCATTTTAGGGCCGATTCCCGGGCAATCACAGAGGAATGTATCCGATGTCTTTGGTTTTAGTGTGAGACTGAACTTCTCCAAAATAGCCTCAGATCTTGCCCGACCCATCCCTTTTCCAATCAGCAATGAAAGGGCTGCCGACGCTCGCTCTCCATCCGCAGGATGGGGACGAAAAGCGGAAAAGTCCCCTCCCTGCAGGACCCTGCGAACCCTCTGGAGCAGTCGCCAGAATGGTCTTTCTTTCATCCTCCATACCCGGATATTGCAGCCTTCACAGTTCGCTTCAAAGATCTCCAGCATATGAGCATATTCAATGATCTTGTCTTCTGCCTCCTGACCCCGAAAACCCATTGCTGCAACAGACCGGGCAATGGCCGAAGCCACCTCGTCATCCCCTCCTAAAACTGCGATTACGAAAGGATCCCCCATCTCCCGAGCCTTTAAGACCTGTTGATAAAGCCGACCCCCTGAATTGACAATCGAGGCCACGTAATCACTCTGCCCATCAAGGGAGAAGTCCTTTAGCTCGACATTGATAATACGATCCATCCATTGGAAACGTATGTCGTGCGAAAGATTCGCGACCTTCCCAAGGACGAAATGCTCGTCAGACGCTATCGCTTTTGCCAGTCGTGCGGCTCTGGGACGATGAGCTTCGCCGATATCGATAGAGGCAAGGATTGAAGAGGTCTGCGCCATTTTTGAGGACATTTTTGCACCTTTGAGATTCTCTGCCCCTCATTATTTTAAAAATTTTTTGATGTATTAACAAGATCACATTCTATGATTCCCTCTTCCTGACAGCAGCGGAGAGAAGGAGCAAGCCTTTTGACCCTGGACATAAAAATGCATGTGCAGATGATCTAATAGAATGGAGCAATTTGGATGACGGAAACAGAAAACGAGAAGGCTGCGCCCAGAGTCGAGAGGCTGGAGGACCTGGTGGCATACCAGGACGGCTCCGTGGTCAGCCGGGAGATAATCAGCAAGAGCACGGGAACGGCTACCATCTTCGCCTTCGACATCGGACAGGGGCTGAGCGAGCATACTGCCCCCTTTGACGCCCTGGTGAACATCGTCGATGGAGAGGTTGAGATCACAATATCGGGAAAAGCCTATAGACTGGCTAAAGGAGACTGCATAATCCTGCCTGCGGGCGAGCCCCATGCCCTCAAGGCAATCAGCAGATTCAAGATGCTGTTGGTGATGATCAGATCCTGAGAAGCAATATCATAAGGTAATGCGATGAGCCTCAAAGTTACTCTCCTTGGCACCGGGGTTGGCATCCCCCAGCCCGGCCGCTCTCAGGCAGCGATATTGATAGAGAATGATCTGCCTCTGCTCCTCGATTGTGGTGCTGGCACCCTCATGCGCCTGGATCAGATGGGAGCAGGCCCAGAAGCGATCGACACCGTAGTGCTCAGCCATCTTCATCTGGACCATGTCCACGATCTTCTCGCCCTGGCCAATGGGCGCTACCTCTCCGGCCTTCAGGGATTATCGATCTTCGGTCCCGTGGGCACGAGAAAATGGTTCGAGAGCCTCCAGGGCGCCTATCCAAACCTGGAGAGGATGGAGTCTCATGTGCAGGAGCTCAAGGCCATGGACTCGTTCTCCCTCAAGGGATTTGACATCTTTGCCGAGGAGGCGCTCCACAGCGTTACTGCTCTCGCCTATCGCCTGGAGGCACAGGAGAGGGTGATCGTCTATTCCGGTGACACCGAGCCCTCTGCCCGGGTGGCAGCTTTAGCCGATGGCTCAGATCTGCTCATTCACGAGTGCTCATTTCCCGAGCCCTTCGATGTCACCAACCATACCACTCCATTGAAGCTGGGAAATATGCTCAGCAATCATGATCTGAAAAGGGTGGTCCTCACCCATCTATATCCCCAGGCAGAGGGGCATGAGGACGAGATGGCCCAGCAGGTGATAGAGCTCTCTGGAGCGCCCACCATTGTGGGATGGGATATGATGATCATGGAGATCTGATGGAAATGGAGAACCAATGATAAAAGCAATCGCTGTCGATATCGACGGCACCCTGACCGATATGAACCGGGTGCTGTGTCCGGAATCCCTGCTGGCGATAAAAAGGCTGTTTGTGCCCGTGATCTTGAGCACAGGAAACACCCATTGCTTCTCCAGAACGGTCTCCGTTATCCTGGGCACCCCACGCATATTCATCGCTGAGAACGGAGGAGTTCTATCCTACTCCGAGGATGAGCTGGAGATCCTGGCAGATCAGCAGGTCTGCGAGGATGCTTTTTTGAGGCTGTCGGAGGAGTTCGACCTGAAAAAGTACGACTCCTCCCGGCACAAGTACCGCTTCACCGATGTCATCCTAGAGAGGAACTTCGACCTGGGGGCGCTGGTCAGGCGAGCGGATGAGCTCGGCCTGCCGGTGGATATCGTGGACACCGCCTTTGCGGTGCACATCAAGGATCGAAGGGTGAACAAGGGAACCGGCCTGACCAGAATCGCCCAGCACTTGAATCTGGACCCGCTCGATTTCGCTGCCATTGGAGACAGCATGAGCGACCGGCCCATGTTCGAGGTGGCGGGCTTTCGGGCCTCCGTGGGCAATGGCAGCCTGGGGCTGAAGGAGATCTCCGACTATGTGGCCAAGAAGGATTTTGGCGAGGGATTCGCCGAGATTGTGGACTATATGATCGCAGAGGAAATGCTCTCCGACAGCCTTTAGCCATCCTTTTTTGCCGTCGCCTTTCCGGACTCCTCCATCCTGGCTAAGAGCCTCGCCCAGTTGTTCTCGCAGATGATCCACCACTCCAATGTCTCCTTGGCAAAGAGGCGGGCGGCGGGGCAGAAGGCGTCCACCGCCAGATTGTAAGGCAGCTGAGCCAGAGGGGGATGAAGTGGATACTTGCGGCAGGTTAGGGGTCTGATCTCATAGATCTTGCAGCCTCTTTTGGCATGATCATAAAACGGGCAGGGCTGCTTGAGAATCCAGGCTTCCAGAGCTCTGTCAAATCTGGAAAGCCTCTCCAGCTTTCTCTTCCCGATCTTCGCCGCGATCCGGTCGAAATCCTCCTTTTCGAGCAGCAGTCCCGCCCCCGGGGTAAAGCAGCACAGGCCACACTGCTGGCAGCGAAACCGTTCCCAGAAAAGCTCGACCCCCTGGTTTGAGCCCTCCCCCCCATCTCTGGCCGGCAGGGGGAGGGAGATGTCAAAGGGCACCTTCTCTCCCTGATCTATCTGGCGGAACTGCTCAGCCCTTTTCAGCACCGACCAGTGGGCGCGATTCCGCAGCAGTTCTTTATGGCGTCCCTGTCTCTTCTCCACAATGCATGAGGAGCAGCAGAGCTGGTGGCAGAGCCTGCGAACCTGGTCTATCCGATCGCTGGGTTTTTTCATCTCTGATCTTCCAGTTCCTCTCTGCTTTTTCTGCTATTAATACCGTCCTGGATACTTTCGCCCCGCGCGGCTTGTCTTTATCTTTCTCCAGATAGATGGCGTTATCATCTTGTGATTGATAATCCAGATTTTGGTGATATAGATGTCCAAGAATCCAGAGATTGCCCGGCTTGCATCCGGCCTTGCCGCCTATCAGGATGCCATTCGATCTGCCAATGAGGATCTGATAAAGCTCTCCCAGAGGTTTGGGAGGATGATGCCCCGGCTGCAGAAGCTCGATTCCTCCTCCATTCTCCTGTGGCTGGGCTTGTACAACAAGATCAAGGATGCGGCAAAGAGGACGGAAGATGAGGCCTCAGATCTGCTGAATAGCGATCTCGCCACTGCCAACCCCGTTCTGCAGCTGCAGGTCAATTATTACCAGGTCCAAAGCCAGAGGCTCTATGCCAAGATGGAGATTATGGATGATGTTCTGAACGGCATGATGGAGGACCTTCTGGAGAATGGAGAGTTCGAGCAGACACAGAAAGAAGAGATGAGAGTCGCATTGGAAGGGACCATGAAAAAGAGTCTCAACCGCTCAGATGCTGCTTCGGTATCGGCCTGATATGATTCTTCCA
>WOYM01000001.1:0-18077 GCA_011620785.1 Methanothrix sp. | reverse complement strand
ATGGCGCGAGCAAGACCCGGATCATCCATAAGGCAAATTTGAATTTCTTGAGCGCCAAATCCCACATCGAAAGTCTGATGAATAATGGGCTGATGCAGGCTGTTCCCACTGGCTCTAAAGTCATCTATCGCACCACCCCTAAAGGAGCGGAGCTATCACGGGTATTCAGTCAGTTCCATAGCGAGATGGACAAGCTATTTGGCTCTTCGCTGAATTATGTGGGTCAGGCCCGGCAGCGGTTATAGTCTCCGTTCCTCTGCGCCTCGGTGGTTGGGTAAGGATCGCGGTTCACCACCGATCCACGGAGACATAGAGTTTTTCCGACTCAAGTTCACCAATACCAAATAGCGAGTAGCCAGCTATTTTCATATGCGTGAACCTTTAGCAAGCCTCATATGCAATGATTGAGATTCCCGCATTATGTTCAAGCTAGGAGAATATTATGAAGAAGAAGCCACTCGCATCGCCAGCTATCTGAGGGACGCGGGCTTCAAGGTGGATGTCAGAGGCCTGGTCACTGCCCAATCGGAGTTTGTTGCCTTTCTGCAGGGCAAAGCCAGCGAGCTGAGAGAGCGGGGAAAGATCTCAGATAAGCATGAGAAATTCATCTCCGCCATGAAGGCCGTGCTGGAAAAGGCATCCAATGATGAGGAGCTCAGAGATCTATATCTGACTGAGCTGGACCCGGATTGGAGAACCAAAAGAGATAGGATAACCGAGAAGGATTTGGAGGAGGCGGATGAAAAAACCAGAGACGAGATATTCGAATCCGTGGCATTCTCTATAGTGGCTCTGGATTTTGGCAAAGATCTCTACAATCTTAACAATCTCAAGGTAGGGGAGCCAGCAGTAGACCGGCTGGACGATCCCGTGGCTAATATTTATATAAAGCCCCAAGAGGCAGATCCCGAGGATCCTCTGCTCAATGAGCGATTGGATGTAGATCTGGAAAAGATGTATGTGGTCAATATAGACGAATCCTCCTCAGCGCTCTTCCGGGATATCGATGAGGATTTTCAGGAGAATTATTACCAGGAGTATCAACTGATCATGGCTCTGGGATTGGTGGTGGAGGATCTATTGGAGTGCCCAGAGAAGGGAAAGATGGATATCGAGGATTTTGCCGAAAGGTGCATTCTTGATGTCGGCAGTAGATTCACCGTGAGCGTTGACGCCAGCCTGGTGGCAGAGGAGATAGCCCGCTCCCTGGAGAAAAGGGGAATGCTGAAGATCAAGGGCAATACCATAAAGTGGAAGGCATAGCTAAGACGAATGATTGGGGATGATCGATCCTGGCAAACCTTTATCTTCTATCAGCCATTCTCCCCCTCTAGTCCCGGAATGTGACCATTAGGTCGAACCGGCCAAGGTGAAGATAGATGAGATCTTTTTACAGCTATATCGGCGATGCCTGGTCCTCTCCCCGAGAGGGATACGTGGGCGCGCTGAGGCAGGACAGGCTCAAGGCCTGGCGCCAGGAGAGCACAGTGCAGAAGATCGAGCGGCCCACCAGACTGGACAGAGCGCGGGCACTCGGCTATAAGGCCAAGCAGGGCATAATCGTGGCGCGAGTCAAGGTAAGAAGGGGCGGCAGAAGAAAGTCCCGCTATGAGAGAAACAGAAAGACCAGCAAGATGGGAGTAAACACCATCACCATGGCCAAATCCATCCAGAGAATCGCCGAGGAGCGAGCGGGCAGAAGGTATCGCAACATGGAGGTCCTGAACTCTTACTGGGTGGCAGAGGACGGCAAACAGAAGTTCTATGAGGTCATCTTGGTAGATCCCCACTCCACCTCCATCAAGAGCGACAAGGACCTCTGCTGGGTCGCAGACAACGTCCACCGGGGCAGAGCGGTGCGGGGCAAGACCAGCGCTGGCCGCAAGGGCAGGGGCCAGAGGCACAAGGGCTTCGGCACTGAGAAGACCAGGCCCGGCATCAGAGCCCACGATGGCAGAGGTAAGTGAGCGAGAGCGCTGGATACAATCCGGATCGACAATACTCTGGCAAGTGAAGAGCATTGATCGATAAAATCTCTATTCGGGCCTTTGTGGCAGCGACGGAAGACGAGGGGCGTGTGCGCGAAGCTCTGAGCATCTTCGTCCCTCTGGACCATATATCCTCCCAGACTGCTTTAGGCCATTTCGGAAATGAGATCAAAATCATCGAGGCTTCTCTTAGAAGAAAGGAGGCTCAGGCTTTCTTTCAAATTTTACATGAGCAGCTGCCCTCAGAGGACAGCTTACGCCTTCACCATGAGATACCAGAGCGGCTGGAGGGAGCGAGCCACTTCCACCTTCGCTTGGACAAGCAGGCCGCCTACAAAGGCCTCTTCCGCCTGACGGAATCCAAGGACGCTCTGGACATCTGCGCTCTGGTCAAGACCTATCCCTCCAATCGCCAGCAGGCCATCAAGATCCTAAGTGAGCTCATATGAGCTACTTTGAGTGCCTGAGAGCCTATCCTGAAGGATCGTCCTCCGCCAGCCGCATGGCATTGAAGGCAAAAAGCCTGGGCTACAGGGGAATCATAATATGCAACACAGCCCCCGGCAATCTCTTCCGGCCAGAAGCAGCAGAGAGGATAAGAGGGATTGAGGTCGCCATCGGGGCGGAGGTGATGGCAAAGGATGTCAGATCCCTTCGCAGCAGGATAACATCTCTTCGGCCGAGATACCCTCTCCTCCTGGTTCGGGCCGCAACGGAGGAGCTGGTGCGCACAGCCAGCGAGGACCCCAACGTCGACGTATTAATCCCCTCATGCAACAGCCGCCGGCCGCTGGGCATAGCTGCCGCCCGCGCCGCCAAGCTGAACCAGGTGGCAATAGGATTTGACCTCGGTCCTTTCTTTCGTCTATCGGGTCGGCATCGCTCCAGATGGCTTGAGTCACTGGGACGGAACCTGCAGCTAGCACGCAAGTTCGATCTGCGCCTTCTGCTCACAGTCGGGGCCAGGTCCCACCTGGACCTTCGTCCTCCCCGTGATATCATCGCCCTGGCGGAGGTGATGGGCTTCGAGCACCAGGAGGCCTGCCGGGCCCTGTCCTTGGCCGGTGATATCATGGCTCTAAATCGCAGATGCTGGCCTTCCCCGGGGGTAGAGCTACTTTGAGAAGCAGACTGCCCGTCCTCCGAATGAGGAGGAGATATATGATATTCCAGCTGGAGGCAGAAGGAGAGATAGAGGGCAAGGATTTGATCAAAGAGATCATAGCCAGCCAACACTCCCTCTTCGGCGATATCGGCAGCGCAAAAAACAGGCTCCATCTGATCTCCTTCGATGGCCGCCAGGGCATACTGCGCTTTCATCATAAGCATATGGACCAGACCAGGGCCATTTTAGCCTCAATTCATTCCATCCAGGGAACTAGAGCGGCTCTGCAGGCAAAAGGGGTCTCGGGGACGATTAGATCGGCCACAGAAAAGTATTTACCACGTCTATGTAAAATAAACGGCAATTGCGACAGAAGAAGAATCGAGCTGAAAGAAGTTTCCGGGTGCATTATTCGCACCCAAGGCCTAGAGGTCGATCTCTGTCCAGATGACAGCGAATGGACCAAAGGTTCAGATACCAGATACCTGGGACTGACCTCTTTCGATTTATGTGGAGGACACGAGGATGCAGATGGCACCGCAGATGGGTTATGATAGGGCTATTACTGTATTCAGCCCTGATGGCAGACTATTTCAAGTTGAATATGCCCGCGAGGCAGTCCGTAGAGGAACTACGGCAGTAGGCATTAAAGTAAAGGATGGTGTAGCTGTGCTGGTGGATAAAAGAATCACTAGCAGGCTAATGGAACCCAAATCGATTGAGAAGATATTCCAAATTGACAGCCACATCGGCGCAGCCACATCCGGCCTGGTAGCCGATGCCAGGGTGCTGATTGACCGGGCCAGGGTTGAAAGCCAGATCAACCGCCTGGTTTATGACGAGCCGATAGGGGTTGAGGCCCTGGCCAAGAAGATCTGCGACTTCAAGCAGCAGTACACCCAGTACGGCGGTGTGCGTCCCTTCGGAACCGCCCTTCTCATCATCGGCGCAGAGGAGGACAGGGCCCGACTCTTTGAGACCGACCCCTCTGGAGCTCTGCTGGAGTACAAAGCCACAGGGATCGGAGCAGGCAGATCCTCAGTGATGGAGGTCTTCGAGGAGAAGTACAGAGAAGACCTGACCATGGACGAGGCGGTCCTCTTGGGCCTGGAGGCTCTTCACAGAGCCGCGGAGGGCAAGGTGGAGGCATCAACCACTGAGATCGGCATCATCAAGCTCTCTGATAAGCTATTTTATAAGTTGACAGAAAAAGAGGTCAGCGACTACGTAGAACGCATGAAGGCAATAGTCGCTTCCAATAAGGTTGAACCAGGCAAGGGAGAAGAGGGAGAGGCATAAGGATGGTCAGACTGGATGACGCAGTACCTGCCAGGCTGAAAACCCACGGAACCACCTTTGAGGTTTTGGTAGACCCGGACGGAGCGCTTGCCCTGAAGAGAGGCGATAGCGTCAACCTGGAAGACATCCTGGCAGTGGAGGATGTCTTCGAGAATGCCTCTCGGGGAGACAGAAGTCCGGAAGAAGATCTGCAAAAGGCCTTCGGAACCACCGATCCCCTCTCCATCGCTCCCATCATCATCAAGAAAGGAGAGATCAGCCTTACCGCTGATCAGAGGAAGAGGTTCTTGGAGAACAAAAGGCGGCAGGTCATTGAGGTCATTGCCAGAAATGCCATCAATCCCCAGACAAAAACCCCTCATCCACCAGGTCGGATCGATCAGGCCATGACTGAGGCCCGCGTCAACATCGATCCCACCAAATCCACTGACGAGCTGGTCAAGATAGTGATGAAGGCCATTCGCCCTCTCATTCCCATAAGATTCGAGGAGGTGGAGGTGGCGGTCAAGGTTCCGCCTGAATATGCTCCCAAGGCCTACGGAGAGATCTCCGCCTTTGGCAGACTAACTCGGGAATCCTGGCAGAACAACGGCGCCTGGATCGGCGTGGTTCAGATACCCGCGGGCATGCAGACGGAGTTTTACGACCTGGTCAACCGGCTAACCAAAGGCGAGGCCGAGACGAAGCTTCTTAAGCATTAAGAATGGAGTAGGAAGCGCATGGATCGCAAGGTGGTAGTACCAGGTGATCTTCTCTCTGAGGATGCCAAGAGATCGGGCGAGGGGACTTACATCAAAGATGGAAGCGTCTACTCCTTGCTTTACGGACTTGCGAACTACAGGGATAAGATAAATGTCATACCTCTGGCTGGAAAGTATATGCCTGCGCCAGGGGATAATGTCATAGGAGTGGTGAAGGACATAACCTTCTCCAACTGGATCGTGGACATCAATTCGCCATATGACGGGCTTTTGCACATCTCGGAGTTTCCCAAGAGGATCGATTCGGATGAGATGTCCAAATATCTGCGCATCGGCAGCTCGATTATGACCCGGGTGAAGGATGTGGACCCCACGATGAAGGTGGAGCTAACCTTAAACGACCGAAAGCTGGGCCCGATCAGGACAGGACAGGTCATAGAGATCAGCCATACCCGGGTACCCAGGCTGATAGGCAAGGGCGGCTCCATGATCAGCATGCTGAAAAAAGAGGTAAACTGCAGCATATTCGTTGGCCAGAACGGCAGAATCTGGATCAACGGCTGTGCAGACGATACGGATCTGGCACTCAAGACGATTGCCCTGATAGAGAGAGAAGCCCATACCAATGGCCTGACGGACAGGATTGTGAGCTTCCTTAAGGCAGAGAAAGAGGCCAGAAGTTGATCGCTATGGATGAGAATGATATATCATTTTTTAAAGACGGACTCCGCCTGGACGGCCGGCGAGCCGACGAGCTCAGGCCGGTGAAGATAGAGGTGGGGATCCTGGCCAGAGCTGATGGCTCGTGTTACATCGAGATGGGAGGAAATAAGGTAATAGCTGCAGTATATGGGCCCAGAGAGGTCCACCCCAGACATCTGCAGGAGGTAACGAGAGCCATCGTGCGCTATAGATACAACATGGCATCCTTCTCAGTGGAGGAGAGAAAGCGTCCCGGGCCGGATCGACGGTCTTACGAGCTCTCCAAGGTGAGCCGGGAGGCGCTGGAGCCGGTGATCCTGACCTCATTTTTCCCCCGTTCGGTGATCGACGTCTTTGTGGAGGTTCTTCAGGCGGATGCAGGAACGAGGACTGCTGGCATAAATGCTGCGGCTGTAGCTCTTGCGGATGCGGGAATTCCCATGAAGAGCATGATATCCTCCTGTGCGGCAGGAAAGGTAGGAGATACCATTGTCCTGGACCCAATGAAAGAGGAGGACAACTTCGGACAGGCCGATCTGCCCATCGCCATGACCCCCAATGGCGATATCACCCTGATGCAGATGGATGGCAACCTGACGCCGGACGAGTTCCGGCAAGCGGTAATGATGGCCATGAAAGGGGCAAAGGACATCTATGAGCTGCAACGGAGGGCTTTAGTGGCAAAGTATAGCCAGATATCAACAGACTCAGCCCGAGAGGAGGTGCATCTCTGTGAGTAGCGTCATCTCCGAGATCAAGAAGGATTTCATATACAATCTCCTTATCAAGGGGGAGAGGATCGATGGCAGGAAATTCGATCAATACCGGGAGATCTCCATTGAGAGGGATGTCATTCGCAAGGCTGAGGGAAGCGCTCTGGTGAAGCTGGGATCCAGCCAGGTCCTGGTAGGAGTGAAGATGCAGCCCGGAGAGCCCTTTCAGGATTCTCCCAACCGGGGAGTCATAATCACCAATGCAGAGCTTGTGCCCCTGGCCTCGCCCTCCTTCGAGCCTGGGCCGCCCAATGAGGTGGGAATCGAGCTGGCCCGGTTGGTGGATCGGGGGGTGCGCGAATCGAAGGCGGTGGACCTTGAAGCTCTATGCATCGAGCCGGGAAAGAAGGTCTGGATAGTGTTCATCGATGTGCATATTCTGGATGACTGCGGAAACATTCTCGATGCAGCCTCGCTGGGGGCAATAGCTGCCCTTTTATGCACCAAGGTACCTGCATCCAGGTTTGGCCTGGGCGAGGATTATATCCTGCCCATAAGGGACATTCCCATAGCCACGACCGCGATTGAATTTTCCGATGTGCTGATGTTTGATCCCGGAGTGGAAGAGGAGGCGATAGCCAACACCAAGCTCACAGTCATCACCACTACAAACGGAGATATCTGCGGAATGCAGAAGAGCGGCACAGGAATGCTGAATCCAGAGCAGGTCTACCGCATCATTGATATAGCATGTGAGAAGGCGAAAGAAATCCGGGAAAAGTTTCTGGAAGCTTAAACGGAAGTAAAGATCATGGCAAAGCAGACTACAAAGGGAAAGAAGAGCAGATCGGCAGCCAGGTTTGGCGCGAGATACGGCCGCAAGTCGAGGAAGCTCGTGGCCGATCTGGAGGAGAAGAGCAAGGCCTCTTATGATTGCCCCCAGTGTGGAAGGAATAAGGTAAAAAGGACAAGCACAGCCATATGGAGCTGCAGAAAATGTGGATATACCTTCGCAGGAGGGTCCTTTTTGCCCGAGACCTCTTTAGGCCGCTCTGTCTTGCGGTCTCTCAAGAAGAGCCTTGAGGCGGATTAAAGGATGGCCTACAAGTGTACCAGATGCAAGAAGATCGTGGAGATCGATTACGAGTACAGCGGCATACGCTGTCCTTACTGCGGCCATAGGATCCTGATGAAGGAGCGGCCCACCACGGTCAAGAAGATGAAAGCTGTCTAGGTGAAGAATTGCTTGCCTTTCGGCTGCTGGGCGAGCCGCTGGCGGGACGGCTAAAGAAGGATGTGCCTGTGGTTACGGGACGGGCGACTGAATCAAAAGCGATTGCTCAGTTCTTTGAGCTGATGCGGTCGGATCTGCCCGATCCAGAGGTAAGAACGATTTCCGTGGCATCTGGCAGGATAGATTTCATAGATGTAGGCGCGACCAGGTTCAGTCTGAGGCTATGAAGGGCTGGACAGAGCTGGTTATAGAGACGCCTCATTCCCAGGAGATCTATGAGGCGCTGGCACCGGAGTTGAATGATGAGATTCACCGGTCGAATGTCGAGTTGGTCGAAGGACCTGGCTTTGTTCGATTGAAGATCCTGGGCGAGGATGTGGTCTCTCTTCGGGCAGCCTTAAATACCTGGATAAGGTTGGTCAAGATCGCAATTGAGATGGTGAGTTTATGAGTGGCGAATTGCCTCCGCAGATACAAAACCAGTTGGCTCAGCTTCAGCAGATCCAGCAGCAGGCTCAGGCCGTTATGACTCAGAAGACCCAGATAGAGGGTCTGATCAGAGAGACCGAAGCAGCGCTAAAAGAGCTGGAGAAGAGCGCAGACGACGCTGTTATATACAAGAGCGTCGGCGAACTTCTATTCAGAGCGGACAAATTGAAGCTGACTGAGGAATTGAAAGAGAGAAAGGACATGATGGATATCAGGCTTAAGACGATGGCAAAGCAAGAAGAGCGCATTCAAGGGCGCTTTACACAGCTTCAGGAACAGCTTAAGCAGTCATTAGGTCAGATGCCGCCCAAGGGCGGCTAAACAAACTTGCGGACCCGTGGCTTAGCCAGGATATAGCACCGGGCTTCTAACCCGGGGGTCGCGGGTTCGAATCCCGCCGGGTCCGTTTTATAATTTTTCGAGGATATATGTGCGAACTGACGGTCTATACCCTTAAAGGTGGAGTCCGGGAAAAGGTCATGGAGAGCGTGGTCAGACTGATGGTCCATGACGGCAAGGTGATCCTGGAAGGCATATTCGGCGATTCCATGGAAGTTGAGGGAAGGATCTCCGAAGTGAATATAATGTCCCAATCGGCCACCATAATCGGGTGAAGATCCTAATTCGGCTCATAAAGCTTATGGACTTGAAAATGGATCAGAAAAGCTATGAGACCAATTGAGACCATTTGTGTGCTGTCCATATCCCTGCTTTTAGCATCGATAGTGGGCTGCCTGGCAGAGGATAGCACTGGTTCCCTTGAAGGCAATCCGGAGATTCCAAAAACGATGCTGCCGGATGGATTCAAGCTGTTGGCTGCCCTCCCTGAGACGGACTCCAATGTGAATATGACCGATTATATAACCGAGTTCTATGGAGAAAAAGAGATCAAGCCGGTCAATATCTCTGTAGGAATTTATCAGTGGGAGGCCAAGGAAGGCGGCCAGCCCTATGATGCCAAGGTCACATATATCCGGTTGCCTGATCAGGAACAGGCACTAGCAGCCATCAATAACTTCAGGTCCCAGGAGGATTACACCGATCAGATCGCCAGAGGCCTTAAGATATTCGGAAATGCCACAATCAACGGCCACGATGCTCTGGAGATAAGACACATCCAAAATAGCAACAGCTATAAATATATTTATCTCTGGAACAATTTAGATCTGGTGGTAATGGTCGAGGGTAACAATGATAAAAATCAGAGCCTGCAGCTTGCTTCTGCCACAGGTCTCTGAAAATATTTTTTTACCTATAGTTCAGCTCGAGGTCTCCCTCACGCCAGTTGTAAACCGGATAGCTCTTTCTCCTATGGCCCGATGCCTGCAATGCCTGCACCACCAGGGGCACAGTGATGGTGGCATCGGAGAAGACCTGCACCTTGCTTGCCTCCTTTTTCACCTTGCCCCAGGAGACCGCCTCCTCAAATGTGCAGCCTGATAGGCCCCCCCAATGAGGAGAGTCAGCGGTATACTGAATGGCATAGCTATGCCCTCCGGAGTAGTTGCCTATGAGCTCCGCTATGACCTCGGTCTGCTGGATGAAGTTCTTGGGGACCCCGCCACCGATATATATCACACCAGTCTGGGCGGACCTCTCCACTATCCTTGTGATCTCATCCACATCCTTGATCTGATCGACCAAAACCCGGCAGCCTTCGCGCAGGGCAATAACCATCCCAATGCCCCAGGAGCTATCTCCCAGAGCAGGAACAAATATGGGGACACCAGCTTTATGGGCAGCACCAAGGATGGTGGTATCGGGCAGCCCCTTGCCCACCATCTCCATCAGCTCGCGGGAGGAGTAGCGGCGGTCCTGGTCCAGGCCTTTAACGAAATCCGATATGTAGTTGTCTGCCTTATGCAACTCGATCTCCGAGACGAATACATCGTATATCCGGTCGATCTTGCATTCGTTCAGGTAGGCGTCGTCAGCACACGAGCTCCCCCGAAAGTGAATTATCCCCAATCCCTCGCACAGATCGTGGAATAGGTTGGCCCCAGTGCTTACCAGACAGTCAACCTTCCTCTCCCTCAATAGATATGCAATGAACTCCCCGAGCCCCGCTGGGACCATAGCTCCCGCCAGTCCCAGGAAGATGGTTACATCCTCGTCCATCATCCTCTCCCAGACGCGCAGAGATGTGCCAAGCTGGCCACCCTGAAAGCCCATCCTGCCCATATCTCCAACCAGCTCAGCGACGCCCCGGTCCTTCATGGGGATCGTCGTCCTCTCTTTATTGCATATCAAGTCATGACCGTGACTATGTTCCATTCTATCCCTCTTCAGCCTCTGGTTATAAGTCGGACTGGAGACTCTTAAAGATTATCCACTCGTCAACTACCCCTCCCTGAAGGGATGGGCTTGTAGCTCCGCAAAAAGTCGGGCCACGATGGGCATATTGACTGATACCCTTGCCGCAATATTCCGCGCTGCGATTGTGTCAGCCGGACCAGAGAAGCCGCAGCAGACACACGAAAATTCGTCCCTTGTAGGACGGTTGGATCGAGATATAAGATGACAGATAGGGCATGATGCATAGTCTCAAGGAGCGCACGGTTATTTTCAGCCGAGGTATCCAGTTTGACTTTGAGGGTTTGCATCATTGTATAGACAATAACGATCCATATGCATATAGAACTTTCGGCATTCCTCCCCACCCTGAAGGATGGGGCCTCCTGCCGAATTGAGGTGAAGTTTTATATACCTATAGGATCTCTTAAGCAAGGTTCGAAGAGAACGGGCTCCGCATCGCGAGAATGCAGAGTCTAAATGTTAGATGATTGTGATTTTTAACTGGCAAGCAGGGGATGGCAGCAGATGAAGAAGGCGGAGATCTATGTGGAAAGCTGAGGATTCTATTGAGCTCTACGGAATAGAAAAATGGGGCAACGGCTATTTTTCTGTTAACGAGAAGGGAAATGTCGTCGTTCTTCCCAATAAGAATTCGGATCAATCCGTGGATATCATGGATCTCATTGAGGAGATAGAGAAATCCAGGGATCTGGAGTTCCCCGTTCTCCTCCGCTTTCCCCAGATGCTGGAGGATCGGATAGATGAGATAACAGGCGCATTTATGGGAGCTATAGAGGAGTTCAATTATTCCGGCACCTATCAGCCCATCTTTCCCATGAAGGTCAACCAGAGAAAAGAGGTCATCGAGTATATCATCAAATACGGAGCCAAGCATAAGATCGGTATGGAGGTGGGAACCAAGGCAGAGCTTTTGGCCGCTCTCTCTTTGGGCCTGCCAAGATATGCTCCCCTGATCTGCAATGGCTACAAGGATGAGGATTATCTCCGCCTCGCCCTGAGCATTCACAATCTGAACAATATAATTATAGTGGTAGACCTTTTCGAGGAGATCTACGACATCCTGAAGTACGCCGATGCCATGGGCGTGGTGCCAAGAGTCGGGATGAGGGTGAAGCTCTTTGCCCGCGGCTCCGGTCGGTGGGTGGAGTCGGGTGGGGAGTCTGCCAAGTTCGGCCTCTCTACCAGCGAGGCCCTGGAATTGATGAGAATCCTCGAGGAGAGAGGGCTTACTAGCAGCCTGAAGATGCTCCACTTCCATATAGGCTCGCAGATCACCGACATCCGGACGGTCAAGAACGCCATGAACGAGGCGGCGAGGGTTTATGCCAAAGCGCGAAAGATGGCCGATATCGAGTATCTGAATGTGGGCGGCGGCCTTTCTGTGGACTACAACGGCTCTAACACCGCCACCCCTTCCAGCGCCAACTATTCTCTGCAGGAGTACGCGAACGACATCGTCTATACGGTGCAGAAGATCTGTGATGATGAGGAGGTCCCCTGTCCCACCATTGTCTCCGAGAGTGGAAGGGCCATCGCCGCCTACCACAGCATGCTCATCTTCAAGATAATCGGCAGAAAGAACGCCAAAAGTTCCCCTCTCCGGCCCCCGGATGATGAGGCACCCATGCAGATCGATGACCTCTGCAGCGCCTTCAAAGAGATCAACATCGATAACTACAAGGAGCACTACCATGATGCTCTGCAGTATAGAGACGAGCTTTACGACTCCTTCAATCTGGGGAACATCGGCCTTGAGGAGAGGGCCAAGGGCGAGACCCTATTCTGGATGGTCTGCAAAAAGGCGGCATTCCTGGCCAAGGAGGCAGGGGACGAGTCCGATGAGTTTTTAGAGCTGAAAAAGCTGGTCAGCCAGAAGTATATCGGCAACTTCTCTCTCTTCCAGTCCGTTCCAGACATGTGGGGGGTGGAACAGATATTCCCAACCATTCCTCTGCACCGCCTGGATGAGATGCCCAGCGAACGGGGCAGGATCGTGGATATCACCTGCGACTCAGACGGGGAGATCAAGAGGTACGCTGGGGACAGCGAGGGCCTGGAGTACCTGGAGATGCATCCCCTACTGGAGAACCAGGACTATTATCTGGGCATCTTCCTCCTGGGAGCATATCAGGATACCCTGGGAGATTTCCATAACCTTCTGGGCTGCGCTCATGAGGTGCATGTCATGGCAGAGGATGGCGAGTGGTATATCTGCCAGAAGGTGGAGGGCGACACCTGCAAAAAATTGCTGGATTTCTTCAACTACGAGACCAAGGACTACATCTGGGAGATCATGGACCGCTGCGTGACCAGAAAAGAGAGCATCCGCAAGCGAGAGCTGGAGCAGATCGAAGCAGAGCTGAACCGCACCCTCAAGGGTTATACCTACTTCATCACCCGTCCCCCGCGGCAGTCGAAGAAGAAGAAGAAAGAGACGGAACGGGATATGGGTCAGCGGCGTTCTGAAGCACTGAAAGGCTGAAAGCCATTGCCGCATCCCAGGCGGCAATAATCTTAAGTTCCTGACGGCATTATCAGGTTGCTGATGCATTCCACGTCCCAGGTCCGCAGCCCTCTCTTGGCCATTCCCGGAGTTCTGGCCAGCATTTTTTCTCTGGCCATAGGTCTGGTGGCTCTCTTAACCTCCCTTGCCTCATTTGGCCGCCAGGCAGAGTATGGGTATCTCATCTCCCCCGGAGCGGGCGGAATTCTGTTCATTCATCTCGCTTTAGCAGGAATGGTGGGAATGGCCATCTATCTGGAGCAGGAGAAGGGGGCAAGATGGCTCCAGATCTCAATAGCTCTGGTCGGTCTACCATCCCTTATCCTCTTTGCATACTTTCGGGAATGGGCAGGCGGCATCTTTTTAATTGCTATCGCTGCTACGGTCCATTATTCGTCCCGAAGAATGAGCAGCGCTCCCTTGCTCCTCTTTTCCGGCCTGGTCGGCTTTCTGGTCGCCCAGCTGGCCATAACCACCCTCCCTTATGGCTGGAAGGCCTGGGCTATCTCCGGAGTGCTCTTCATCCTTGCCGGACTGATCGTTCTGCTGAATGGCTATCTGGCTCTCATTCCCATTGGCCGGGGCCGGGGAGCAAGGTTTGGCAGCCAGCTTCTCTATGCCCTCTTCTTTTCCCTGGTCGCATTCGGGGCCATCGCTCTGCTCATGCAGGTTCCTCATGATGCTGGTGGGAGAATTTCAAATGTTTGTGACTGCAACTGTTCGAATCGCTCTGCTTCCGGCACCGCAGCACCCCAGGATCCAGGATCCTCCGGAGACCTTCGAGAGGAGATCATCGCGCCGGAGGATGTGCGGACATTTCCTCAGGGAGAGAGCATACTCTTTCAAGCTCGGGACTGCGAGAATGAGCCATGCCAGTATCTCTGGTGGTCTGATCGGGATGGCATCCTAGCCAGCAATCAGTCCTTTTCCCGCATGGGCATGACAGCCGGATGGCATTCCGTAACTCTCACCGTCACCGATGGCACCGGCCGGACGGTCCGTGATTCCATAGAGCTGGGAGTGGCCCCACCATCGGCCTGCAGCGATGTGTCTCCCCTGCCCAGATATTATCCGGTGGACACCCCCTGCCGGGATATCTGGCCCAATGGAACTGAATCCTGCCAGGAGATCGAGGTCTGCCATCCCGGCCTGGACTACATCGTGCTGGACGCTGTGCGCTGCTGCAACGGTACCGCCTCCGGCCCGGCCTGCTCCTGGGCGCGCGCCCATGCCGATGGCGACAATAAGAGATGCAGGGGGCTTTACATCATTCGCGCCTTCGGGCCGGACGCGGTTTATATGCAGGGCTATGCACTTTTCAAGGCCTGCTGCTCCGGCTATCCGGAATGCACCCGCACCTCCTGGCCGAGCCTCGCCGGGACTGTATCGTTCCGGGAGGGATTCAACCAGAATGTAGCTAACCTCTCCTGTCGGCAGGAGGAGTGGGGAGTTTCCGCCTGGCGCTCGGACACGAATATGAGCGAGAACAGTGCTGTGCTGGGGCTCTTTCCCGCTCATGCCACAGTCAATATCCTGCAGACGGGGGTGTGCGTGGATTATGCTGCAGCTCTTGCCACCGCTTTGCGCAAAGCGGGCTACAGCAAGAGCGAGGCCATGGTTGCCGCCAGCCTGGGATATGATCTGCCCTTGCTGGGAGACCATCCCGGCCATGCCTATAACCTGGTGAAGCTTCCCGGAGAGGAGGGATATCATATCGTGGATACCACCGGCAACGGGGAGGGCATAAATCCGGAGGGATTGCCGCATTACTTCTGGTTTGTGGGGAACTTCATGAACCAGCCTGTCCGGATCCGGGTCTTTGACTGGTGGGTGGGCTACTGCAGCAAGATCTCGCCCTATGGATTCAATGATCTGGGCAGCGTGAGGACGCCAGCGAGCGCGGAGATCTGCGGATGTCCGGGCTGATCGGCTAATGATTGGACAAATCAGAGGCATATCTGGGGCAAATCCCCCGCGCCACTATCACCGATGGACCCTTCCGGATCAACTCCTCCCGTAAGACCAGCTCTGCCTCCTGGACCGATCCGAGAAGATCAAGATAGCGCACGGGCATCAATCCCTCCAAAAGGGTATTGAGATCCGGTACCATCTGGCCTCCGGTCATAGCTGCCACATCGTTCTTTAAGACGACCACCAGAAGATCCCGCTTCTGCCAAAGGGCATTGATCAGGCCCTGCAGCCCGGAATGGGCCAGGGCGTAGTCACCCACCAGGGCGATCCCCTTGGCCTTAAAGCCCGAAGCCACTCCAATCGAGGAGCCCAGGCCGTATACCACATCCACCGACTGATAGGGCAGCCGGCTAGCGCGAATGGAGCAGCCGGCATCGCCCGCCACAGGAACATCCAGATCCCGCAGAGCATAAAAGAGGGAGGCGAAGGGACAGTCCTCGCACACCCCGGCATGGCCCCGTCCAGCCACGGTCTCGTACTCCCGGGCAGCTTTGCAGGGCGCATCCCCGTCAGTCTTTAGAGCCTGGACCGCCTGAATGATATCATCTCTTTTCAGCTCTCCCCGTGGCAGGTGGCAGGTTAGCTTTCCTTTCACCTTCTCCAATCCGCCAAGCATGGATTCGATGAATGGCTCGGGCTCCTCTGCCACCAGGATGGTCTGGTGATCATCCAGAAACTTGCGAATGAGCCCCCAGGGCAGTGGGTTGACATAGGTCAAATAAAGACCGGAAATCCCCAGCCCTTCCGCCAGAGCAGCAGGCCAGCCGCTTGCGATGATCCCCACGCCGCCCAAGCATTTTTGCAGCCTGTTCAAAGGAGAGGAAAAAGCAGCTTCCGCCGCTCGGGCCATGGTTTTTTCATGATGCCTCTGATTCAAGCCCCGCATGGTGAGCTCCATGTCCAACCTTCGAAATCGCTGGCCGGTGCCGGGAGCTGGCCGGGAGGAGATATGGGGACCCTCTTCTGCCAGGAGTGGGGCGGTGACCCGGACGATGACCGGCACTCTGAGCCCTTCTGACAGGGAATAGGCCTCCAGGATCGAGGCGTACAGATTCTCGGGATCTCGCGGATCGAGCAGGGGGAGCTTTGCCAGCGGCCCGTAAAACCGGCTATCCATCTCCACCTGGGAGCCTCGGGGACCGAGGTCGTCCCCAGCGATCAACACCAGTCCTGAGCCGATGTTATGGGTAGCGGATATCACCAGGGGGTCGGCCAGGGCATTCATCCCCACCTGCTTGACCACCACCATAGACCGCAATCCAGTGGCTGAAGCCCCCAGGGCGATCTCCAAAGCCACCTTCTCATTAATGGAGATCTCCGCATTCAGGCCAGCAGCCAGGTCGGTTATGGGGTAGCCGGGCACATAGGTTCGAATCGCGGCTCCTGCATCATCTGCTGCTTGCATGACGGCTTTAAGGCCGTTCAGATCGTCCAGCCCCTTCATGCCGTTCCGGGGATTATGGACTCGTCCGGCCGGGCATTGAAGGGCAGAGCAGCAATAGCACCGATCAGGCCCTGACCTTTCATGATGATCTGCACTCCCGCCTCGCGCGCCACCTCGACCGCATCCTCATAGCTCACCCTCTCCCTCTTGCATCTCAGACCGAAAGCCAGCAGCTCTGAGGGATCGAAATCCCTGAAAACGGCCATCCCCGTCTGCTCGGATACGGTGTATTTCTGCAGCAATGCCCTGAAATCACCCAGCATGCCCTCTCCTCTTCCCGGCAAGCAGGCGAACTCCACCACAGTGGAGACGCAGTTCTGGGTCTTGGTGGGCACGGGAAATAGCTGCACCAGGGAGTGGGAGATATAGCGGGCCTCAGGCCGGTCGACCTTCTGGGCGATGTTATGAATCAAAGACCAGGTGGCTCCCACGGTCTTGGAGTCGGTGTCATCAACCCCGATGATCATCCTCTCCCTTCTGGGCAGGACTAAGGCCCCCCGGGCTACCCTACCCCCGCCGCATTCAGTAGCATCATATCTCAGCACATCCTCAGCCCGGGCACGGGAGAGGGTGGCCCCCACACCGCCGCCGCCCAAACCGGCGTAAGTGACCTCCACCTCTGAGCCGGACACTTTAACCGATTCAATACCTGCCGACCGCTTGGATGAGACAAGGTCCAGGTCAACGCTTCCGGGGTTGAGCATATAGCGGAACCATTCACCCTGGTTGCATGAGCTTATGACCAGGGGACCGCGGGAGTAATGGTATCTGGCCCAGGCCGATCCGCCATAGCAGGAGGACCTCTCTAAAAGCTCCACCCTTTTAGCATCATCATCAACCACTGCATGAATCTGCTTGTAGACCACCACATAAGGATCTTCTAATTCTAGTTGCACGCCTCGAACCTCGAAAGCTGTATTGATGATCTCCTCTCATAAATCCTCCGATGCACAATGAAGTTGAAGCGATAATCGACCCAAAATTTAAATATTAATGCTAATCATATAACTGAGATAATGGAGGGGCGCAATTCTCGTCAAATCCTAAAGGAGGGTATCGATCCAGGTAATTCCCTCTCTTCATCACAATCAGGCATACCATCACTTTGAGTCGCGAAGATATTTCGGCAATTTATAAGGAAGGTCCTGAAGCAGTTATTGCACCCATGCAGATCCTATGCTCAATTTAGAACGATCAAAGGTCAGCGTAAGCCGAGTGGCAAACCTGTTGGCGGTCAGAAGGGGCATAAGGGAAACACCCTGGAAATGGGCGGAAAAACCTGATCGCGAGATCGTTCATCAGGTTACAAAATGTGAATTTTGCGGTCGGTCTCTATGCGACGTTGAAGCAACGAATTATGAACGGCGTCAAGTATTCGATTTGCCTCCTATAAGGCCGCCTTTCCCAAAGAAGTTGCATATCCGGTTCAATATGGAACTCGTTTGAAACCGTCATGCCTGGTTAGGCACCCATGAGGCATGAAAATGGGTCCTGGCATGAAGGCATTCTCAAAGACATCAATCGCATGCAGGAGAGATTGCATCGATATGCGTGAGGCCCATTTTCATATCAAATCTGTTGCCGTCTATCTAAATCAATATCAGCTCGTGCC
>WOYM01000097.1 GCA_011620785.1 Methanothrix sp. | reverse complement strand
TAACAGACGGATAAATTTTAGTGGGGAGTAAGTGCCACGCTGTTCAGGTCATAAAGCAATTAAATGAAAAATTCGCCAGGCGGGCCCAGGTGAAAGTTTGAACTTTTTTTAAGAGGTTCGGAATATAACGATTTCGCGAATCGAGTGCTGTTATCAAGGCTAAGATTGATCTACACAGACTGTTTTTTTTGCGCACGCCGCGAGTCGCCCCTTCGGGCCGCGGCCAAAGGGGCCCCCTCAACGCCGGGGGGGCTTAGATATAAATGAAGCCGTTGAGGATTTGATAGGTTGGACACAATTGTTCTGCAGATGCAGAATTTAAAAAAGCAATATGAGAGTTGTCCAGGAAGCATATTAGTTGCACTGATCTCCAGATCGCCATAGCCGTCGCCAACTTCGTGGCCACCAGCCCAGAGAAGAAGCATCTGAATGAAGAATATCCTGAACATCCAGATCCAATGCGAAGACATTCATAAATCGGGAGTTCTAGCCGAAGGCGGCATCGTCAGCCCCTCAGCGATCCATCCCATTACAAAAGCAGCAGCTGCATTGGATGCGTAAGCCTTCCAAGCATCTCGCTCTTTTCTGCCCTTATTCTTCCCTTTGGCACGAGGCAGATCTGAGATCCCCCGGATCATCATGAATCTGGTGGTAATTCCCTGGCATCCGGCCTGCTCTATGGCTGCAGCCGCCCCAGCTCCTTCCATCTCCACCTGTTCATACTTTCTCATAATATTTTGCTCTTCGCTAAATTGTGTTGGTAATGTACAATAATCTCAATTTTACCAGAGGGACAGAATCACAAAAACGGGAGAGAGATAGTGGCATAGAAAACAGCGAAGAACCCAGCATCATTTCCCGATCTCCCTCTCTATCATCTCCGCCGATACCGCTGTCCCCCGGCAGGTGTGCATGTTTAAGGAGAGCAGCAGCCCTACAACCCTCTCATCCTGCACCAGGGCTGAGCCGCTATCCCCAGGTCCCGGCAGGTCCCCAGGAGGAAGGATGACATATACGATCGACCAGGAGGAATCGGATACCCGGCAGGCGATGGAATGGCGGGCGTTCACGAGCTCTGCATCGCCCGGATGAGGCTTGCCCAGAGCCGTCAACTGGCAGGGAGCGTGAATGGGAAAAAAGGCCAGATCGGCATCATCCGGAATATAGGATACCCGGCAGGTGATCCCACCCACTCTCAACTCTCTTGTCCCCACCTGTTGAAAAATATGGGCAGGAGCCACGCCCGCAAAGCCGCCGCGCCAGGGAATGATCGCCCCGACCACACCACCGGAGCGGCCGGCTATGAACTGATCGCCTGATCTGATCACAGTCTTGGGTATTCAATTGCGCTCGTGCTTCTCGATGCTTCAGATGTACTGCTGAATGAGCCCCTCAGGCTCAGCCATCTGGTTCCTCTCTTTGAGCAGGATCTTGGCTGCTGCCCTCTCGAAGTCGCTCTGGTAGACGGTAGTCCTCTCCTCCCGGATGGCATACATGCCCGCCTCAGTGGAGAGCGCCTTCAGATCAGCTCCGCTTGAGCCCTCTAAGAGCTCGGCTATCAGCCGCAGGTTAACATCCCGGTCCAGGTTCATGCCCCGGGTGTGGATCTTGAGAATCGACTCCCTCGCCTCCTTGCTGGGCAGGGGAATCTCGATCACCCTATCGAAGCGGCCTGGCCGGAGGAGAGCTGGGTCTAGCATATCCAGACGGTTGGTGGCAGCGATCAGCTTGACCTCCCCTCTGGCATCAAAGCCATCCATCTCCGCCAGGATCTGCATCAAGGTCCTCTGAACCTCCCGATCCCCGCTGGTCGCACCATCCATGCGGCGGGCGCCTATGGCGTCAAGCTCATCGATGAATATTATCGCTGGGGACTTGCTCTTGGCCAGTTCGAACAGCTCGCGGACCAGGCGTGCCCCTTCTCCGATGTACTTCTGCACGAACTCCGAGCCCACCACCCGCATGAATGTGGCCTCAGTGCTCTGAGCAACTGCCTTGGCCAGGATGGTCTTGCCCGTGCCTGGTGGGCCGTGGAGGAGAACTCCTTTGGGCGGCTCGATTCCAACCGAGGTGAAAAGGTCTGGTCGCTTCAGGGGGAGCTCCACGATCTCCCTGATCTCGGATATCTGGGTGTCCAGACCGCCAATCTGAGAGAACTGTACATTTGGAGCCTCCTCGATCTCCATGCCGAATACCGCCGGGTCGCGGGGAGAGGGCAGAACGCACATCACCGCGAATGACTGCTGATTTAAGCCTACCTGAGCCCCGACCTTTATCT
This sequence comes from Methanothrix sp., assembly GCA_011620785.1. GTDB lineage: Archaea > Halobacteriota > Methanosarcinia > Methanotrichales > Methanotrichaceae > Methanothrix. The sequence continues at coordinate 31,031 of WOYM01000097.1, read as the reverse complement.
CCTCCTCTATGAATTGGGATAAACTAACAACGAATCTGGGGCCGGTGCTGCTCTTGACGATAACCCGGTTTTCATCCAGAACATCGACGATGGTTCCCACGATCATCGGACCGACGCGCAGGCGCTCCAGCTCGCTTCTGAGCTTCCGGGCCTCACGCTCGAACTTGAGCTTCTGGTTCTCTATGAGCCTCTTCTCGCCTTCCACGCGGTCCTTCTGCTCACGCAGCGCCAGGTTACGCTCCTCCAGCTGGCGCATCCGGTCCAGGATGTAGCGCGAGAAATCCGCGCCAGCCTGTGACTCATTCATGCCTTCTCCACTATCCATAATTACAAAGGTTATTAAACTTTGACCCGTATAAAGGTTTCCGAAATGACCGAGAAGCAATGTGAGATTTGCGGCGCCGAAATCTCAGGTTCACCCCAAAAGATCGTTATTGACCGATCAACTATGGAAGTTTGCAAGAGCTGTGCGCGCTTCGGAAAACCAGAGGACAAATGGACACCAGTTCCGCGGAAGATGGTTCCTGTGGAGAGGGCCTTCACCGTCATGAGGCCTAAACCACGCGACCAGTTCAAGGATTTGGTGGAGTTGGTTCCGGATTTCGGGCGCAAGATCAGAGAGGCTCGGGAGGGCCTGGGACTCACGCCAGAGCAGCTGGGAGCGAGGATCAAGGAGAAGGCCACGCTCCTGAAGAAGATCGAGAGAGAGGATATCTCACCTGAGGATGAAGTCAGAAAGAAGCTGGAGAGGGAGCTTAAGATCAAGCTCACCGATCAGGCCAGCGAGGCTCAGGTCAAGTCCGGAGGCTCCGGCAGGGGGCTCACTTTAGGGGACATAGCCAACATCAAGCGGAAATAATCCATGATACCCAGTGCAGCTCGATTTATCATTGGAGGGGGTGTGGTAGTCTATCCCACTGAGACCGTTTACGGCCTGGGGGCCAATGCTCTGGATGAGCAGGCAGTTATGAGGGTCTTTCTGATCAAGAAAAGGCCTCTTTCCATGCCCATCTCTCTGGCGGTCTCGAGCCTGGAGATGCTCAGAGACGTGGCCGAGGTTCGCGATGAGGACATGGACATTTTGGAGGATCTTCTGCCGGGACCGATATCCATCCTGCTGCGAAAAAAGAGCATAGTTCCGGACATTCTCACCGCCGGCTCATCCCAGGTAGGCATCAGGTTCCCGGACCACGAGTCTGCCCTCAGGATAATCGATAAGTCCGGACCGATCACCTCCACAAGCGCCAATCGCACCGGCCAGCCAGCGCCGGTGAGCGCTAAGGAGGTCTCAAAAGAGATAGAGGATCGAGTAGAGCTGGTGGTGGACGGTGGCAGATGCAAATACTGCCAGCCCTCAACCCTCCTGGACCTGGAGAATAGAAAAATCATCCGGCCGGGCGCTGGCCTGGACAAAGCGTTGAAGGCGATAGAGTGAAGGCCCGGATCAGAGACTTTTTCGAAACCAATGAGGGCTGGATCTTTGCTGTCTCGGACTACAACCACCCTCACGGACTCCGCTCCCTGCTCCGCTACATTCCCGATCCGTCAGGGGAGCGTGCTGTCGGAGGCATACGCTACCGAAAGATGGACTTCGACCAGGCATTCGATTTTTTGCGCCAGAATAGGCCGGATTATATTCAGGACCTTCATGTGGTCCCCGAATCCGATGTCCTACGGCTCTACGATCCCTCCCAGGGCTTGAGAGCTGTGGCAGAGAAGGATCCCAAGACAGAGAAGATCGCCCTCATCCTCAATCAAGCGGGTCTGCCCTGGGAGGAGATGGGAATCACCGGCTCCAGGCTCATAGGCTTGCAGGCACCTGCTTCGGATATCGATTTCGTGGTCTATGGTCCCATGTGGTGGAAGGCAAGGGATATAGTGGACCGGTCAAAGAGAGAGAGTGTCATCCAGGACCTGGATGAAGATACCTGGAAAAAAATCTACGCCAAGAGAAAACCCGAGATCAGCCTGGAGGAGTTCATGCTCCATGAGAAGAGAAAAGGAAACCGGGGCATGATCGACGGCACCTACTTCGATCTGCTCTTCACCCGCGACTGGAACCAGATCCAGCCGCTGGATGAGGGCCGTCCCGTCGGCCAGGGGCTGGTCGAGGCTCAGGTTACAGATTGCGAGTTCGCCTTTGACAGCCCCGCCATCTTCCGGCTGGATCATCCGGAGGTAAAGGAGATTCTCTGCTTCACTCATACCTACGCCGGCCAGGCCCTCCCTGGAGAGAGGATAGAAGCCAAGGGCGTACTGGAGGAGACTGCCAACGGTCTTCGGCTTGTGGTGGGAACCACCCGCGAAGCGCGGGGAGAATGGATAAGATCGCTTTCGCTGCTTGAAAAAGCTACTCAAAAGAGGTTATAAAAATGCTGCTAGTTCGACCCTTTGACATAGAGATAGGTCAGCATAAAGTCATGCTCAATATCGTTGATGCCCGGGAGAGGGGCTTGAATCCTGGAGACCGGGTCCGGGTGAGGGCCAAGGGGGCTGCAACCACCGCCCTGCTTGATACCACCATGCAGATGGTCAAGCCTGGGGAGATCGGGATCTTCACCGAGGCTCTTAAGGATCTCAATAATCCTGTGGATGTGGATATCCTGCCTGCACCGAGGCCTGCTTCCATCTGTCATATCAAAAGCTTGATGGATAACGAGAAGCTGAGCGAGGATCAGATCCGAACCATTGTGCAGGACATCGTGGACAACAACCTCAGCGACATTGAGCTTGCTGCTTATGTCACCGCCTCCTATATCCATAACATGTCCTCTGAGGAGGTGGTCTGGTTGACCAAAGCGATGATCGAGACCGGAGAGCGGATCCACTATGACACCCATCCGGTCATGGACAAGCACAGCATCGGTGGCGTTCCCGGGAACAAAGTATCCCTTCTCATTGTGCCCATAGTAGCAGCATCAGGCCTTCTCATTCCCAAGACCAGCTCTCGGGCCATAACCGGGGCGGGCGGTACAGCCGACCTGATGGAGGTCTTGGCCCCGGTGGAGTTCAGTGCGGCAGAGATCAAGGAGATCACAGAGAAGGTGGGCGGAGTCATAGTCTGGGGCGGAGCTACAAATATTGCCCCTGCAGATGATAAGCTGATAAAAGCGGAGTATGCATTATCCATAGACCCATATAGCCAGATGCTGGCCTCCATCATGGCCAAGAAAGGGGCCGTGGGCGCTGACGCAGTGGTAGTGGATATGCCCGTAGGGCCGGGCACAAAGCTGCCCACGCCAGCTGAAGGCAGGACCCTGGCCAAGGACCTGATAGACCTGGGTGATAAGCTGGGAATTCGGGTGGAATGCGCCATGACCTTTGGAGGCTCTCCCGTAGGCAGAACCATAGGACCGGCTCTGGAGGTGCGTGAGGCGCTTACCCTTCTGGAGAATAAGCCGGGTCCAAATAGCCTGAGGGAAAAGAGCCTCTCATTAGCTGGCATACTGCTGGAGATGGGTGGAGTGGCAGGACGGGGAGAAGGCTACTCTGCTGCAGAAGAGATCCTCACCAGTGGAAAGGCTCATGCCAAGCTGATGGAGATCATCGCAGCCCAGGGAGGCAATCCCAATGTGAAGAGCGAGGATATCGTCATCGGCGAGAACTGCGAGGAAATTTTAGCTCCGGCAGGAGGATATGTGGTGGCCTTCTACAATAAACGCCTTGTAGAGGTGGCTCGCATGGCTGGAGCCCCCTCGGACCAGAAAGCGGGAGTCATAATCCACAAGAAGATGGGTGAGAGGGTGAAGAAGGGCGAGCCTCTGATCACCATCTGCTCCTCATCGGACTGGGAGCTGGATAGCGCAGTCAGGGATGCCAAGAGGTCTATGCCAATAGTGGTAGAAGGAATGCTGCTGGAGAGGTATCCCCGCATAACCGAGCTTTAGAATTTGGGGGTCGCCCTATGAAGGTTGCAATTACATATCATGAGGATTTCGGCAGGCATGGCTTTAGCGTTCTGAAGGAAAGGATTCAACCATCCTTCGAGAAGCTGATGGAGTCCGGGCTGGTGGACGGGGTTGAGGTGCAGGTGTTTCGGGCCAAACCCGCTCCAATAGAGCTGGTGGCGAAGGCTCATACCGAGGCGCACATGGCCAACATGGAGACGGATCAATACCGGGATGTGGCCATTTTGTCCGCAGGGAGCGTGATGATGGCCGCAGAGATGGTGGCTTCTGGCCAGGCAGAGTCCGCTTTCGCCTTCACCGGAACCGCCGGGCACCATGCTTCAAGAGGAAGCTGTTGGGGATTCTGCTACTTCAACGACGTAGCGATCGCCATACTGCGTCTTGAGGAGATGGGCTTCGAGCGCTTTCTCATAGTGGACGTGGATCCCCATTTCGGCGATGGTACGCGCGACTTTTTCAGGGACGATCCAGATGTATTTCACATCAACCTGCACAGCGGCACCGGTGAGGAGCATGATCCACTGAGGAACAATTACGATATCGGCCTCACCTTCGGAGCAGATAATGAGAGATTCCTCTCTGCCCTCAAGAGCAGTCTGGAGCTGGCAAGAGACTTCGACTTTCAGATAGCCTTTGTCATCTTCGGGCACGACTCCCATCAGGACGACTACGGTGGGTTCAACCTAACCTTCGAGGCCTATCACCGGATGGCTCAGATAGTAAAGGAAGCTGTGGGCGATAAGGGTTTGGTCTTCGTTCTCAGCGGCGGATCCTGTGTGCACGTAGGTGAGAGGGTCATTCCCGATATCGTTCGGGTGCTGTCGGGAAGGTGGCCGTATTGAGGGTGGCCTCCAACTGTTATCCCTGCCTTCTGGACCGGGCGAAGTTCGAGTGCGATATGGTCTTCACCCGGGAGGAGGATAAGAAAGCGGCAGTAGAGGAGCTGCTGGACTTCATGGCTTGCCATAAGGGCGGTGTTCCGGCTCTTATGGGCACGGAAAGAGAGCTCATCATTAAAAGGCGAAGCGGAAGCTCAGATCCATATCGGGAACTGAAGGAGGAGAGCAATCGGGTGGCAAGGGACCTCTTGCCGCGGGCAATGGAGTTCTATGAACAGTCCCAGGATAAGATCGAGGCCCTGATCAGAATTGCCTCGGCTGCCAACTCCATGGAGTTTGGGGTCAAGGGCCACGATTTTGATAACCTGACATTCGGCAGGGTCTTTGCTGACACCCTTCAAGAGAACCTGCATGCGGATATGGCTGAATTGAAAAGACGGCTCCAGTCTTTTGACAAGATACTTTATCTGACAGACAATTGCGGCGAGGTCATATTCGATCTATTCGTAATCGAGAAGCTAAAGGAGATGGGCAAGACCGTGGTGGTGGGATCGAAGTCCGAGCCCATCATCAATGATGTCACCGCCGATGAATTTAAGAGCTTCTCTGACGTGGATGTGATACCAACCGGCAATGTGGTGGGAACGGCACTTGAGCACCTGAGCCCAGAGGCCTCGGTCCTTCTATTCGATCCGGAATGGCTGATACTGTCCAAGGGCATGGGCAACTTCGAGACCATGTCCGAGTTCGATCAGAGGCTGAAGGGCAGGCTGATCTACATACTGCGAGCCAAGTGCGAGCCTGTGGCGGCTAAAATGGCCGTTCCAAGGGGATCGCTGGTAGCTAGGCTAATTTAGCAGTAGTTCATGTCCACTTCTTCCGGGACGGGCTCATCCGGCTCATTGAGGATCGACTCCATCAGGGAGAAATCAAGATCGAGCTTGAACAGGTCTCTGATGGCATAAAGAAGGTTTGTGGCCGCCGGGATATCTATCAGATCGGCTCCTGAGCTTGTTCCCAACAGGCAAAAGCCTCTCATATTATAGAGGGGCGCGAGCCCTGCCAAAAGGCCGTTCATCCCGCCGATAGCTCCGCTGCGTAGCAGGGGAATCCCAGAATCATGGAGAATAGCTGCCGATTCAGGATCTGTGGCCGAGCCGAGTATCTTCGCAGTCGCATCTCCCACAAATGCGGCCAGGGTTATCACATCCGTTACCCCTTCAGATTCTATTGCCTGCAAAATCTCTCCTGCCAGCTGATACATCCCCTGCACATCCAGAGGCTGGGTATCCCCGGAGAGCACGAATATGTTCGCCATGTCTTGGGAACGCAATAGCTCTGCATGCATGAGCTCCGCCAGGCCATCAGAAACCATTACCTGGGGCGGAAAACTGTGGGAATAGAACGGTTTAATGCTACTGCATTTCAGAGCATTGCTTAGGTAGTCGGCAGCCACTTTTCCCACGCTTCCAATTCCTGGAAGGCCGCAGATGCAGACAACTCGAGACTCAAACATCGTTTAGGTTTTGAGATGTGCAGCTATAATTTATTTTCGCAGGATGATCGCCAGAGGATCGCTGGTGGATCCTCCTGGCATAATCAGAATATCACTTGCCCACAGCCTCTATCATCCAGTTGATTCCGATCGTCTCATTGGCCTCAGTGGTCCATTGTGCCGGCGTGAGAATTCCATTGCCGTACAGGAAGGAGTTGCCAGTTCCGTTGTTATATTCCATGCCAACCACCATTCCTCCGCGATCATAAAATAACACATAGAAGTCTTCGGTGACCGCCAAAGGTGGGATCTCTATGACTCCCCAGATTGGGCCTTGATCGGTGAGGAAGTAGCCATTCTGAGCATCAGCAAATCTGTACAGGAGATGAAGGTCCTTATCTCTGATCTCCAGGAGGAAGTTCCTATCCATGTTGTAGCTGTAATCGGTGCTGTTATAATCGCTCCAGCCCAGGACCTTCACACCATAAAGCTTCCAGTCTGAACTGGGTGCCTTGAACTTGACGGCTTCTGCTACATCCAGACCTTCGATCTCAAACTCATCGGTTATGGTGAACAGGCTGATATTCATATAGGAGGCATTCTTGCCGCTATCCTGCGCAAGAGTGGTATAGCCGGATTCCGATGACGTATCTGCAGCCATGGCTCCGAAGCACGATGCCACAAAGCATAGCCCGTATATCAAAAATATCATCTTATTCAAATGATCACCCCGTATATTCTGATGAATCTGGCCCATATAAAGATTTTGAAGAGTCTTTATTGCAGTCTGGCAGATCATTTACCAGACCGCAATTCGTCTGCAGGACACAGCCTGCTCTTTCACTCGCCAACTGCTCTGATCAGCCAATTTATGCTGGTTGTGGTATTGCTCTGGTCTGTGAATTCGACTGGAAGCAGCTCCGAATACACGCTATCATAGAAGTAAGAGCTGCCGGTAGAATTTTCCAATTCCATACCTATGAACATCGAGCCCCGGTCATAGAAGATCACATAGAATTCATCCGTCACGGGAACTGAAGGCAAGTCTATGGCTCGGAGAATTATAGCAGGAAATGTGAAGTAAGCATTTTGGGTATCTGCCATCCTGTAGAGGAGATTCATTTTTTCGTCTCTGACCTCGATGAGGAAGTTTTCAGATTCAGGAATGGATGTCGCATTTCCATCGAAGCCATTCCAGCCTGCAACCCTCACCTGCTTCAATTTCCAGCCGGGATTTGGTGCAGTGAACTTCACGGCCTCGCCCACAGAGAATGCGTCCATGTCCATAGCGACGCTATACAGAGTCATATTCATTTGGGAGAGATTTGTGCCGCTATCCTGTTTAAGGACGGTCATGGTTGCAGCATTGTCAACTTCATCATTTTGAGATAGAGTAACTCCCACTAAGGATCCAAAGCATAGAGCCAGAATCAATAAGATCATCTTTTTCATGCGATCACCCTGAATAAAAGGTTTATATTTTCTCTTTATAAAGATGATGCTGTATTCCGATGCAGGAAACCACTGATAAGCTCGATTCCATTATATCCAATCCACTTTGCACACAATAGTGACAGATATCTTTACCTACGATAATATCGACTCCTTAGATTAGAGTGATTGACATGTTTCCTGGTTTAGGAGGCTTAGGAGGAAGGGGCGGCATGAGCCCCAAGAAGATGAAAGGCATGCTCAAAAGCATGGGAATAGACATCGATGAGCTGGAAGGAGTCATTGAGGTTGTCATCCGCATGCCTGATAAGGAGATCGTTATACAAAACGCCTCTGTCGCGATAATGGATGCCCATGGGCAGCGCAGCTATCAAATATCCGGCGATGCCACTGAGCGCCCTCTCTCCGGAACGGAGGCAAACGAGGGACCGGAGCTTGAGATCCCCGAGTCAGATGTGGACCTGGTTGTCGCCCAGACGGGTGCAAATCATGAAGATGCAAGAGCGGCCCTCCTGGAGGCAAAAGGTGATCTAGCGGCGGCAATTTTGCTGCTCGCACCGAAGTGAATAATCAAAAAACCGCCGAACTATCAGCGATAATAAGGCGATCTTCGTGAGCGAGGCAAGAGAGGTCATTCGCGATCCAGTCCATGGATCCATCTCGCCAGATCCGCTGGAGTGGCAGATCATCCGATCCCGTCCAGTTCAAAGGCTTAAAGGGATAAAGCAGCTGGGCCTGGTGGAAGCAGTCTATCCCGGGGCCAACCACACCCGATTCGAGCATTCCCTGGGAACCATGCATATGGCCGGGCGAATGGCCGGGCACCTGGGTCTCTCCTCTGAGGAGGTGAGAAAGGTTCGCTTAGCCGGCCTGCTCCACGACCTGGGTCATTCCGCTCTCTCTCATGCCGTTGAGGGGGTCTTAAGCCGCAACCCCGAGATTCAGCCCCAGTTGAAGGGCAAAAGAGCTTCCGGGCACGAGGAGTTTACTCAGGATATAATCTCCTGCCATCCTTTCGGCCAAGAGGCCATAAGGATTGCAGAGAGGGATTTCGGCGATGCGGACAAGCTCTTTGCAGAGGTCGCAGACATAGCCCGGGGAAGGATTCCGCCTCTGGGGCAGATCATAGTTGGCGACCTGGATGCAGACAGAGTGGACTTTTTGCTCAGAGACTCCCATCACTCTGGCGTCTCCCTGGGCCTGGTGGATACAGACCAGATCCTGCAGTCCCTCACCATCTGCAAGGGCAGGATAGTCCTCGTCGGCCAGGGTGACTATCGGGCAGAGATGTCCCAGACGGCAGCGGAATCGATGCTCATCGCCCGGGCTCATCACTATAACGCCCTCATCTATCATCCTTCTGTCCAATCCATAAGGGCCATGCTTCTCATGGCGCTGGAGAACGCTCTGTCCAGGATGAATCAGGATGATGCCAAAAGGAGGATAGAACTATTCTTCCGGGAGTACACCGATCCGGACCTTCTGCGGTTCATCTGGGAGAAGGGAGATGATGTCTCACGGGATCTCCTGCAGCGTATAAAATTCGGTCAGGAGATACCGCTGGCGGCCAGGTTCGACCACCGGTCCCTCGCGCCGGATATCAGAATGGCCCTGTCCACCATCTCCCGCCATGGGAGGATGAGAAAGCTCTTCGAGGATACCCTCTGCAAAAAATATGGGGCCCTGGTGAGCATCACCGCGGGCAGCGGAGTGCCCAGGTCCATGAGAACCCAGGCGGATAGCTTTCTCTATGACGAATCCGCCCTGGCTGCGGGCCTGGTAAAGTCGCTGACCCGCCAGATCGCCATATCCTTCTTCTCCGACGATCGGTCGGAGATCTCCCTTGATGAAGTTATGGAGCAAGCGGCAAAGCTGCTGTCCTTTATTCGCTCCGAGAGCTATCTTCCCATCGATGGACTATTGCTGCTCTTTTATGCTTTGCACAATATGCTCTCCGAGAGATACGGTGAGAAGATCCTGGTTCCCCGGATCAGAAACATAACCTGGCTCTACAGGACTGTGGCCAGGCTCAGGGACCTGGGCCCTGGTGGGCTTTCAGGACTATTTGATTACTCCTTTCATTCTGAATACGGATTCCCCTATAGCGAGAGGCTTTTCGAGGATATTCAGATCCTCGTTGCCAATGGCATGATCTATCAGGACCAAAGACACTATGAGATCCGTGGCCAGTGGCTGCAGAGGTATGAGTATATGCTCACTGCTGAGGGAATAAGCTACGCTAAAGAGGTTGCTCTATCCTATAGCAAAGAACACGAGATGCTGCAGATCCTTCTTAAGCAGGATAAACACACCATCCCCTTTGATGTGGTGAGCCTCAATCTCAAAAGATACTCTGGTGCAAAAGCATAAAATTCAAATAATCAGGACAGCAGTGCGCCCTTGCGAGCCGCTGCCGCCCAAATCCTGAGAAAAAAAGTTCAGCGGATGAGAACCTAGCTCATCTTGCCCTTGGTGTAGGGGGTGCCCTTGACGACCTCAACCGGCGTTGAGGGATTCCAGTCATCTTTCAGGAACTGATAGATGTTTCCCCCTTCGACCATATATGTGGCCAGGCTGGTATTGGTTGCATTGTTGGTGTCGTTTTGCAGGAAATCCAAGATAGCATATGTGGTGTTGGTGGTATTATTGTTGAAAGATTTCTTGGCATACAGAGGGGCGCTGGCAAGAGGTGCCACGAATGGGGTTGGCGCCCAGCTGTCATTCAGGAAAGCAGCAATGGAAGGAGTAGTCAGCAGAGATTCATCCCCCGCTTCATTGATCTCTCCATTATCGAACGGTGCAGGATCGTTGCTCATGCCGCCTGGCATAAGCCCAACCAGAGCAATCAGAGCAATCAGTACAAGGATAATGTGTCTCATGAGCCCTGCATTATCCATCAGGTATCAATAAAGCTTTCCGTCGGCAAAACTATATTCTCGATCAAGATCGGTTATCCTGAAGGCATTATGGTGAGATGAGAGTCGATCAGTCCGCCAGGGTCGTGAGCTCTTCTGTAGTCGATTCTGGGTGCTCTGCCAGATATTTTGCCACAATTGGCCGGTGAACGAGCTTGCAGTCGATGCAACTCCAGAACCTCTTCCCCCTCTTTGTTCTCACGAACCTGCCCAGCTCCTCATCCCTGCAGGGATAAAGGGGACAGAAGCAATGGGTGCAGTCCTGACCTTCGAAATGGTGGCAGGGATAGTATTCGCAGTTGGACTGGCCAGTGGCCTTGACCGGCTGATCCAGCGCCTCCCTTATGAGACAGGGATCGTCTGTGAGCAGACCGTCTGCCCCCAATCGGAGAAGCCAGGCCGCCTGAGCTACCGTATTGACCCCTCCCGGGTAGACTTCAAGCTCCTTCTGATGCGCCTCCTTGAAAAGACGGGGATTGGTCCTTTCTGGAAATATGGCATCCGCATCAGCCCAAAGGGCCAGTTCTACCGGCTTTATGGGCAGTGAGGTGATAATAATGCCGGTTTTAAGATCGGAGATCTCCTTGATCTCGCGCAGGCTGGCGTGATAGGAGGAGGTGATGATGCTCTTTTCCTTCGGCACTGCATCAGCCACCAGGGCTTCCAGGCCCTCTTCTTTCATCTCCACTACCACCCCCAGCTCCAGCTCTTCTGCCAGGGATAGAGCCTCTGCCAGAGTGGGGACTGCCTCATTTCCGGCATGGATCGCCTTAAGCTCAATGCAGTTCAGATCCTGGACCATTCCCTTGCCGTCTGTGCTTCTGTCCACGCTATCATCATGCATCAGCACGAGCTTGCCGTCCCTGGAGAGCCTCACATCCATATGGACATAATCCGCAAGGCAGCGCTTCGCGGCTCTTATCCCTTCCAGGCTATTTTCTGCGGCAAGCGCGCGGGCTGTGCGGTGACCTATCACCAGAGCCATTGAAATGAATTCGCCTGGAAAATATATCACCTTTTGCCTGATTCTGGCAAAGGATTATACTGCAAGAGGGACAATCGATATGCAAATGCTTGAAAATCTTGAGAAGTTCACCAGGCTTAAGAGGGATATCGCCCAGATAAATGTCGATCCCCTGCAGAGAGGTGGAATATTGACTCCCGAGGCAAGGGCCGCTCTGGTGGAGTGGGGCGATGGCTACTCCATCTGCGATTTTTGCGCCGGGATGCTGGATCACATAAGGAACCCTCCGGTGGAGGAGTTTGTGCACAGCATCCTCCCGGAGTTCCTGGACATAGATGAGGTCAGAGTCACCCATGGCGCGCGGGAGGGGAAGTTCGCTGCCATGCATTGCTTATGCCAGAAGGGGGATTTCGTGGTGATGGATGGCAACGCCCATTACACCTCGGTTCTGGCAGCGGAGCGAGCGGGACTGAATGTGGAGTATGTGCCCTCCAGCAAGGAGCCGGATTATGCCATAAACTCTGAGGGATATGCTCTGGCTATAGAGAGAGCCTATGAGAAGAAGGGAAACGTAACCCTGGCCCTCCTGACCTATCCCGATGGCAACTACGGTAATCTGGCTGATGCGCGAGCTATAGCTGATGTCTGCCACGATTACGGTGTGCCGCTCCTTCTCAATGGCGCCTACTCCGTCGGCAGGATGCCGGTGAAGGCTCGGGAGTTGGGGGCAGACATAATCGTAGGCAGCGGCCATAAGTCCATGGCCGCCTGCGGGCCGGTGGGAGTCCTGGGGGCCTCGGAGGAGTACGCCCGGATCATATTCAGGCTCTCCGCCACCAAGAAGAACAAGGAGGTGGAGCTACTGGGCTGCACTGTGCGGGGAGCGCCCCTCTTAACCCTGATGGCCTCATTCCCGACAGTGGTAGAAAGGGTGGGCCGCTGGCCCGAGGAGCTGGAGAATGCCCGCTGGTTTTCCGGCGAGATGGAGAAGATGGATCTGGTCCAGGTGGGGGATCGGCCGCATAACCACGATCTGATGTTCTTTTTGACCGAGAGGCTCTATGATATATCTCAGACCGCCAAGGGAGGCCGCTACTTCCTCTACCGGGAGATGAAAGAGAGGGGAGTGTGCGGCATCAAGCCTGGCCTCACCCGCCAGTTCAAGCTGAGCACATATGGCCTGGGCCGTCCGGAGTTGGAGGTGGTCTTGAATGCACTCTCTGAGATCATCGAGTCCCATGAAAATGACGAAAAGGGAGATAAAAACGAAAAAGGAGCAAATGGGTCTTAAGACAGACCGCTTCCTCCCATTCCAATGGGTATCTGACTGAGATCGCCTACCCCGGTCAGGATCCTCTCTGCATCTTCCCGGACATCGTGGTAGTAATCTTCTGAGCGGGTGCCAGATTTTACCGCAACAGACTCATTCATGGCAGCCACTGAGCTGCTTGGTTCGCTCTGGACGATTGAGGGCTCAGCCTTTTGGGGCATGACCGCAGGGGCGTAGCTGGAGGTATCGGGATTGATCCATATGGCCTCGAAGGTGCCCCGCTCGGAGATCTCGCCATCTTTCACCTTCAAGAGATCGCCTCTTATCGACTGGTTCGAGAGATCATATGTCCCGTTCAGGCGGGTGGAGGTCTCTGAGCCGTCATCAAGGTAGGTCATGACCAGATCTACATTGTCCTCTTTTACTGATCCAACGACCACTGCATTCCAGGCCCCCTGGCCGTTCGACTCGTATCTTGCCTGGCCGTAGAGGATCTCATCCTCCTGATTGAGAGCCATTATCACGTTATCGATCTCGATACCTGAAACCGACCAGATATAGCTCAGGTCCAGGATAGACTGAATGGATTCATCGATTGATGGCAGTGCCAAGAGCGATGCTGTCGGATCGAGCGCTACCGTCTCTGCATCTGAGCTGGCCGCCTCCTGGGCGAGCGAGGGACCGGCAGCACAGATGAGAAATATCATTAGAGGAAGGATATGCCATCCCCTCATCAAGCAATTTACTTTCATTCAGAACCACCACATTCTACATTATCTGCAAAAAGATTTGCTGCGCCAGCATTCTGGCGCATCATTTCGCAATCTGAAGTCCAATTCAGCCCATGCCTGGTGGGATGCCGCTCAGGTCGCCGCCAGGACCGATTTTGTCCTTGAATTCATGGACGTCGGTGAAATAATTATCCTTATTCTCCTTGCTAGTGTTATTCACAGCAGCAGCGGCGGGCTGTGCGGCACTGGTGACCTCTGCGGGAGCAGGAGTTACCACCGCTGGTACCTCAACCGTTGCAGGAGTGTAGCTGGAGGTGTCCGGATTAATCCACATGGCATTGAAGGTGCCGTTGTTGATGATCTTGCCCTCGCTCGCCTGGGTGAAGTTGCCGCTGATGTCCTCATTGGCCAAGATGCCTGATAACCTGGTGATGATCGGCACATTATCCTTCAGGGCGCTCATGGTCAGGTCAACTTTTTCTCCTGCCACTGAGCCTATTACATCTGCATTCCAGGCTTTTCCGCCCTCTGGCTCGTATTTTGCCCGGCCAAAGAGATCGCTGCCATTCTGCTCAAGGACCATGGTTATTGGGCCGGCCTCAATGCCGGAGAACTGCCAGATGTAGTTCAGATTCGGCCCCGAGATCGCTGGCGTCAGATTGACTGCGACAGCGGTCGCATTCTCCGTCCCATTAACAGGGGCGCTCTCGTTCAAGGGCAGGGTGGCATTCAGATCCAAAGCTGCCTCTATGCTGGAATTGTCATCTACAATGCTTGTATTATCGGCGGTCTGCCCCAGTGACAGGCCTGCTGTGAGCAATGCAAGCAACAGGGGAATAATCATGTATCTTAAGCTCAATTATAAACCTCCAGTATCCCACTATTCGGCGATAGACTTTTCGTCATTTGCCTACAACAAACCCCAGTCTCACCTTCTCCTTTATAAGCTTTTGTCGAGCAATGCCCGGCGGAAGACCTCAGGGGGATTTTTCAATATCGATTGGAATAGAGAAAAAAGAAGATGAGAGTCTCTTCAATAGCGATCGGTTGCATCTGCGCGAGAGTTCAAAATTAGTTTAACGCCATTCAAATAAACTTGAATTAAATAATGTAGCGTTGATTTAATATACCCGATCGCCGGATTATAGATCATGCCAGAATGGATCTACCCCGATTTCGGGCCACGCCCTTTGCGGCCACTATTTCTCTGCATCATCTCCAACACCGACACTGGAAAGATACCGGGACTCTCTGCTGCAGGAACCACACCCGAGCTGACCGACTACACACCAGGCGCAGACGCTGAGCTGGTGGAGACTAATAGAATTATTACCATGCCCGAGCTGCCTGAGGCACCCGGAGGCTCGCCCACCCCGGCGGTGGTCACCAAAGCGGCGCTGAACCTGACGGGCATAAATTCTCTCTTCGTAGCCTCGGGCCTGCGAAAGAAGCCTGCCGTCCCCTATGTCGAGCTGGGAGGCAAGCCGGGAGGCGACATCCGAAAAAAGAGCGCTGTCATAGATCCCCAGGGGACATTTGAGAGGGCCAGGCGGCTGGGAAGCAAGCTTGCCAGGCTCTCCGACTGCATATTCATTGGGGAGTCAATAGCAGGCGGCACAACCACTGCTCTTGCCGTCCTCAGGGCCCTCGGCTACAGAGAAAAGGTCAGCAGCAGCTTCGTCTCCAATCCAACAGGGCTCAAGGAGCAGGTGGCCGCAGAGGCAATGGCCAGGGCAGGAGTGGTACCGGGCAGCCTGAAGGATGATCCAATGGAGGCGATACGGGAATTGGGCGACCCCATGATGCCCTGCGCCCTGGGATTGATCAGCGGCTTATCCGGGTGCAGAGTGGTGCTGGCAGGGGGAACGCAGATGGCTACGGTGCTGGCATTGGCGAAAGCCCTGGATCTGGAGGGCGACATCTCCATTGCCACTACGAAGTACATCATTGAGGACAGGACCGCCAACTTCCGGCAAATAGTGGAGGCTACGGGCAGGACCTACTACTATGCCGATCCAGGCCTGGAGAGCTCAAAGATTCCCGGGCTGCAGGTCTATGCCCAGGGTTACGTCAAAGAGGGGGTGGGCATGGGCGGAGCCAGCCTTCTGGCCGGGCTTTATGGATTCACTCAAGAGCAGCTGGTTCGTGAGACCGACCGGGTATTGATGACGGTCGAGCTTCCCAAGAAGTAGGACCAAGGATCGAGCCATGAAAGCGGCCGTGCTGAAGAGTCCAAAGAGGCTTGTGCTGATGGATTTGCCGACGCCCACGTGCCCACCGGGAGGGGCGCTGATCAGAGTCGAGGCTTGCGCTGTCTGCGGCACAGACATAAAGATGCTCGATCAGGGGCACAGAGACCTCTGCTATCCGCGCATCCTGGGGCATGAGGTCGTGGGCCGGATAGAAGAGATAGACCGCAAAGCGCAGGCAGATGGCCATCACATCAGGGCAGGCGAGCTGGTCCAGGTCTGGCCGGGCATCGCCTGTGGACACTGCCATGCATGCTTGCAGGGCACAGACAACCGCTGCCGGGACATGAAGATAATCGGCTTCAACATGGATGGGGGGTTTGCCGAGTACATGGCCCTGCCCGCGCAGAGCTTTTCTGAGCATTTTGGCATTTGCACCGCTCTAAATCGCTTGCCCGAGGAAGTGGACCCGGCCCTCTTCACCCTGGCCGAGCCTTTGGCCTGCTGCATTAACGGCCAGGAGCAGGCCAGGGTCAGAGAGGGTGACAGCGTCCTGATCTGGGGCGGAGGACCAATTGGCGCTCTTCATGCTCTTCTGGCGGAGATGCGGGGGGCAGGAGAGATCCTGCTGGCAGAGAGGCTGCCCGGACGGATCAGGGAGATCAAGAGGCATACCTCTGCCCAGGTGATCGACCTGTCCACCGGCAACCGGAAAAAAGGGCAGGACCCGTTCGAGGAGGCGGGAAGAACGATTCTGAGCGAGACCGATGGCAGGGGAGTGGATGTTATCCTCACCGCCACCCCTGAGGTGAAGATCGGCCAAAGGCAGATGAGGCTGCTTGCCCCTGGGG
Organism: Methanothrix sp.; assembly: GCA_011620785.1. Taxonomy (GTDB): domain Archaea; phylum Halobacteriota; class Methanosarcinia; order Methanotrichales; family Methanotrichaceae; genus Methanothrix. The sequence goes on along the minus strand of WOYM01000097.1, from coordinate 14,417 downwards.
GGAGGATATGCATATTCTCCGGGCCCCAGCCGGGCGATTACGAGGGGATGATCGACCTGCGCTCGATGCATTACCTCGAGCAGACTATAACAGGAGCATATGGCTGCAGCAGCCGGCAGAACAGAATGGCTGCCAGCCTCCTGGAATCAGGCGAGATCAGGGCGGACTGGATCATCACCAAAAGAGCTGATCTAGCCCGAATCTCGGATGCATTTGAGCACTCCTCCAGGCGAGCAGGATTGAAGTCGGTTGTCTGTGCGGTTTAGGGCAGATAACAGCAATAGCAGCTTGAATATATTTGTTGCGAAATTATAGTAAGTTTATAGTGTTTTAAGGGACGAATCGAGGGGAAGATGGCGAAAGATTTGCTGAAATTGGTATCGGAAGAGAGCCTGAAGCATTTTGGGGGCAAGGTGGACGCTCTGATCAAGGGCCGGAACCTGACTCGAGGTGAAGCCTCAGATCTATTCCGCCAAATCCTGAATGACGAGCAGCCGGATCTGCAGCAGGGGGCGTTCCTGGCCGCCATCACCGCCAAGGGGGCGACAGCCGAGGAGATCGCCGGCATCTGGGAGGCGATATATGAGGTGGACACATTGAAGGTCCGCCCATGCGTCCAGGGGCCGTTGGCTGATAACTGCGGTACGGGCATGGACTCGATCAAGACCTTCAACATCAGCACCGCAGCCTCGATTGTGGCGGCGGCGGACAAGATCAACATGGCCAAGCACGGTTCTCGAGCCATAACCTCCAGCTGCGGCACAGTGGATATGCTGGAGATGCTGGGAATCGAGGTGGACTGCGATGTGGATCTGGTGAAAAGGAGCATAGAAGTGGCAGGGATAGGCATATTCAACGGCATGAGCGGCAAGGTCCATCCCTCCGCCCTCTCCAGGATCCTCTCTCAGACCAGGTTCGGTACCGTTCTGAACATCGCTGGCTCTCTGGCCAATCCCGCTCTGCCCGCTTACGGCGTTCGCGGGGTCTACAGCCGAGAGATGGTTTTGCCTATCGCAAAGGCGATGAGAGAAATCGGATACAAGAGGGCCTTTGTGGTCCACGGCCGGAGCGGGGACGATCTGCGGGGGATGGATGAACTCTCGACTCTTGGAAAGACGGATGTGGCAGAGCTGGATGAGGATGGCAGGATCAGGGAATATGCCCTAAATGCCTGCGACCTGGGCCTGGAGAAGGGGGATGAGTCTGCTCTTCTCAACCGTGGGAATATCGAAGAGGAGGCAGTAAGGCTCCTTCGAGTTCTGTCGGGTTTTGACCGCGGAGACAGAAGGGATATTGTATGCCTGAATGCTGCGCCATTGCTCTGCATCACCGGCCGCTCAGAAGACCTGCGAGAGGGAGTGGGGAAGTCGGGAGATATCATCGACAGCGGTCGGGCAATAAAGAAGCTGGTTGCCTGGGTGCGTGAGCAGAACGAAGATCCTGGAGAGAGGCTGGAGAGGCTGGAGGGAATGCTGGAGCTGGCATATGCCTGAGAGAAGATGAGCTTTCGAGGGAGTGCCGTCTTTTCTTTTATGGCCCCTTTGTGCGTTTTGTGTTCTTTGTAGTGAAATAATTAGCTGTGAAATAAAGCGTCACCCATATCTATCAAGCGAATGAATTCCGCGGCAAGACAAGGTGCTTCATTCTTCGGTGTGACCCATGGACTACGACCCTGACCGCTGGTGCAGAGAGCATACGGGCATTCTGATCCTAGCCCTGGCCGCGGTCCTCATGACCGCCTGCTTTGCCTTTCCATTCTTAGACGGCATAATCCTGGGCAGCGTTTTTGCCTATGTGGGCCGGCCCATAAGGGACCGGTTCGGCAAGAGAAAAAAGCTCGGGTCGCTTGTTGCTGCCATCTGTGTCGTGGTCCCCATATTCCTGATGCTGGGCCTGGGAAGCCTTGAGGTGGCCACTCAGATAATAGCCCTGGCAAAGAACCAGGAGGCGCTCAGGTACTGGCTTGGATATCTCATGCAGCAGACGGCGACTGACTTACCCCCCTGGGCCAGGGAGAGCCTGATCTCCGGTCTGGAGAATGCCTTCGGCCTGATCGCCTCTCTGGCAGCATCTATTCCCATCCTCCAAATCGGCAGGATGGCCTCATTGGGGATAATCAACGTTCTCATCTCCTTCCCCATCTGCTACTTCATCCTCCTGGATGGCGAGGGCTTTGTGGGATCGTTGATATCCCTTCTGCCAGACGGAGAGATGAAGGTTCTTGAGCGGTACATCGATAGAATCGACCGAATTCTGAGCGGCATATTCATCGGCACCGTCTATACATCAATCGTGGGAAGCCTGATCGCAGCGGTGATATTCTTCCTCTTCGGCATACCCCGGCCTATAGCCTTGGCGAGCATCGTCTTTATCGCCGGCATGGTCCCGGTCCTCTCCTCCTGGGCGATCCTGGTCCCCCTGGCCGTCTACCGCTACTTCACCGTGGGCCTGGAGGGTGCTTTATTCTTCCTGGTCCTCAGCTCCACCCTCATTTATCTCCCCTCAGAGCTGTTCATAAGGCCCTATATCATCTCCACCAGATCCTCATTGCACCCATTGCTGGTAATGCTCTCCTTTTTTGGAGGGGCTCTGGTGGCAGGGATCGGCGGCTTTTTCCTCGCCCCGGCGGTCATAGGGGCGATCAGTGGTATTTATCAGGTGAGAAGGGAGGAGACGGCCTCAAGTGAGGCTTTGGAATGAGGTTTTATATCGAGACCTTCGGCTGCACATCGAACTTCGGAAATTCCCAGGATCTGGCAGAGGCCCTGAGGGGGATGGGTCATATCCCTTCCGGCCTGAAGGAGGCTGACATGGTGATAGTGAACACCTGTGCGGTCACCGAAAGGACGGAGAGAAAGATCCTCCGCCGGCTGCGGCAGCTGGAGGGTGAGAAGCTGGTCGTCGCCGGCTGCCTGGCGGCGGCAATACCCCAGTCGATTCAATCGCTGCGCTGCCGGGGGCAATTGGGACCTTTGAGTCAAGGAGATGCCGCCAGGATCGCCAAACTCTTTGATGGTTGGCTCATGCCTTCGCAGCATATGCAATCCGGGCAATTACAATCTCAGAATTTTCAATCTGAAGAAATGCTGCGCGAGAGGCATATTGCTGTTCATCTTCGCGAATCGTCTCCCGGAGGAGAGAGCTGCGGCATTGTCAATGTGGCGGATGGCTGCAACGGCTCATGCAGCTATTGTATAGTCTCAAAGGCCAGGGGCAGGCTGAAGAGCCGCCCGGTTGAGGATGTGGTCCTTGCCGTGGAAAGGCTGGCACAGCTTGGCACAGCCGAGATACAGATATCTGCTCAGGACACTGCCGCATTTGGATCTGATATTGGATCTGATCTGGCCGGGCTGCTGGAGACGCTGACTGAGATTCCAGGGGATTTTATGCTCAGGGTTGGCATGATGAATCCCGATAGCGCTCGGCTCATCCAGGATAGGCTGATTGAGGCATTTCAGAGCCCAAAGATCTACCGTTTCCTGCATATCCCCGTTCAGTCCGGCTCAGATGAAATCTTGCAGAGGATGGGACGCGGATACACCTCCGATGAGTTCTTCGAGCTTGTGAGCGCCTTTCGATTTGCCTATCCAGACATCTCCATAATAACTGATATTATCGTTGGCTTTCCCGGCGAGGCGGATAAGGATTTTGAGGAGAGCATGAGCCTGATTGAGAGATTGCAGCCGGATAAGGTGAATATCACCAGATTCTCCCCTCGGCCTGGAACATCAGCCGCCAGGCTCTACGACATGCCGGACAGGATTAAGAAAGACCGCTCGAGGGAGATGACCCGAATATGGCTGGAGATCGCTGAGAGGAGGAATAGCCGTTATCTGGGGAAAGTATTGCATGCTCTTGTGACGGAGTGTGGGAGAGGCAAGACCATGAAGGCCCGATCTGCCAATTATGCTGGCATTGTGATCCCCGGCGCGCTGGATCTGGGAAGATGGTGCCAGATAAAGATCATGGAAACCACTCCATATTATTTAGGTGGAATTCTCCAATTATGATTCATAGTCAGCTTTTTATTTAGGTTTTGCTGCGGAAAAGAGCCCTGGTTGTCTCTCGCGATGCTATTTTTGCATTAATTTCCTCAGATCTGTGACCATAAATGAGCTGGCATTAACAGTATTCTTCCGGCGACCGGGCACGTCTGCTTCGAGGCTCTTCTAGATTAGACCGTCTCTTCAAGCCATATGATCTACAATCATTATTATTTATAATTATTAACAAGCAAAAACCTTATTTATCTGAAAGACAAATCAGAAATGTGCAAAACTGCTGTTCTCTGTGACGAATTAGAGTGGACAGCGGGCATGTTCTTCGCGTCAAGTTTTCCCTGGGATAGGAGAAAAGTGCGCGAAATATTAGGCTTTGATTTAGGAGGTGTGAAAATTGGCTGGAGAAGAAAAGAAGATGAAGACGGCGGTATTTCAGGAAGAGACTAGAGTCTTTAATCCGCCGAAGGATCTGGTGGAGAACTCCAACGTAATGCAGTGGATGAAGAAGAAAGGGTTCAAGACTGAGAAGGAGATGCGTGCTTGGTGCTCCTCTGACGAGCATTACCTCGAGTTCTGGGACGAGATGGCAAAGACGTACGTTGACTGGCACAAGCCCTATACCAAGGTGATGGACGACTCGGAGATGCCCTACTTTCACTGGTTCACTGGAGGTGAGATCAACATCACATACAACGCCGTGGACAGGCACGCCAAGGGCGCAAAGAAGGACAAAGTCGCATACATATGGATACCAGAGCCGACAGACCAGCCAGTCCAGAAGATCACATACGGCGAGCTCTATAAGGAGGTCAATAAGTTCGCAAACGGCCTCAAGAGCCTCGGCTTGAAGAAGGGGGATCGGGTCAGCATCTACATGCCCATGATACCCCAGCTTCCCATCGCTATGCTCGCCTGCGCCAAGATCGGCGTCATTCATAGCGTAGTCTTCTCAGGATTCAGCTCCAAAGGCCTGATGGACCGAGCAGCTGACTGCGGTTCCAGAGCGATCATCACCGTGGACGGATTCTACAGACGGGGAAAGCCGGTGCCCCTGAAGTCTAATGCAGACGAGGCCGCAGCTGGTGCCCCCACGGTTGAGAAGATGATCATATTCAAGCGGTCTGGCGTTGATGTCCCCATGAAAGAGGGCAGGGACATCTGGTGGCACGATCTCGTCAAGGGCCAGTCCGAAGAGTGCGAGCCGGTATGGGTTGATCCGGAGCACAGGCTATATATCCTCTACACCTCCGGCACAACCGGCAAGCCCAAGGGTATCGAGCACGCCACAGGCGGAAACGCCGTCGGACCCGCTCAGACGCTTCACTGGGTCTTCGACCTGAAGGACGACGATGTCTGGTGGTGTACCGCCGATATCGGATGGGTCACTGGTCACTCTTACATCGTCTACGCTCCGCTCATTCTGGGCATGACCAGCCTCATGTACGAGGGCGCTGCAGATTATCCAGACTTCGGCAGGTGGTGGAAGAACATCCAGGACCACAAGGTCACCGTCCTTTACACCGCCCCCACATCGATAAGGATGTTCATGAAGCAGGGCCCAGAATGGCCTGCCAAATACGATCTCTCAAGCCTGAGGCTGTTGGGATCTGTAGGCGAGCCGATCAATCCAGAGGCATGGATGTGGTACCGTGAGCACATCGGACGAGGCGAGCTCCAGATCATGGATACCTGGTGGCAGACTGAGACCGGAACCTTCCTCAACTCTCCGCTGCCCATCACGCCACTGAAGCCCGGATCGTGCACATTCCCGCTCCCCGGATATGACATCTCCATCCTGGATGAGGAAGGGAATGAGGTTCCTCTGGGATCCGGAGGCAACATAGTGGCCTTGAAGCCCTATCCGTCGATGCTCAGAGCGTTCTGGGGCGACAAAGAGAGGTTCATGAAGGAGTACTGGCAGTTCTACTGGGATGTTCCCGGCCGCCGCGGCGTCTATCTCGCCGGAGACAAGGCGCAGAGGGACAAGGACGGCTACTTCTTCATCCAGGGCAGAATCGATGACGTCCTCAGCGTCGCAGGCCACAGGATAGCCAACGCCGAGGTCGAGTCCGCTCTGGTGGCTCACCCCAAGATTGCCGAGGCTGCAGTAGTTGGAAAGCCCGATGAGATCAAGGGCGAGTCGATCGTTGCCTTCGTCATCCTGAGGATCGGCAATGAACCGTCCCCTGAGCTGGCAAAGGATGCGATCGCTTTCGTCAGGAAGACCCTTGGGCCGGTGGCTGCGCCCACGGAGATCCACTTCGTCAACGACCTCCCGAAGACGAGGAGCGGCAAGATAATGCGCCGTGTCGTCAAGGCGAGGGCCCTTGGAAACCCTGTTGGGGACATATCGACACTCATGAATCCGGAAGCAGTGGATGGGATCCCGAAGATCGTCTGATGGGGATCCCATTTTTTTTATCAGATTAGCGGAGCTAAGTCTTCTTTTTTTCATCAAGTCTCGATTGATTGCTGTTGCGTTCTCATCTGTACAATATGGTAATTTTTAAAAGCCGAGTGTTTTGTTAATAATGTTAAATAATGATAATTATCAATCATAATATTAAGTCACCTCGATAGATTTATAAATGAAAAAACAGGTTAATTATCGATCGCTACAATATTTCCAATGGCTCCTGCTGGCTGGGATTTTGGCCCTATTGCGATAATAAAAGGAATGCCAGATGGCTGCGTTGGGCTGGCTGCCTGGCATCAGGACAGATCAGGCGGAGAGTTGGGAAGACGTGGGGATTTTAAAGGAGGCTGTAAATTTGGCTGAGGAAAAAGAAACTGCAAAGACATCAGTTTTACTGGAAGAGACAAGGATATTCGAGGCACCCAAGGATCTGGCAGAGAACTCCAATGTAATGAAGTGGATGAAAGAGAAGGGCTTTAAGACAGAGCGCGAGATGCGCCTCTGGTGCTCTGCCAACTACATCCAGTTTTGGGGAGAGATGGCCAAGACCTACGCAGATTGGTTTGAGCCCTGGTCCTCAACCCTAGAATGGAAGCCACCATATGCCAAATGGTTCGTGGGCGGCAAGTGCAATGTGACCCACAACTGCGTGGATAGGCATGCCCAGGGGGCCAAGAAAGATAAGGTGGCCTATATATTCGTGCCTGAGCCCACCGATCAGCCCACTCAAAAGATCACTTATGCACAGCTTGAAAAGGAGGTCAATAAATTCGCCAACGGCCTGAAGAGCCTGGGCGTGGTCAAGGGAGATAGAGTCATGTTATACATGCCCATGATCCCTCAACTGCCCATTGCCATGCTCGCCTGCGCCAAGATTGGCGCCATTCATTGCATTGTTTTCTCTGGATTTTCTTCCGGCGGCCTGAACAGCAGGATTCTGGATGCTGATGCAAAAGTTGTTGTGACTGTGGATGGTTTCTACCGGCGCGGCAAGCCACTGGCCCTCAAGCCAAATGTTGACGAGGCTACTGCCAATACTCCATCAGTGAAGAAGGTAGTGGTCTACAAGAGGACAGGCGTTGCCGTCCCCATGAAAGAGGGCAAAGACATTTGGTGGGATGACCTGGTGGCCGGAAAGTCCGAAGCATGCGAGTGCGAGAAGATGGATGCAGAGGATCGCCTATTTATCCTGTACACCTCCGGAACTACCGGCAAACCCAAGGGCATTGAGCATGTCCATGGCGGATACCAGGTAGGTCCCGCTCAGACTCTGCACTGGGTCTTTGATATTAAGGACAATGATGTCTGGTGGTGCACAGCTGATATCGGATGGATCACCGGCCACAGCTACATTGTGTACGGGCCACTCGTTCTTGGTGCAACCGGCATAATATATGAGGGTTCTCCTGACTTCCCAGACCTGGGAAGGTGGTATAAGATAATTCAGGACAACAAGGTATCAGTCCTCTACACTGCTCCAACCGCAGTCAGGATGTTGATGAAGGCCGGAGATTCCTGGGCCAAGAAGTACGATCTTTCCAGCCTGAGGCTGCTCGGATCAGTGGGTGAACCCATCAATCCCGAGGCCTGGATGTGGTACAGAAACACCTTTGGCGCTGGCAAGTTGCCGATTATGGACACCTGGTGGCAGACTGAGACCGGCACATTCATGGTATCTCCCCTGCCCATCACTCCATTGAAGCCCGGCTCTGCGACCTTCCCGCTCCCGGGATTCAATATCGATGTCCTGGACGAGGAAGCCAACCCGGTTCCCCCTGGCTCCGGAGGCAATATCGTCAGCAACACACCCTGGCCATCAATGCTCAGGGCCTTCTACAAAGATCCCGAAAGGTACCAGAAGGAGTACTGGTCCACCTACTGGGAGATCAGGCCCGGCACATACCTGGCTGGCGACAAGGCCATGAAGGACAAAGATGGATACTTCTTCATCCAGGGCAGGATCGACGATGTGTTGAAGGTTGCAGGACATAGGATCTCCAATGCAGAGGTGGAGTCGGCACTGGTATCTCACCCCAAGGTAGCTGAGGCTGCAGTTATCGGCAAGCCTGATGAGGTCAAGGGTGAGGTCATAGTGGCCTTCGTCATCCTCAGGACCGGACAGGAGGAGAGCGAGGATCTGAAGAAGGAACTGGCCAAGCATGTCCGTACAGTATTGGGTCCAGTAGCTTACCCAGAGACGGTCTTATTCGTCAAGGATGTGCCCAAGACCAGATCCGGCAAGATCATGCGCCGCGTCATCAAGGCCAAGGCATTAGGAAAGCCAACCGGAGATCTGTCCGCTCTGTCCAACCCCGATGCAGTTGATGCCATCCCGCTCATCTGAGCGGGCATATTTTTTTTTCGATATCCTTTTTTTGTCATATTATTGTGCTGCTTACATCCAAGCATTTATTTTCGAAAAATATTTAAAATGATGCAAGGCAACGCAGTATTCTAGTAATAAATAATTACCATTAATTTAAGTGAAGATTAATATCGCGATAACTTTATAAATGAGCAAGAAGTCTTCAATTCGAAGTTCATCGAGCTCCCAGCGGCGCGCAAGATATGCAATAAAGAAGAAAGTGAGCCAAAACAGATGTTCTGGAGATCTGAAAAGCTCTCTTCAAGAACCAAGTCTGACAAAATCGGGAGCCGGGAACGCCAGATCGAGATTTGAAGGAGGTATGAAATTGGCTGAAACAGCAAAAACGGCTGCTCTACAGGAAGAGACCAGGATTTTCAACACCCCACAGGATATAATTGAGTATTCCAATGCATATCAGTGGATGAAGAAGAAGGGCTTCAAGACTGAGATGGAGATGCGCAAGTGGTGTTCTGATAATTATATTGAGTTTTGGGACGAGATGGCCAAGACCTATGCTGACTGGTCTGTGCCCTACACCAAGGTCCTGGATGACTCCGGCAAGCCCTACTACAAGTGGTTCACCGGCGGCAAGATCAATGTGGCCTACAATGCCGTGGACAGGCATGCCAAGGGCGCCAATAAGGACAAGGTCGCCTACCACTTTATCGGCGAGCCCGTTGGAGATGCCAGGGATATCACCTACGGCCAGCTCTATGTAGAGGTCAACAAGATGGCCAATGCCCTCAAGAGCGCTGGCGTGGTCAAGGGAGACAGAGTCGTCGCTTACCTCCCCATGATCCCAGAGCTGCCCATCACCATGCTGGCATGCGCCAAGATCGGAGCCATTCACACCATCGTCTTCTCCGGATTCTCCTCCGGCGGCCTGAACAGCAGGGTCAACGATGCTGAGGCCAAGGTTGTCGTCACAGCAGACGGCTTCTACAGGCGCGGCAAGCCACTGCCTCTCAAGCCCAATGTGGATGAGGCAATGAAGGATGCACCCTCCGTGCAGAAGGTAGTAGTGGTCAAGAGAACCGGGGTAGCAGTACCCATGACCGAGGGACGCGATGTCTATTATGATGATTTCGTGAAGGGCCAGTCCGAAGAGTGCGAGACCGTCATGCTCGACCCAGAAGACAGGCTGTTCATCCTCTACACCTCCGGCACAACCGGCAAGCCTAAGGGTATTGAGCACGCTCATGGCGGATATGCCGTCTGCCCGGCCCAGACAACCTCCTGGGTATTGGATGTCCACGACAATGATGTCTTCTGGTGCACCGCAGACTGCGGCTGGATCACCGGCCACAGCTACGTGGTATACGGTCCTCTGTGCCTCGGCGCTACCAACATTCTCTACGAAGGCTCTCCCGACTTCCCCGACCTGGGCCGCTGGTGGTCTATCATTGAGAAGTACGGTGTCACTGTATTCTACACCGCACCCACCGCCATCAGGATGTTCATGAAGACTGGCGAAGAGTTCGTGAAGAAGTACAACCTGTCCAAGGTAAGGATCTTGGCCTCTGTGGGCGAGCCATTGAACCCAGAAGCATACATGTGGTTCAGAAAGAACATCGGCTCTGACAGGGCTCCCATCATCGACACCTGGTGGCAGACTGAGACCGGATGCCATGTCATCGCTCCTCTGGTCATGACACCCGAGAAGCCCGGCTCTGTGTGCTTCCCATTGCCCGGATTCAACACCGATATCTTCGACGAGGATGCCAACTCCGTGCCACTGGGATACGGCGGCAACATCGTTCAGAAGACTCCCTGGCCAAGCATGCTCCGTGCCTTCTTCAGAGATGAAGTCAGGTACAAGAAGGAGTACTGGGATATGTACTGGCAGGTCAAGCCCGGCACATACCTGGCTGGAGACAAGGCCACCCGCGACAAGGATGGCTACTGGTGGATCCAGGGCAGAATCGATGATGTGCTGAAGGTTGCAGGACACAGAATCTCCAATGCTGAGGTCGAGTCCGCTGCCGTTTCTCACCCCAAGGTCGCAGAGGCAGCCGTCGTCGGCCAGCCTGATGAGGTCAAGGGCGAGAAGATCGTGGCCTTCGTCATACTCAGAGATGGCGTTGCTGAATCTCCCGAGCTCGCGAAAGAGATCTCCGTCCACGTCCGCAAGGTACTGGGCCCGGTCGCTTACCCGGACAAGGTCTACTTCGTGAAGGATGTCCCCAAGACCAGGTCCGGCAAGATCATGCGCCGTGTCATCAAGGCCAAGGCCCTGGGCAAGGAGACCGGAGACCTTTCTGCTCTGGCTAATCCCGAGTCCGTGGACAACATCCCGCGCATTGACCTGTAAGCGGGATATCACCCTCTTTTTTTTAGTCTGATTCTGCTCTACTGGCAGATTGGTCATAAGATTCTGATGCGTCAGGCCCAAGAAGGTTGGGGGGCAAAGGTAATTGATCGCCTGGCTCTGGACCTGCGCCGGGAGTTCCCTGAGATGAAGGGATTGTCTCCTCGCAACCTTAAGTACATGAGGGCTTTTGCCGAGGCCTATCAGTGCGAGGAAATTGTGCAGCAGGCTGCTGCACAAATATCCTGGTGGCACAATGTGGTCATCATTACCCGGATCAAAGATCCCGAGCAGCGGCAATGGTGCATCCGGGCCTGCATCGAGAACGGCTGGAGTCGAGCGGTGCTGGTGGCGCAGATCGAGACCTGTTTGCATGAACGTGCTGGCAGGGCCATCACCAACTTTCAACGCACCCTGCCAGCACCGCAGTCTGAGCTGGCGGGACAGATTCTCAAGGACCCTTATAATTTCGAATTCCTGACCACATACGACGCTGCTGTTGAGCGTGATCTGCATAGAGGACTGCTGGAGCACCTGAAGAATTTCATGCTCGATCTAGGGGTTGGGTTTGCCTTTGTGGGCAGCAACTACCACCTGGAAATCGGGGGCGAGGACTTCTATCTGGACCTGCTCTTCTACCACCTGAGGTTGCGCTCCTTTATTGTGGTAGAGCTGAAGACGGGCGAGTTCAAGCCGGAGCATGCGGAAACCTGAAAGGCAGCCTGCCCACGGTGTAGCAATTGGAGGAGGAGTTGAAGGCGGTAGAGATGCGGGGGCAAGAAAGCAAGGGGATAGGGAATGAGTAGAGAAGAAACTCAGAAAATTTTAGATAAAATCAATCTCAGCATTTGCGATTTTTCGCAAGATGATCAAGATCTTCTGACGAATGACGCTAATGAACGCTCTATCTCGCATAAGTTGGCCGAACATCTTCAAAAACATTTCCACGGTTTAAAGGTTGATTGTGAATATAATCGTCATGGAGATGCTGTAAAAAAGCTAGAAAGACCAGTAATTCCTGATATCGTAATTCATAAGAGAGGTATTGATGAGCACAATCTTTGTGTCATTGAGATTAAGAAGTCGAATTCAAATGACAATTCGGATAGAGACGAAGAAAAATTGTGCGCTTTTACTGGGGATGAGTACAAGTACCAGCTTGGCGTTTTTTTAGTCGCTGACATAAATAACAAGAGTTTAAAAATTGAGCGCATCTTCCAATCGGGCCAGGAAATAAATGATAGTCGAATCCGCCGCTCTCCATCATGGGCCACTGCCAAAGGTTATCTCCTATGGGATTGTGATAAATAATATAAATGATCCATCGGAGACAGAGATATGACTGAAGAAAACCGCACCAGACATTCGGTTCCAAGAATCGAATATCTGAAGATAAAGAACTATAGAGCCCTTCGAAACCTTGAGCTGAGAGGCATCACCCCTTTAACCGTCTTCCTCGGACCAAACGGCAGCGGGAAGTCTACCATCTTCGATGTTTTTGCCTTTCTCTCGGAATGCTTCTCAGTGGGCCTGCGAAAGGCTCTGGATAAACGGGGTCGCTTCAAAGAGCTCCGCTCTCGGGGATCCAGCGGTCCTATTGAGATCGAGCTGAAATACCGTGAGAGAAGCGATATGCCAATCATAACATATCACCTCTCCCTTGACGAAGGCACCAGCGGTCCTTATGTAGCCGAGGAATGGCTACAATGGAGAAGAGGTCAGCAAGGAAAGCCCTTTAAGTTTCTCGATTTCAAAAATGGAGAAGGACAGGTAGTTGCTGGAGAAAAACCGGTGGAAATGGGCGATAGGATCCATGAGATGCTGACGTCTCCTGATGTGCTTGCTGTTAATGCGCTTGGCCAGCTTGCCAAAAATCCAAGGGTGAGCGCCTTGCGCCAGTTCATAACCGGATGGTATCTTTCATATCTTACCGCGGATAGCACCAGGGGCTTCTCTGAGGCAGGTCCTCAAGAGCGGCTATCCGCAACCGGCGATAATCTCCCCAATGTCATTCAGTATTTGAAGGAACAGCACGAGGACCGTTTGAACCTGATCCTGGATACATTATCTCGTCGGGTTCCACGACTAGAAAAAGTTGATTCTGAATTTATGCCCGACGGCCGGCTTCTCTTGCAGATCAAGGATGCTCCTTTTGATCAGCCGATACTGGCGAAATTCGCATCTGACGGCACCCTTAAGATGCTGGCTTACCTCACTCTGCTCTATGATCCACAGCCGCCTCAGCTCATAGGAATCGAAGAGCCGGAAAACCAGCTTCATCCCAGGCTCTTGCCGGAACTCGCGGAGGAGTGCAGACGGGCCACAGCCCGAACGCAGCTTATGGTTACTTCCCATTCACCTTTCTTTGTAAACGGTCTCAGGCCGGAGGAGCTTTGGGTGCTCTACAGGGATGAACAGGGTTACACACAGGCCCGCCGTGCTGCAGATATGCGAGGAATCACGGAGTTCATGGATGAAGGCGCACAGCTTGGTTACCTCTGGATGGAGGGCTACTTTGAGGTAGGCGATCCATTGACAGAATCTGGAGGTCCAAGACGCCTGTTGTCAAGCCAGACCGCAAAGCTCCAAGCGGAGTAATGGTTCATGCATATAGTATTTTTAGTGGAAGAGCTCTCTGCAGAAGCCGCCCTCTTCAATATAGTGCCCAAGATCTTGGGCACGAGTGCGTCTTTCGAGATTCATCCCTATCAGTGCAAGAATGATCTTCTATCAAAACTGCCACAGGTAATGCGAGGCTATGCCAAATGGTTGCCCAGGGACTGGAGAATCGTTGTATTGGTTGATGAAGATCGATCCAATTGTAAAGCTCTCAAGGAACGGATGGAGAGGGCCGCGGATGCTGTAGGGCTGATAACTCGAACAAAGGCTGGGAGCATAAACAACCATGCAAGATTCCAAGTCCTGAACAGAATTGCCATAGAAGAGCTTGAAGCATGGTTTTTCGGAGATGTTCAAGCGCTCAATCAGGCTTATCCAAAGATTCCTAAGACGCTTGGACACAAATCAAGATACAAAGACCCTGATTCGATCAAAGGAGGAACATGGGAGTCAATGGAGCGTGAGCTAAAAAGATCGGGGTATTTTAACGGAGGTCTGCGCAAAATAGAGGCTGCAAAGACTATTTCTGCATACATGGAGCCAGAGAAAAATAATTCCAGAAGCTTTCAAGTATTCAGAGATGGCCTGCGGGAGATGGTTAGATATGGATATGGTTGAATCCGATATTGAAGGAATGGCTTTGGACCTGTTCGCCTCTTTGGGCTACATCGTCATCCTCTGCCGCAAAATCTCCCCCAGTTGAGC
>WOYM01000015.1:6504-33332 GCA_011620785.1 Methanothrix sp. | reverse complement strand
TTGCTTATCAAGAAGCAAGCAACCTTTCTGTTTCAAACCATCCTGTATCTCTTTAATAGGCTCGGTGCTTATAAGACCTGTCATGTGTGCCCCCACGGCCTGAAGCACTTCTGGTCTTGTGATTATCACCGTTCCTGCACCTTCACAGACAACTACTGCGGCATCCACAAGATCCTCTGTCATGGCATCCATTATGATTTCCGAAGCTCCGAAGCTCACTGGCTTCTGATCGCTCTCCAGTACACGATTGGGACCGTACATCCCGAATTCTTCGATATGCCTTCTCAAGACCTTTTCTACGGTCTTGTGGTTTTCTTCCTCGAAGCCATACAAGTCGTTCCTTAATGGACAATGGCGGATTGTGGGTTTGGTCAGTACTTCGATCATCCCGTCCTTCACTTTCACCAGGGCTTTGGCCATTTCTATAATGTGCTCTGACATAGTGATGCCTCGATTTACAGAAATTATGCTCACTGAAAATAATAGGGAGTTCTTGAAAGTCCCAAGCTCCAATTTTGATATTTCTTTTTGCCAACGATTCAAGGTTGCGAACTCATAACTCTCGACATCTATACTTAAGCTATTTTCGCACCTGCTCCTGGTCCATACAGGGCGTTGTATATCTCCTCGATCTGCACTATAACTGCTGCTTTTGCGGGTAGTTTGTCGTTGATGCCATGCACAAAATTTCTCATATCCTCATAAACCTGGCCTTCTTTGTGGACCTTTGCGCTTCCCTTGATCTGGAAGGATTTACTGGTTTGGGGATCGTAGCAGAGTATCGAAATCTTTGGATTCTCTTCCAGGTTAGCCGCGGTCTTATTAAAGAAGTTGTCCGCCAACATCAATGTCTCATCATCGAGTATCTTCAAAAGCCCAACAAAGACAACGTTCGGCACGCCTGCTTTATTTGCTGTGGCTATTGGAATGGGCTTTTGCTTTTCAAGTGTCTCCCTGACATCTTTCGGCATATTCACCATATTATTTCCTCCGTTCAATGATTAAAAAGAAAACAAATTATAGCCCTGCTCTTTGGACTATAACATCTGCAACCTGTTTAGCACTTTTAAATGGAAAGTCAGTGGCCTCCAAGACTTTTCCAGCATCCCCTGCTGTAAGCTCGACATCTCCTGCCTTGCACTTTGTAGCTGCTCCCTGAGGCATCGCTGCTAAAAGCTCTTCGGGCGTGTTGATTGGAAACTTTGCATTCTTAAGCGCGCCTTCTATCTGGGCATGTATCTCGTCTTTTACATTCATAGTATTTCACCTTCAATACTTTCTGCATGTATATGAATATATACTTTAGCTTCACAAAAATGCACCTGGTGCATTCTAGTGCATCAAAATGACTAAGAATTATAAAATAGAAACCTTTTTATCTATCCGTATCCCAGATCATCTCATGAAAGATGATATGCAAAGCGAGCTTGTTGCGATCCGATCAGAGCTTTCAGAAATGCATGAAGATTTAAAGAGATTTATTGAACGGTCAAATCAGCAACATCTCGAATCCATCCTCAAAGGTTGCAGAAGCGATTTCTCTAATGCTATCATAGGTTATGCAACAAATGAGATTGAGCAAGGACTGGAAAGAAATATGGAGAAAAACTGCCATATGAGGGAGGCCTGTAGATCGTTATTCAGTGACTTATTAAAAAGAAACATAGAACAGATAAGAGATGGCAAAGTATCTGAGGAATCTATTAGCAAGGCCAGATCGAAATTAAAAGGACTAAGAGAGAATGCTCGCTATGACCAATGCGTCAGATGTTTCTCAGAAACCTCAAGAATTCTCGATAAACAGGTAGATCTTATGCATTCTCTTAACATATATAGGGACAAAGGTGAATCGAACGAAATTATTCTCGCACTATCCGAGGAACGAATAGTTGATGAGATGATTGAGCCTTTAAGCAATAAGCAGCGAATACAGATTATGAAAGTTCTTTCATCCGAGACAAAGACTTTTTCAGCACTTTCAAGCCTCACGGGGCTTCGGGGCGGTAACTTGCTCTTCCATTTGCAGAAATTGTTGGATTGTGGTATGATCTTGCAGCGTAATGAAAGAGGGGATTACATGATCACAGAAAAAGGATACAAGGCTTTGAGAGGATTAGCTGAGACGTATATGGGCTTGAATCCCAAAGAACCTTCTGCAGAAATAAATGAGAGTCCAAAAGTAGCGAACGCCTAGAATTAAACTTTTTGCATGGTCGTAGAAAAATTTCGCCTAAAAGGGAAGCAGTCAGGATTCCACTCCACGCCGCCCTTTTATGCCTGGTTTATCAAGCGTGACTCCCGCGGCAAGAGAACTCATCATGTCTACCAGGCCGGATTCATTGATGAAGATTCGGGATGTTCTCATTGAGGATGGCGGAGCCACTTTCCTACATTACACTATGGGTGGCATGAATTTCTCCACCAATCATCAGGTTGTCTTTGTCCCCCAGACCAGAATTCTCTGGATGAAGACTGCAGAACGGCCATGGCAAGAGGTGAACCTGAGCTCTTTGTTCCGCTGAGGTTTCTCTTTGCCGAATTTTTTATTTCGAAATCCTCTTAAATCGTCCGCGCAAAGCATCCACAAATGGACGAGAGCCAGAGCCCCACCTATCTCATTTACGGCGCAGGAGCCATTGGAAGCGTCCTGGGAGGCTTCCTGCACAAGATCAATAGACCTGTGACCTTTGCCGGCAGAGGATCTCACCTTTTGGCCATCAAAGAGCAGGGCCTGAGGATCACAGGCATCTGGGGCGAGCACCTCGTCCCTCCAGAGGAGATTGATATTCTTTCCGATCCCCTGAATCGAGAAAAGAGATATTCGACCATCCTCCTATCGGTAAAATCCAAGGACACGGAAACGGCCGCCCGAGAGGCAGCAGAATTGCTGGCGGAGGACGGGATCATGGTCTCCATCCAGAATGGTCTGGGCAACTGGGAGACCATAGCCAGGATCGTGGGCGAGAAAAGGACGGTGGGAGCGCGGGTGATCTTCGGAGCAGAGATTCCAGTTCCCGGACTGGCAAAGGTGACTGTGAACGCAGACGACGTCCTCTTGGGCGAATCCTTCTGCCCCGTGAACCGGGCCCTATTGCAGACCCTGAAGGACGACCTCCGGCTCTCCGGCATCCCGACAAGGGTGGTCTCAAAAGAGGAGATCTGGTCTGCCAGGCCCTGAAGGTCCCCCTTCCCTACAAGGATGCTGATGATTACTACCGCTTTCTATTGGAACAGAAGAAAGCTTTTTCATCCATCCGCTACAATATTTGAGAGGAGCTGAGGATATGGAAGGACTGACCGATATTCTGAAGACCATAACCACGGAGATGCAAAAGTCCCTCTCCCCCCGGATGGCGGTTGGCGATCCCATCACTGTAGAGGGAAAGACCATAGTTCCCCTGATGAGCGTAGGGATGGGCTTTGGTGCTGGATCCGGGACTGGAAAGGAGACCGATCCCTCGGGAGGGGCAGGCGGGGGTGGCCTGGGAATGAAGCCCATAGCAGTGGTGATCATCGACCCGCATGGTGTGAGAATAGAGAGGATGAAGGAGAGCCGTGACACCCTGGCGGATCACCTGGTAGAGGCCATTCCCAGGTTTGTGGAGAACATATCCCGCAAAAAGGAGAGCCGGGTGGAGATAGAGGGCTCAAGCCAAGAGAGCTGATCGAAAGCTTTTTTATACTCCAATTCATTCCTTCTGGAGAATGAGCGAGGGAAATATCGAAGCGGAGAAGAAGAGCTCTGCCAGGCAAAAGCCCGATCACAAGAGTAGGCTGGACCTGAAGAGCAAGCTGGACCTGGACGATGTGGATTTAGGCGTCACCTTGCCCTCCACTAATATAAACGAATACATTCGCGTCCTGAAGCTGGCTCGAAAGCCCACCAGGGAAGAGTTCAACATGATCGCCAAGGTATCCATGGCCGGCATTGGCATCATTGGATCCATTGGCTTTGTCATATACGCATTGCTCACAGAACTTCCCAAGATGTTTTAGGAAAGGCTGCTCAGCCGAGAGCAGCCATAAACTAGCTTTGCTTTGTCTCTGTTATCTCTTTATCCATCCTGTTTAGCCTGGGCCTTATTCATGGCCCGGAGGGTGGCTCCAAACTCCGATTCTACTATGCTTGTCACCCCCATGGTCTTGGGATGCAAATCGATCTCCACCATGACATGCTGATGGCCCAGATCGCGCAGGGGCTTGACCTGACGAGGCCCATTGGTTATGGAGAAGATCTCCAGGCCCTGGAGGGCGGACGCGGTCAGGGCATGGGGCACACCGGACACGACGGCAAAGTCGTAGCCACCTTCCTGGGCCCGCTGGGCGATGACGTCCCCCGTAACTGGATACTCATCCAGGCCGCCGATGATGCTGAACTGGACGCCTCTTTTTTCTAAATCGCTGGCGACATTGACAGCGTCCCTCCTCACCTTGGGCAGGCCGAGCTGATCGTTTAGGTTGGCCAGGGTATCCACCTGCTCTCCAGCCACCTCAGCCACGGCTGCCGTAATATCCGCAAACATATAGGCGGTCTCCTTCTTGGCATTGAGGATGTTCAGGCCGCGCTTCCCCTGCCGAATCAGCTCCAAAAGCCTTTCTGCCGCCTGATACTTCAGGTCGCCCCTCTCCGGAGCGAGGTACTCTGCGCTGGCCGCTCCCCGGAGCCTCTCCACCTCAGTCGCCTTCTCCAGCAGGGTCTTCTGGCGAACGAACTCCGCCTCATCAATTATCCCCTTATCCCTTGCCGCCTCCAGGGTGATGATCACCCCTTTGGTGTTATCCCTGTATCCGGCATGAACCTCCACCTCGAGCACCGGTATATCGAGGTCTGCCTCTAAGACTGCCTGATGCAGGTCATCGCCGATGATCATGCTGCTGCAGGTTCCGGATATGGCCATCAGCTGGGGATTGAACAGCTCCACCGCTTTCTTGAGAAGAGCGGTCAGCGGCTTGTGGCCCCCGAAGACGAATCCCGCTTCATCTAAAGCTGTGGTCAGAACTCTCACCCCATCCTCCTCTAAAAGCCGGGCGTGCTTGAAGCAGCATCCGCTCGGGCCGTGCAATATGACCACATCAGCTCCCAGGTCGCGCAGGGTGTATAAAGCGGCCACAATTGAGCTCGGCCTGGGATGAAGTACATTCAAATTTTGCATTTCGCTTGCCATTATTATCACCTGAAACACTTAACCGCACTGAGCAGCCTTTTGGGGCGAGAGGATTCTGCCTTCTTCAGCCCCTCCACGAGGTCTTGGGCCGTCTCTGCCCCCAGCTCTCTAGCCAGGGGGCGGAGCCGCTCTCCCACTAAGACCAGATCCTCGATCTCCGAGCGCCTCCTTCTGAGAAGCTCCGCGAGACGAGGTATGTCCAGGCCCTCGCAGACTGTCTGGGCATCCTCTCCCACAACTGCCACCAGATTGGGGCCTCGGGCCTTGTCCAGGGCTCTTTCGATATCACTGACCTTGAGCCCGGAGTTGGAGCTGTCGAATACCGTCCGCCCGTCCAGCCGCTCGATTTTCATCCGGCCGGAGAAGCCACTGAACCCCTCAAGCGCCCGAATAGTATCCTCTCTCTCCAGCCCCAGGAGCTCGGCAGCCGCAGCCGCCCCGGATATTGCCGTACGGTAGCTGGCGAAATCCAGATCCTCGCCTAAAGATAGCCCCAGCCTCTCCTCTCCATAGATCAGCCCATCCGGCAGGGCCCAGACCAGGCCCCCTTCGGCAAAGGAGATATCGGGCGAGATCCTGCAATCCGCATTAGCCGCCAGCCTCGACCCTTGTCGGGCTAAAGAGAGCATCTGCAGCTTGGCGGTGCTTGCCCATTTGGTGCCGCCTGCTATGCGGTAGTCACTGGTGAAGCTGGTTAAAATCCCCAATTGCGCAAGACCCGTGCCGCCCAAAGAGATCTCGCATATCAGGGCCTCTGCCCCTCGAGCCAGCGCCTCCTGGACCGCCAGGATCGCATTGGCAGGGGTGATGCTCAGCCCTTCTTTCAGGAGCTGAAGTCTGCCGTCAGACCAGATCTCCAGGCCGCGAGTGGTATGAGATAAGACCCTCTTTTGGCGGGAGAGGATCATAGCCACTAAAAGTGCTGTGGTGGTCTTGCTGTGCGTTCCTGTGACCTCGATTTTCACCAGATCATCAGCGTCCGAGCCAATGAGTTCGCCCACTGCCTGATGATGGCTGATGATCCTCTTTCCCAGACCTTTCGCCTGGACCAAATGAGGATTATCTGGCGGGAGGTGTACCGGGATCACCACCTCATCGAAGGCGTCAAGGCTGGCGGTATGATGGTACACCTCCAGGGGCTCAGCCTGGATGCCGCACTCGACCATCCTCTGGGCGATGACGTTTGCCCCGTGGATGGTATCCAGGACAGCTACTCGAGAGACTCTTCTGCCCGCTTTATCGCCAGTGCTGCTATGCATTCGTCCACGCCCAGGGGCTCGGCGCAGATTACCTCCACCTCATCCCCCCAGATGTTCAAGACGCCTCTGCGCTTCTCAGGGTCCACGCCCAGCTCATGCGGTATATCCTGGCGGGTGTGAACGCCATGGGCCAAGAAGAGAGGCAGAGCGATGATCTTCTTCACACCGGTGCCCTGGAAGCTCTTCAGGCCGGTGGGGATGTCTGGCTGGTTCATATTCAGATAAGCGGTTCTGACCGGTCCGGAGCTATTGTTCTTGCCGATCATCTGAGCGAGGGACTCCACCAGCTCCTTGTTGAAAGGCAGGCTGGATCCATGTCCGAGTACAAGTATGCCTACGTCCTTCATGAGATCACCAGTATTACTTTTGACTGTTCCCGTGTTAAGAGGAGGATTGTAGCCGTGAGTACTAAACCCTTTCGAGACAATCGGCCATTGAGAGATGACAGAGTGGAACTATTCGCCCAGAGTAGTAGCAAAAAAAGAGCGGCAGATTTTAAAAGAAGGCCAAAGTGGCCAGGAAATCATACCCCTGGCCAGAATATCATGGCTAGCGCGCGTCGACAAGATCGGATCAATGGCGTGAGAAGTATTTTTCAAAGACCCCGGTGATCTCCTCAGGTGTCTCCAGCACATAGACATCCTCGGTGCGGCGAAGCTTATCCACGTTTTCTGCATCCTCTTTTCTGATGCGCAGCTTCATCTCGCTCCCGTCGGGGAGGATTGTGGTTAAGATCCCAGGGGCATAGTCGCAGGGCATGATATAAGTGGGCACAAATGCCTTTTGGGACATGATGGCGGCATTGGAGAGCAAAGAGTCCGCCAATCCCAGGGTGATCTTGGTTACGGTGTTGGAGGTAGTGGGGGCCAGGAGAAGGAACTCATAACGCCTCACCTGCAGCTGGCCGGCGAGGAAGGGGGAGTTGGAGTTGATCTCCACCCAGACCTTATCGAAGTGCTTCTCCAGGGTATTGAAGAGCTTGTAGTACTTTATCACCTGCTCTCCTGCTTTGGAGACGAAGACCCTTACATCCACCACATCATCGTACTGCTTTTGCAGCTTGATCATCTTCTCGACCGTCTCTGTGATGCGGTCGCCACTGCCCGTAATTCCCCAGGCGATCTTTCTCTTTGCCCCTTTATTTGCCATAGCCATCACCTAAAACCCTTGCCCGAGAGGATCTATTCATTTCTCGATATTTTTCAACCACTCCAGGGTCTCGGCGAACTGGCGGGTGGTCTTCCGCAGGGATCTGAATCCCTCTTCATCCTTTTCTGCCTCCTCCAGGGTGTCATGAGACCAGAAGGTTGCACCGAGGTTGGCGCCGAAGAAGCCCCCGCTCACCGGGATCATGCCATTGAGAATGTAGAAGGTATGGATCTGCTGCACCGCCAGCTCCTGGCCGCCCATGCGGTCGCCCCCTACGGCTATCGCCATGCCCGGCTTGCGCCTCAATGATCGGGGCTCTGCGGCCAGAGTGGCTCGGGTCCTGTCTATCGCGATCTTCATCTGGGCGCTCATGCTGCCGTTATAGACCGGGGTGGCCAGCACGAAGCCCTCTGCCTCCCGGATCAAGGAGTAGAGCTGATACATGTCGTCCTTGACAATGCACTCCTTGTTCTTCAGGCAGTAGTCGCAGTGCCTGCAGGGGCTGATGTTCTTGCCTCGCATGGCGAAAAGATGGGTCTTGAAGCCCCTCTCCTCCAGCATCTTGAGGGCCATGCCCAGGATATGCTCCGTGGCCATCTTGCGGGGGCTGCCTGATATGCCAAGAATCATGATATTCTATAAGGAGCTGATGATATTTCAGATTTGCCAGCAGGACTGTACTGTCATAAGGGACGAGGCAGGAGATCACAGCAGGCCGCGATCCTCCAGGCGCAGCCTGATCATCTCATCCACCTCAGCGAGGCTGGTGGCGAAGACCTCCTGCAGGATCGCCTTTGCCGTCTCTAGCTCCCGGGCTTTCCTATCTAAATCGATTTCAAAGACTGCCTTGGGCTCCATTCTTGGCCTCCTGTGCAGGGGCCAGATCAGTTGTTCGAGAATGCTTGCCATCATCCTCAACCTAGTACGTGTAAGAATAAATATGTTGCCGTTGAAAATGATATCTATAAATCTTTTTATTGATTTTTAGAAGTATGTGCAAGATACAAAAGACATCCAATTAAATCCCCCCATAAATGGCTTTCGATAATTGCAGAAAAAGGATGGGCGTGCAGGATGAAAGTGAATGCCACTGCTCCCGTCGGCTGCCGGATGGGGAAAGAGTATTATCAAGGCATGCGGTCAATGTATGATGTCATCTTCGAACAGGGAGATACTCTGCAGGATGTGGGCAGCATTATGATCAAGGGCAAGGCATGGATCTTTGGCGACGACGTGGACACGGATGTGATCATCCCGGGAAAGTACCTGCGGACGCGAGACCGCCATCTCTGGGCGGAGCATGTCATGGAGGGCATAGACCCTCAATTTGCATCGCGCGTCGGGAAGGGAGACATAATCGTGGCCGGTGAGAACTTCGGCAGCGGATCGTCCCGCGAGCAGGCGCCTGTGGCACTCAAAGAGGCGGGCGTGGCTGCGGTGGTAGCTCGGTCCTTCGCCCGCATATTCTACCGGAACGCAATCAACGTCGGCCTTCCTCTCATCGAGGCCCAGCCCGTCTGCCAGGAGGGGGACCTGGTGGAGGTGGATCTTCAAGCCGGTACGGTGCGGGTGGAGGACAGACTCTATCAAGGAACCCGCCTGCCTGACTTTCTGATGGCCATACTGAAGGACGGGGGGCTGGTGGCCCACCGGCGACGAGAGAGAGGCCTGGACTGACTGACATGATCTTTCCGGACAACTACAAATTCGTGGGCATAAAGGACAGGGAGGAGCGGGGCGGACCCATCTACTTTTCCACCCGGTATCTGATCAGCCGGGACGGCCCCAGCCTCTATGCGGTGAAGAGCATTGGGGAGGGATTCATGAGAGAGACGGAGGAGCTGGAGCTGATCGCCTGCGGTCAGGAGATCGCCTTCTATCCGGAGAGGGTGGATACCAGGAATAGAACCCTCCTGATCGATCTGGCATATGAGATCTGTCGAGAGGGCAGGGCGAACACCGTGGTCTTCCAGGGCCCGGACGAGCACATCACCTTCGTCAAAGATCCCGACCCCGGCCAGGTCCTGGAAATAGAGGTCATGGACGTCTCCCCACCAGATCCGCCCTGGCTGATCTGCACCCTGCAGGGGCTGGTGGATTGCGGAGTGCTGGGGGACCTGATGGTGAGGTTCGTGTCCAGGATCCTGAACCTGGAGAGGTTCTACTGCCCGTCCGTCTATTATCCCTGCCGGGCAGGGGGGCTGGGAAGGTCTCTGGACTGCGATCCCGTGGTCCACGAGCGGCCGAGGATAGTGGGCTGCGAGGTATCGCGAGAGATCTTTCTGGCCAACAATCCAGGAAAGGAGCACGAATTCATCAATGTCTGTCCCATCCATTGCCGGGAAAGAGAATTTCAGCCCCAGGGGCCATTCATCACTCGCTGCTGCCGGTCGGAGCGAAGGGGGAGGACGGAGAAGTGCGGCCAGCCGGGAATTGTTGTCCACTGGGGTGACGGCCCCTGGGAGATAGCGGAGGCGGTAAGGTGTCTGGTCAAGGATCTAAGAGGGTAGCAGTGATTGCCGGGGACGGCATAGGCCCGGAGGTGATAGAGAGCGCTCTGGAGGTTCTGAGGGCCGCGGGAGCGTCACTCGATCTGGTCCATTTTGAGATCGGCCTGGGCCGCTGGAAGAGGACAGGGGAGGCGATGGACGAAGATGATCTGAAAG
Source organism: Methanothrix sp. (assembly GCA_011620785.1). Classification (GTDB taxonomy): domain Archaea; phylum Halobacteriota; class Methanosarcinia; order Methanotrichales; family Methanotrichaceae; genus Methanothrix. The sequence continues at coordinate 23,093 of WOYM01000015.1, read as the reverse complement.
AGATTTCTGGCTGCGACTGCATTCTTTTGGGTGCGATCACCACCCCGCCCGATCCCAATTACAAGAGCGTTCTCTTAAGGCTGCGGCGGGCCCTGGACCTTTATGCCAACATCCGGCCCTTCCAGTCCCAGGACCTTGATTTCATCATCGTGCGGGAGAACACCGAGGGGCTCTACTCCGGAGTGGAGGAGGTGGGGGTGGAGGAATCGCGTACCCTGAGGGTGATAACCCGTCGCGGTTCGGAGAGGATCGCAGAGGCTGCATGCGACCTGGCGGCGAGACGCCGCCGTCTTACTATCATCCATAAGTCCAATGTGCTGCGAAGCGACCGGCTCTTTTTGCAGACCTGCCGGGAGGTGGCGGAGCGGCGGGGCATTCTTTATGAGGATATGCTGGTGGACGCGGCCGCCTACAACCTGGTGACTAATCCTCAGAGGTTCGATGTCCTGGTCACCACCAACCTCTTCGGAGATATCTTGAGCGACGAGGCGGCGGGGGTGGTGGGAAGCCTGGGGCTGTGCGCCAGCGCCAATCTTGGGAAGTCTCGCGCTCTGTTCGAGCCCATTCACGGCAGCGCTCCTGATATCGCCGGAAAGGGGATTGCCAATCCGGTGGGAGCGATCCGCAGCGCTGCCATGATGATGGAGTGGCTGGGCGAGCTGGCGGCGGCAGGCAGGATAGAGGAGGCTGTGAAAAGGGCGCTGGCAGCGGGGGTGAGGACGCCGGATCTGGGCGGCATATGTTCTACCTCAGAGGTAACAGGGGCAGTGGCAGGATATCTGATGGCAGAAGAGAGCTGAAAAGCTGACCGGCGCAAAATTCAATCTAATCAAAAAAAAGTTCATTCAATCTACTTTCTGCGCCCCATGCGGCGGGCAAACCAGCGCGACAGGCACCAAGGGAGGCTGTTTTCCAGCCTTTTCCTGATCACTTCCGGGCTGTCTCTTCTCTTCTTTGACTGCCTGCTCATGAAATTCACTCTATGCAATTAGCGATGCCAGATGGTTAATACCTGATGGTTCAGGGACGAAGCTGAAAAGGAAAGAAGCCCTTGCACCCCTTTACCGCCATCAGAAGGCAATCCGATCAGAGGCATTCAACAGACATCCTTCTCCAGCTTCCTCACCATCTCCTCCACCCTCCGTCCCACCTGGACTGGATCGACGGGAACCCGGGCAACGCCGCTCTCTATGGCCGCCCGGGCCACTGCCTCCGCCACCGTGGGAACCACCCTTCTGTCCAGGGGGGAGGGGATGATGCACTCACGGGTGACGTTCTCCACCAGACCGGCTATAGCCCGAGAGGCAGCCATCTTCATCCGTTCGTTGATATCGCTGGCCCGCACGTCCAGAGCACCCCGGAATATGCCAGGAAAGCCGAGGACATTGTTCACCTGATTGGGATAGTCGGAGCGGCCGGTGGCCACCACAACCGCTCCCGCCTCCAGTGCCAGCTCGGGCATGATCTCCGGCTCGGGATTGGCCATGGCAAATACCACGGCATCCCCAGCCATGCTGCTCACCATGTCTGGGGTCACTATTCCTGCCACAGAGAGGCCCAAAAAGACGTCCGCCCCACGAATGGCATCGGCCAGAGTGCCAGTGACATTGCGTGGATTGGTAAGAGTTGCGATCTCCTGCTTTGAGGAGTTCAGGTCCGGTCGAGCCTTATGAATCACCCCTCTGCTATCGCAGAGTATGACGTCCTTTGCTCCGAAGCTTAAAAGGAACTTGGTGACGGCAACCCCTGCAGCCCCTGCCCCGCTCACTGCCACCTTTAGATCCCTAAAGTCCTTTCCTACCAGGCGGAGGGCGTTGATCAGAGCGGCCAGGGCGACCACTGCCGTTCCATGCTGATCGTCATGAAATACCGGGATCTTCAGGGCCTTCTTTAACCTCTCCTCCACCTCAAAGCAGCGGGGAGCACTGATATCCTCCAGGTTTATCCCTCCGAAGACCGGCTCGATCATGGCCACGGTCCTCACTATATCCTCTGGATCCTTGGAGGCGACAGCTATTGGAAAGGCATCTATCCCGGCGAAGTTCTTGAACAGTATCGCTTTGCCCTCCATCACCGGAATGGAGGCCAGAGCTCCTATATCGCCCAATCCCAGCACGGCAGTCCCGTCCGTTACCACTGCCACCAGATTTCCCTTGGCAGTGTAGCGATAGACGTCATCCGGATTCCTCTCGATCTCGCGACAGGGTGCGGCCACCCCGGGGGTATAAGCCAGGCTCAAATCCCGGCTGGTGGCGCAGGGCACCTTGCTGTGCACGGCAATCTTTCCCCTGACGGCTTCATGAAAGGCTAGTGCTTCTTCTCGAAGGGACATAACATACTCCTGAGGGAGGCATTCAGGGGAGCAACAGATATAAAGCATGGGCCAGAGGGTGTCTAACCTGAGCCGGGGTGGCAGAGCGGACAAATTCCGGGCGGCCGTAGGCCGGCGGAAGTTCAAACGCGGCAGGCTCGAGACCTGTTGTCCCTTCCAGGGACACTTGGGTTCAAAATGACGGGGCGCAAGAGACCCGCCAGGAAAATCCCAACCCCGGCGCTAAAAATATGCAAAGTTTCATATCAGAGTAAGTTGCGACTAAGAGCTGATTATTATGGCTAGATTTCCAGAAGCAGAAAACAGAATCTTGAACCTCAAGATATGCATGCGCTGCAATGCGCGAAACCCGGTAAAAGCTACACGCTGCCGCAAATGCGGCTACGAAGGCCTGAGGATGAAGTCCAAGGAGAACAAGACCGCTTAGATCAAAAATGACTTTTGAGATGGGCAGGGTAGAACTGCACCTGAGGGATACGGTAAAAAAGCACGGAGCGGGGCATCTAACCCTTATTGATCCTGATTCCCAGACCCCCCAGGAAGCAGGGAAGATGGCCCAGGCGGCAAGCCAGGGGGGGACGGACGCCATCATGGTAGGTGGCTCGGTAGGGGCCACGGGTGCCCTCCTGCACCAGACCGTGGCCGAGATCAAGAAGGTGACCGATCTTCCGGTCATCCTCTTTCCGGCAAGCGCAGCTGGGCTGTGCGAGAACGCCGATGCCGTCTTCTTCATGAGCCTGCTTAACAGCCGCTCTCCCAACTACCTCATTGAGAACCAGGCCATGGGAGCGCCTCTGGTGCTGCGCTACCGCCTGGAGGCCCTGCCCATGGCCTATATCATCATCGAGCCCGGTGGGACGGTGGGCTATGTGGGCGATGCCCGCCTGATACCCAGAAAGAAGCCGGAGCTGGCTTGTGCATACGCTTTGGCGGGAAAATACCTGGGAATGAGGCAGGTCTATCTGGAGGCCGGTTCAGGGGCGGACCTGCCAGTGCCCGCGAGCATGGTGGCACTGACGAAGAAGCTGCTGGGCGATGTGCTGATCATTGTGGGCGGTGGCATAAGAAGCGGTGCAGCGGCTGCAGAGCTGGTGGCCGCCGGAGCCGATCTGATAGTCACAGGCACCGCTGTTGAGAAGAGCCGGGATGTGGCCTCTTTTATCTCTGAGCTGACCTCATCCATTCGCAGGTAGCACTTCGTGTCATCGGATATTCTGAGATTTCTCGATTCATCAAACATTGATGGCTTTCTCTTTGTGGGAGATAGCATAAGCAACTCGGATATGTATTACCTCTCCCATTTTCTTGCTGGGGACAGGTTCGCCATCCTCTTCCAGGAGAAGACTTCGATCCTTATCTCCTCCATGGAAAAGGGCAGAGCAAAGAAGGAGTCCTGTGCAGATGAGGTTCTAAGCACCCGAGACTACCATATCATGGAGAAGCTGAAGAGCTGCGGAAAGCCGGAGCTGGCCTACATAGAGGCCTTGAAGGATTTTTTGAGGGATCACGGCGTATTGCGCCTGGGAGTTGCATACAGCTTCCCGATAGGGATATTCCAGCCTTTATCCAGGCATTTCGACATCCAGGTCCTGGAGAGCCCGGCCAGGCGGGCAAGGTCGAAGAAGAGCCCCCAGGAGATCGATTGCATAACCACTGCCCAGAGGGCCTGCGAGAGGGCGATGCAACGAGCAGTGAAGCTTATCGCCTGCTCTGAGCCTCGAGGAGATATCCTATACATTCAGGGCCAGCCCCTTACCGCTGAGCAGATTCGATCGGCCATTGATATCTCCCTCTTTGAGGATGGTTGCGAAGCCGCAGACACCATCGTTGCCGGCGGGACCCAGGCTGCCGAACCCCATGCGCGAGGGACGGGTCCCCTCCCTGCCAATTCCCCCATTGTAATCGACATCTATCCCCGGTCCAAGACTCACCGCTACTACGCAGATATGACTCGCACCGTCCTTCGAGGAGAGGCTCCTGGGGAGGTAAAAGAGCTCTACCATGCAGTTCTTGCCGCCCAGGAGGCAGGGATCGGTGCCATTCGAAGCGGCATATCAGGAGAGGAGGTCCATGCCGCAGTCTCCGCTGTCTTCCAGGAGATGGGCTATTCGGAGAGGGATGGCTGTGGCTTCACCCATTCCACCGGGCACGGCGTGGGGCTGGATGTGCATGAGCTGCCCTCCCTGAGCGAAGGAGGGGAGATGTTGAAAAGCTCGCAGGTAGTGACCGTAGAGCCGGGCCTATACTATCCAGATATCGGTGGAGTGAGACTGGAGGATCTTCTGGTGGTGAGAGATAAAGGATGCGAGAACCTCACCCGCTACAGAAAGGATCTCGTCCTCTGAAAAAGAGCTCGACAGAGCATTTATAGCTGGCTTGCCATTTGGTGATAACGATGGACGCAGAAATTCTAGATAATTACCGGAAGGCCGGACGAATTCTGGCCGAAGTGCTGCAGGAGGCAAAGCCGAAGGTGGATGTAGGGGTGCCCCTGCTGGAGGTGGCCGAGTTCGTGGAGGAGGCCATAAGGTCAAAGGGCGGCCTGCCTGCATTTCCCTGCAACATATCTTTGGACCGGAGCGCGGCTCATTATACACCCTCGCCAAAGGACGAGAGCGTATTTGCCGAGAATATGGTGAAGCTGGATGTGGGAGTGCATGTGGACGGCTACATCGCCGATGCTGCCATCACCATAGACCTTAGCGGCCACGAGGATCTGGCCCTGGCCTCCCGGGCGGGTCTGGATGCCGCCCTGGAACTGGTCGGGCCGGGGGTGAGCACTGCTGATATTGGAAAGGCGATAGAGGAGGCCATAGTTGGCTACGGCTACAAACCGGTCTACAATCTGACCGGGCATGGACTCTCTCGCTATATCGCTCATGACCTGCCAGCGGTGCCGAATAAGAGAATGGATAAGGGAGTGACCCTAAAAGAGGGGGATGTCATCGCCATTGAGCCCTTTGCCACCAATGGCTCAGGGAGGATCAGCGAGGCGCCCATCACTGAGATCTATGGATTCAGCGGGTCCCGGCCCCAGAGGCTTCCCGCGGCCAGAGCCCTGATGAAGGAGATCGTGGAGAGCTATAAGACGCTACCTTTCGCCAGACGGTGGTTGAAGGCCGAGAGGGCGGAATATGCATTGATGCATCTCGTGCGGAGCGGTGCTGTGCACGGATACCCGGTACTATGGGAGGTTGAGGGAGCGCTGGTCTCCCAGGCAGAGCATACGGTCCTGATTCTGGAAAATGGGTGTGAGGTGACAACCAGGATAGGCTAGAGGCTTCTTTTTGGCCTTTATTTTCTCATCGAAGGAAAAACAGGGCAGAATTAAGCGAGACTAATCACCCTCACCTGTATCCTCCGATCCGTCCTCATCCTTATAGCTGTCATCGCCTATCATGGCCGCGGAGATGGCATCAATGCCGTCCATCAGCTCGGCAGTCATACAATAAGGCAGCTCGCCGATCTCGGGAAGATTCTCCCCACCGATCACCCTGGCCCCCACCTGGCTGAGCAGATCGAAGGCCTCATCCAGGTTCTCCTTCTCCTCTGCCGCTACTGCCCTTGCCACCAGCTCATCGAGGGAGCTCTCCCGATCGAAGCTTCCGGTGATATAGCGCTGGCTGGAGACGAATACCGCAGCAAGCGAGGTCTTGAGCGATTCTATCATCAGATCGGCATCCTCTCCAAGAGATTCGTGCTCCTGGAAGACAATTGAACGGATGGCCTCGATATCGTCCAAAGCCTCTTCAGCGCTTATGATCTCTCTTTCAAAGCGGGCAATGACCTTGAGACAGGCCAAAACCACATCGTCCATGATATAGATGAAGACCGCTCCCGAGTTCTTATCATCGGATTCTGTGAGCTTGAAGTTGCTGTCCTTCACCTTGTTCATCCAGTTAAGCCAACGCTTCTGGGTATAGAATTCTTCCTTCATTGTAGAACTCATCCTTTCTCTATACAATTCAGCGGTATGTATCCGCCAGGGCAACTCTCTCGATAACCAGATCCTCTATCCTGTCCTCTCCCACCGAATCAAGCTCTGCAGAAGAGATATTAAAAACCTCTTTTACCGCATTGTATCGGCAGGAGCAGCCCAGTCCATCCGGCTTTAGAATTCTGGACAGCTCTATTTCATCTGGCCAGTTGCATTGGCCCTCCAGGCTGGCGAGGATGAGGGCTATGCGCTCGGTCTTATCTGATACACCCATATTTAGGGCCCTCTCAATCTGCCTCTCTCCGGAAGCATATCTCATTATCTCCATGCCAACATCCTTGGCGATGTTTCTTCTCTGAGAGAAGGCGGATAAGGCCTTTTCAGTGGCGAAGAGTATATGCCTATTGCTTACCACTTTATCTGCATCCAGAGCCTGCACAATACAACCGTATCGATGTTGCAGATCCTTTATTGCCGATATGAGATCATTTCTATCCGGGATGGCCGGCCTTCCGAAGAGGAGGCGGATTTCGTTCATCACTCCGTGATCGGATCTGCTGCTCTAAAAGCTTGCGGTCCTGTAAATCGATTTCCAGCAGAATGGGCAAAACGCTGCCACTTGACTGGATCGAAAACATTAGGCAAGCCCGAGCATAAATCAAGAAATGCTAAAATCTGAGAAAGGGCAGTTTTATCTGCCCAATTATGTGGAAATTTTCGAGCCTTTCAGACCAGGCCGGCACGCTGCAACCTTAGCAGATCTGCCGTATTCAGCTTTTCGCCCTGCCGGAAGTGGGTAAGGATCTCTTCTGCCTCGCGCTTGGCAACCTCTTTGGCGCGATCCTCTTTGATATCCTTATTCTTCTTCTTCAAGCCCATGATCACTTTTTCGAAGTCGCGAACCTCTCGCTGGGTGCGGATGAACTCCTTATGCTGCTCATCTGCAGCCTCCTGGGCCTTTACAAACTCCTTGTGAGCGGCATCTGCTTCCGCACGGGTCTGATCGGCTTCCTTGAAGGTCGCAATCATCTGATCATGGTATTCCTGGGCCAGCTCTGCGTACTTTGTGACGTCATCGTGGTGCTTTGATGCCTCATCCCTCAATGCTTGAGCCTCATCCAGAAGCTTCCTCAGCTCCTCGTTCTTCTCAAGCTGCTCCTTGCGACTCTTGAACTCCGCATGCAGGGAGGCAATCTTGTCCACCAGTTGCTTCTCTTTATCTGGGCTCAAGACCTCAGTCTGCTGCCTAAACTCAAGATGATCAATCTCCCGGCGCAAGTCTCTTATCGAACGATCACCAGTGAGGTTGTACTTCTTGCGGATATCGTCTATCCTGGCATAGAGCTGATTGGTCTTCTCGTTGAACTCGTCCCTGTGCTTTTTGGATTCAGCCACATTCTTGTTATTCTCATCCCGCAGCTTCTTGAGCTCTTGGGCCTTGTCGATCAACTCTTTGGTGGCCTTGTTAAGCTCATTCCTTTTGCCTGCCCACTTGCTCGCCTCTGCGTTCAGTTGGCTGCGTCTATCCTTAAAGGCAAGGGACTCCTGCCTGAGTTTGCCTCTTTTCTCTTCTAGTTCTGCCAGCATCCCCCGTTTATCCTCCTGTTCCAGCCCACGGCTGGGGTTTGGTCCCGCTCCGGAACCAAAAAACCCGGGAATCCTTCGCCTGGGTGGCGAAGCGCTTTTCTATGGCGCGATACATATGGGTTTTTTATACGCCCAACTCGTTCATCAAATGGAATTGCCAGGCCAGTGCACAAAGGTGCACCATTCTCATCCCAGATTATTCCACTGCTAAGTTGTTTGATGCAAGCGGTATGATCAAAAATGGCCTTTCCATAAGATCAACAGGAGCGAGCATATTAATACCTATCGAGAAATCCTTTACGTATTAACCTTTTGGTTATCTCCGGGCAAGGGCAAAATCCCGTCTTTGCCTGCAAAAGGCAATCAACAGATTGAAATAGGTGATTTGACCAAAAGAAAAGAAGGAATAGATAATAGAAATGGCAATATTCGCTTAGATGGAGGGATTGATCTGAAGGCCAGACTAGCAGCGCTGACAGCAATGATTTTGATTGCTTTCACAGGGAATTCATTAGCAGCAACCGATGATGACATTAATGATGGGTATAAATACACCAACGCTATCCTGCAAAAGAATACTACATTCGACTTCGAGCAGAGCGTGCAGGGTAACGGCTACTTCATGACTTATATTTATGCTAAAGCGGGCAATACAGCAGTCAAAAACTACGCCCACGGCAGTGGCTCATTGAACAGCGAGTCTCTCTTGACATTACAGGATATGGACCGCCTTACCCACGATGCCAACGCAGACTACAATGATTATTATCAGAATTGCATCGAGTTCAAAGAGGATGTCTCCATGGTCTATGCGCCCATGAGGATTGCGGTTGGAACAGGATATTATGCAGCAAATCCCCTGGACTACAGCTCCCTGCTCAAGGAGAAGACCTGGGTAAAGAACTACCGTGCCGGCACCAGCATGCATCATGAGGTCGAGTATGCCCATGCCCTGGATAAGGAGTTGAACATCGTCGTCAAAGAGGTCTTCAATAAGACCTACGATCCAGAGATCTTCGGCATTGGCTATACCCAGATGACCATAAATGAGGATATGACCGACGGAAAGGCTCACATTGGTGTCCTGCAGGCCGCAGACAACTATGCCAGCCTGGATGATGGAGACTTTACCGAGAACCTCGCAATCAGGAAAACTGCCTGGAGAAAGCCAGCGATTGAGATAGACGAAGACTACTGGGGAACCTACCATATCGAAAAGAATATGACGCTGGAGACTCCATACCGTCTGGTTCAGAAGAACGAGGACTGGCTGCCCTGCTGCTTCGACGGTTTTGGCAGCATGACCTCTGCCGAAAAGAAGTACCTCAAGTCGGCAACCGGTATCTTCGATTGCACCTGCTTTGAGGTGCCAACCCAGGCCCAGTTTCAAAGAACCAACTAAGTGAGGGAGAAAAGCTCCCCCCTTTTTTTTATTATGCAGTTCGCTACATGGGAGCCATTCTATAATCAGATATTGCAGGACTTCGGCATCTCTTCTGCCAGGGATGAAGAGGGTGCCCAGCTACTGGCAGAGCTTTTGCAGGATTCCGGAGATTGCCGCCCTTTGGCAGAGGAACGGATTCGCGGGAGAAAGGCAGTGATATTTGGCAATGCTCCATCCCTTGACCGCGAGCTCGATGCGCTGCCCCGAATGGATGCTGCCTGCATCGCTGCGGACGGGGCGGCAGCAGTTCTCTTGAGAAAGGGAATTGTGCCGGATGTTGTGGTTTCCGACCTGGACGGCCCCTTTCCTGCAATTCTGGAGGCCTGCCAGAAGAAAGCGATCATCGTCGTTCATGCTCATGGAGACAATCTGGATGCCTTAGCCAGATATGTACCCCAGCTGAAGAATGTCATCGGCACCTGCCAGTGCCGGCCACCAGAAGGACTGTACAACTTCGGGGGATTCACAGACGGAGATCGGTCCGTATTCCTGGCGGTCGAGCTCGGAGCGTCCTCAATTGAGCTGGTAGGCTTTGACTATGAAGACCAGAGCGTGACCCCGCGTAAAAGAAAGAAGCTGGCCTGGGCGAAGAGATTGATAGAGATCGCCCTATCCGAAAAATGAGCCATGTATGTGCGGCGGGCTGTTCTTGCCGCTGCACGGTTGCCCTTCCACTTTCGAACAATGCCTGGCTAGGTCAGCATATCAAGTATGGAAGATACAGCGCTCTCTGCCACTGCGTCCTCTTCGAGGCTCGCATCCAAGATCACAAAGCGCTCAGGCTCCAGGGATGCCAGCCTGCGAAAGTTCCCGTCCACCTGGCGCAAAAACTCCTGCCTTTCGAACTTCTCTCTCCCCGAACGGGAACTGATTCTCTGCACTGATAATTGGGGATCCAAAATGAAGAGGAGAGTCCTGTCCGGGCGCAGGTTCCATGGTCGGTAGATCTCTCTGATCCAGGCCAGGGGATCGGGAACAATCCCTTTCAGAGTCACCCCCTGATAGGCAGCGGTGGAGTCGGCATACCGATCACATAAGACAATTGCCCCCGCCTCCAGAGATGGGATTATGGTATCGGCCAGGTGGCGGGCATGGTCTGCCATGAAGAGGAAGAGCTCTTCCATGTGCTCGGCAAATGATAGCTCGCCGGTCGATTCTCTCAATATCTCTGAACGCAGTATCCTCCCAGCAGCGCTGTTGGAGGGCTCAGCGGTGATGAGCAGCGTTCTTTCCGGCACCAGCTCCTTCAGCTTTGCCGCAATATGGCGGATCGCTGTGCTCTTTCCCGAGCCATCGATCCCCTCCAGCGTGATGAGCAGGCCTTTCACAACTTCAGGAAGGCCATAATGAAGATTAATTTGTCGCCCGATACTAACTCTGGCACGTCATCCGATGGGTATCCGCAGTCAGGCCAGCAACCCTCGCAACGGGCGTCTGTACCGCATTTGGGTTGTCTCATGGTCATAGGTAGACGATAGTCAGTATCCTACCATAAGGACCTATCAACGCGGCCTGTAGTCCCTATCCTGCACCGGCACTCACAGCAGAATATATTCTAAGCTCGTGTCAGCCCTCGAAAGGGACATTACAAGAATTCGTCCATGATTAATAAAGTTATCTACATACGATATATTAATCGACTCATAGTAAGCTTTAAGTTGATGTTCTACATTAACAATGCTGAGGTGCTTCGTTTGACCGACAAGATCTATGTAATCGGGCACAAGAGTCCTGATACCGATTCTGTAACATCTGCCATAACCTACGCCAACCTGAAGAACGCCATGGGAATGAAGGAAGCTGTACCTGCCGCCGCAGGAGACATAAATGCCGAGACCAAGTTCCTGCTGGACCACTTCAAGGTTCCTTACCCGGAGAAGCTCACCGATGCTACAGACAAGAAAGTGATACTGGTAGACCACAATGAGATGGCCCAGGCGGTGGACAATCTCAATATGGAGAACATCGTGGAGATCGTGGACCACCACAAGATAGGGGGCCTGGCCACAGGAAAGCCCATATTCTTCCTCAATGAGCCGGTGGGCGCGACTGGCGGCATCATCGCGAACCTCTATGAGATGAACAATGTGCCGATCAGCAAGGAGATGGCTGGCCTGATGATGTCCGCCATCCTCTCAGATACCGTCCTATTCAAGTCGCCCACCTGCACTCCTCGCGACAAGACAGCAGTGGAGAAGCTGGCCAAAATCGCTGGCGTCGATCCGATGAATTTCGGCATGGAGCTGCTGAAGGCCAAGAGCGATATCTCATCCAAGTCAGCCAAGGATATTCTCCTGGGCGACTTCAAGAAGTTCGACTTCTCGGGCACAAAGTCCGGCGTTGGTCAGATCGAGGTCATGGATCTGAAGGACCTGGAGCCCAAGAGAGCGGCAATTCTGGAAGAGATGAACAAGATGAAGGACGCAGAAGGTCTGGATATGATCGTTCTGATGCTCACCGATGTCATGAAGGAAGCAAGCGACATTCTCTTCGTAGGAAATGCCCAGGCAGCGGCAGGATTTGAGAAGGCATTCGGCGGCAAGATCCAGAATAACTCCATCTACAAGGAAAAGGTTCTCTCCAGGAAAAAGCAGGTTGTTCCGCCCCTGGAAGGCGCCTTCAAGAAATAAATCATCTGGATTTGGTGGCCGATGGGCCACCTTTAGTTTTTCTCTTTGATTACCCACAGTTGAAGTGGTCTAGCGGCTGGGGTGAATGCATAGATCCTTCTGTTTCAAGCGCACCAAAGGCATTGAGAGATGGCGGCGAGCGCAGGGAGGCACCTCATAAAACCCGGTCTCAAGATCACGGGCCAGATTCTCTATTTCGCGAGAGGATGATCTGGTCTTGCAGCGACGGCAGCGGTAGCCCTGGCCCTTGCCCGCGGACTCCATCCTTCTATGGCATTGAGGGCATAATGGCGCTGCTAGCACCCTTTCAGGAGCAAGATGGAGGATGTTGATCTTCTCCAGGTTCAGCGTTCCATCTCTAACCGAGCCGTATACTTCCAGCTCATCCCCCGGCCGGAGCTCTTTTATGATATTGCGGAAGTTCTTGGTGGGCTCGAAGGCTGCGCACTCAATCCTGCCCCCTCCATTCAGCTCCACCCCATCATTTTGAAGGGTCAAGAATACGTGTCCACCAGCGATCGCCCTGGCCGTCCCGGCGACGAAACCGTGCAGACGGTAGCTCTGGCTGTCCTTTACCCGGGCTATCTGGCCTTCGAGGATATGGGCATCTGTGCCCTGGTTGGTCTGATAGAGCACATACCTCTCCACCGGCTCAGATCTAATTGTCTCAAATGCCGTTTTAATGGCCACTGGATCCGAGCCTCTAATGCCAAAGAGGACTGGATCAGCAGAATGGGGAGCGAATACCACTCTATGGTTATGATGGTCCACGGTATCCCAGGTCTGGGGATAGGTGAGCCTGTCAGCTTCCCATGCGGTGGCGGGATCTATGAACCTGGGCGTGCCCCACTGGCTGCGCTGCCGATAGGCTATCAGCTCATAGGTCCAGTCCGGCAGGTCTGCCCCCACCGCAGCCAGAGCGCCGATCAGACCCCTCCCCTTCTTGAAGCCACGGTACCATATCCCCTCTTCGTCCAGAAGTGACCTCGCGGCATCTATTGAGAGGATCTCCGTGACCGCAGAGCGATAGAAGGCCCTCACCTTCTCCGTCACCTCCTCTGCAATCACCAGTCCTGGATTGGTGTTGGACCCAGAGAAGTCGGAAAGCTCTAGAAGCGTCTGGAGGGCGATTCTCTTCACCATATCCGGGTGGCTGCTCTTAATGCGGAAGGCGAGGGCAGCATTGCCCCGGGTCTTATAGCGGGCGCAGGGGTTGAGGCGGATGAGCCTGGGCAGCCCCTCGATCTCTCCCCAAGAAACGAGCCTCTCCATGAGCACCCCTGCCAGATAAGTGGTGCACAGGCCTCGTTCAGAATCGGTATCATCTATTCCAATGAACATGGTCAAGCTTAAATAGCGGTCAAACGGACATATATAATGATGGATAAGGAGCTTCTCGCCGCGCATGTGGAGGAGGTTTTGAGAGCGGCAGGATTCTCTACCTCTGACCGCTGCTATCTCCGTCCCAGGAGCTTCGACCTGGCAGCCAGAAGAGACGATCAGTTCCTGTTTTTGAAGATCCTCTCCAATATCGACGGCCTGAATGAGAGGACGGCTCTTGAGATCAGGCGTCTGGCCAAGCACCTATTAGCCAGCCCCATACTGGTCGGAGAGAAGACCCGCGACCAGTACCTGGAGAGGGGAGCGGTCTACTTCCGCTATGGCATTCCCACTCTCAGCCTGTTCACCCTGGCAGACTGCCTGCTGGAAGGGGCTTTGCCCCTGGTCTATGCGGCGCACGGCGGGCTTTATGTGCGCATCGATGGGGACCGGATGAGACAGATCCGGCTGGCACGAGGCATATCTTTGGGGGCCCTGGCCACAGAGCTTGGCGTCTCCCGCAGGACCATTAGCAAGTACGAGGTAGAGGACATGGACACCTCGGTGGATGTGGCTCTGAAGCTGGAGGAGATCTTCAATGAGGAGCTGATCGAGCCGGTAGACCCCTTCCAGACTGAGGCGGTGGCAGAGGTGAAGGGGCCGGTGACGGACAACATTCTACGACTGCTGCTGGAGATCGGTTTTGAGGTGGTTCCCACCGCCCAGGCGCCATTCAATGCCATAACCAGGGAAGGAAAACTGGTGGTCCTCACGGGCGTGGGCAAGTTCTCTCAGAGCATAATCAAGAAGGCCCGGCTGATGAGCAGCCTCTCCTCCGTCGCCCGCACCAAGTCGGTGGTGATAGTGGACGGTGAGACAAAGCTGGAGTGCGTAGAGGAGACCGCCCTCATTGAGAAAAGGGAGCTGGAGGACATCGACGAAACCCGGGATTTTGAGGATCTGGTGGCGGAAAAGAAGAGCAAATAGCAAATAGGCTTAAATCATCTGAGGCATACATTCATCTATTTCTTGGCCAGAATTGCATTCTGGAGGCATTGTGCTCTCATGAGATCGCTCAAGGACAGAATAAGGGAATCGGGACGGGTATTCGTATTTGGCATAGCTGGAGACAGCGGATCGGGCAAGACCACCATCTCACGGGGGATTAGAAGGATCCTGGGGGAGGATATGGTGGCCACCTTCTCCATGGACGACTACCACTCTTTGGACAGAAGGCAGAGAAAGGAGAGAAACATCACCCCCTTGCACCCAGATGCCAATCAGTTCGACCTTTTGGCTGAGCATCTGGAAGCCCTGCGGAGAAATGAGAGAATAGACAAACCGGTCTACGACCACCGCACCGGAGAGATCTCAGGGACGGTGCCCTTCGGCCCGGCGCCGGTGATAATCGTAGAGGGCCTTCACCCCCTTTACACCCAGCATCTGAGGAACCAGATCGACTTCAAGATATTCGTGGATCCCTCCCGGTCAGTGAAAAGGCTGTGGAAGATCAGGAGAGATGTGGGCGAGCGGGGCTATGAGACAGGACAGGTGATGGCAGAGATTCTGCAGCGCGAGCCGGACTACAAGCTCTATGTGGACATCCAGAAGATCTATGCCCAGATTGTGATCAAGATTCGAGACTCCCGTTTTCATCCCTCTCTCCTCGATTCCCAGTCCACCCTGGACTGGTACTCGGTGCGGCTGATCATGGATATAATGGAGCATCCCGTGTCCGAGGTGAGCATGAACATCGATCTCTCCAAGATTCTGCGCCGATCGGAGCATGAGTTTTCCATTGAGTTTCAGAGGGATGACTACTACGGAAAAAGGGTAGGGATGATGACCATGGACGGGGAGATTCATCAGTCCATGATCTCTGACCTGGAGAAGAAGCTGGAAGAGTCCCTGGGAACAGACGGCATGATAAGCGACCGAAGGGAAGAATACGTCAATGCCATCGGCCTGGCTCAGCTCATCTTAACCTGGAACTGCGTAGAGAAGCTGGATTATCTCCTCCGGGAAGAGGGCTATTAGAGGCTTACTCAGCCTCTTTTCTTGAGCTCCTTTTCTATCTCCGCTCCCGCCACGGTCAGCCCCCAGATGCCATTCTCCTCACTGACCAGATCCCGTTCTGCCATCTCAGCCAGGATCTTCTTGACCGACGGGGCGGGGATATGGGTGACCTTGGCCACCTTATCTGACTCCATCTTCCCCTTGGAGCCCAGGATCTGGACAACCCTTTCACGCTGCTTGTTTCCCATGATGAAACCCATAATTGAATCCATGTCATCTGCCATATTTTGCACCTCTTTTCTGCGTTAGCTTTATTAGCTGTACACCTCAATGTTAAAAGTGGCGGGCAGTCCGGGTGGTTCGGCGTCACCTATAACCCGAAATCGTCGATACGCGGGGGGCGAAGCTGACGGAAGACCTCGGGCGCTGTGCGTTCAGTCCAGCTGCCGACTATGATTCTCCGTCCTGTAGGGATAGCACCGGTCCATGGGTCCTTCTGAGGAATGACCCGTGTACCATAATTGCAGGAACCGGTTCAGGCCCGGAAGGGAGCAGACCCACTGCGGGTAACTGTCGCTTATAGGTATAAGGGGAGGAGGAAGCATCGGGAAAAACTGGCGCATAAGCCTGGGGGCAACTGCCGGCGCGCTCGCCATTTAATGCTGCCCTGAAAACATTCATATATCGCACTGCATAATGATTCCATCCGGTAGATACCATAACTGGCAATTCCATGCGCCCTGCAATCTTCTTCGACCTCACCAATACCCTGCTTGAAAAGGCAGAAGGCCATTACTATCCTTATAGCGATGCGTTTGAGACCTTGAAAGCGCTGCGTGGACGCGGCTACCGGCTGGGGCTGATCTCCAATCTGTCTGAAGGGGTAACAATTGATGAGGTGCACTCCTTCCTGGAGGAATGCAGCATCGCCTCGTTCATAGATCCCCATCTTATCGTCCTCTCCTCTGAGCACCCTGAGAATATCAAAAAGCCGGATAAGCGAATCTTCGATCGGGCACTGGAAAAGAGCGGACTGGTGAAAGCAGGGAATAAGGCCATATTTGTGACCGAGGAGCACGAGCACATCCTTGCAGCTCGAAGCTATGGCTGGAGGGCGATACTGAAGCGAAACTGGGGTGAATGTCAGCCGGAAGAGGGTGAATGCGTCTCCAGCCTGACTGGACTGCTCAGCTTGCTGTGATAAATATGAGATTTTGATCCGATTTTATTGCGCCAGGGATTTGCTATTCAACATTCTTCTGCCTTTAATGCAAAGATCCAGCTCCATGGATGAATAGTTGCCTCTGATCGATATTATATAAA
>WOYM01000015.1:4374-6404 GCA_011620785.1 Methanothrix sp. | reverse complement strand
ATGCAAAGATCCAGCTCCATGGATGAATAGTTGCCTCTGATCGATATTATATAAAGGTATCACCTGTCGAAAAAATGGAGTATGTGGGCAGAAGACCAAAGCTAAATTCGCGTTTTTCTGGGCTGATCATTCTTGATTCCGCTCTTCGTCTCGCCATAGACCGGAGAATATGCCTTATTCTTCCTGGGCTTGGATGGATCATGTTTGCCCGGGCCTTCGATTGGCATCCCCTTGGCACCCTTCTTCTTGCTCATATAACGCTTCACCTCCTGCAATGCAGTCCCACTCTGAACTCAATACAGCCATCATTGCCCAATGAAAGGGATTCTGTGAGATAGCATTGACTTCACTCTCATCACATAAATACCAATACGGATCCAGCCGCAGTTCTGCCGCAGGAAAAGCGAAGATCCAATCCGGCAAAATCTTTTTCGATGATGCCCGCTATACCAATAGATCATTGTATACAATGGAGGATTAAAATGAGATGCATACTGGCAATATCTATGGCATTGCTCTTCGCTTCCGCCCTTATAGGCCCCTCTGTGGCCCTGAGCGACTACCAGAATGGGGTCTTAGACGGCCTGAGCGTGGGATGGGAGATGGCCCAGAAATATGACCAGGCGCTCCAGGGCAGCTCCGCAGACTTCAATCAGGCCGTCCCTCAGTATAACGCCTGGATAGAAGAGATATTCGGAAAGAACGAATCCCTGATGCTCATGCCCATATCAACCGCTCCAGCCAGGCAGGCGGACTCCTACTTCAAGAGCCAGATCATCACCCCAATGCACTCCATGGACGCCAGCTGGAACCAGACGGGAACCTCCCTGCTGCCCGAGCCTGACGCCTATGGCCTGATAAATGGAGTCCCTGCCGATGCCTATTACTCCTTCGGCCCTGCCCTGGCTGATTTCTGAACGACAGCGGGATCACATTTATATTTCCCCGCTCCATTCGATACCTGGAAGTTGATGAGGCGCGTAGATGAAGTCGATGCTTTTAGTCCTATCCATGGCCTGTATTGCCGCCCTGTCCGCTGCCGGGCAGGCGACCGGTTCAGCAGATTCATTCGCCCAGAACACAACTGAGCACTCCTGGGTATTCGTCAACGGCTATATGGAGGAGTCCCGCATCCTTCAGACCCAGCCTGGCTTTGCTGGACAGAAGGTGGTTCTCGGCTCGAGCGGCAGCGGAATGGTCACCAGGACCCTCGACTCCGTCGCTTACAGTGACTCTGAAACGGACGAGACCTCCCTGGTCACCTCAGTGGAATTCAACTACAAGCCCTACCATCCTCCCCTCAATCAAAGCGACCTGAGAAATGCCCTCTGCGCCAAGAACTATGAGGTGGGCTCGGTATTCTCTGAGACCTACCGGATAGAGAAAGACCTGATCAAGGACACCAAGACCTATCAGGATGACAAGATCTCCGTTTATGAGATCAGCTCAGAGATCCAGGGATCGGCCAGGATAGGCCAGCGGGTGCAGAAGAACGCCCGCACTGTGCCCACCATGATGATGGGAGGAACCTACATGGGCTATGCCCAGATCAGATCGGAAACCGTGGTGGGAAATATGTCCATTCTCACCCTGCCCTGCCCCTGAATGAGCTGGAGGGTGGGACCCTGCCTGCTCTGCCCCTCGCTCCCTATTTTACTTCTTTATATCGTTTCTTCACAGATCAGCTCAGATCTTCTGCATGTCAAATTTGAAGGTATAGAAATGGATGATCCCACCCCGGCAAATAAAACCAGCACCTCTTCCCCTGCCTTTACCTGGCCTGCCACCCTCATTCTCTCATAGCCCAGACGGCTGTTGAAAAAGACCCTCGCCTGCCAGAAGCTCCAGGCGGGAGGTTCTCCTCTCCCCCTCCAGGGGGTGATCTTATTGAAGACCGTATGAACATTCCTGCACTGATCCAAGAGGGCTGAGGCTATCAGATACTTGTAGCCGTCCAGCTCAGGGTCAAGATAGAGGATAGCGATATCTCCGATCACATGGAATCGGCTGGAAAGACGCGCGAGCCTCTC
>WOYM01000015.1:0-4274 GCA_011620785.1 Methanothrix sp. | reverse complement strand
CTCTTAAAAGCAACCCAGGGTGAACTGATCCTGCAGCCGGATCCTTTTGGGCTCGTATTGAAGTAGATCCGGACCATTTGCTCACTTATCTCCGCCTCTTTAATCCTTGGAATCCAGGATCCGAGCTGCTCGATGGGATAAAGATAGTCATAGCGGTTCAGCATGGCTTGCGCTCTTTCCCTGGCGAATATGAAGCCCGGGACCGTCGATCAGGACGGTGGATATATTGCGCTCCTTTAGGATCGCCATCGCCTCAGGATCGATCAATTCCCCTTCTCCATCAAGCCAGGAGCGGTGGCGGAACTCCACTGCATAGTCGTAATCAAGGAAGGATAGAGAATCGAGAACTGATATCAACGTCTTCAAATTGGCGGCATTTTTGGGGAAATATGGGGAGAGCTGCAAGAGAACCGATCCCAGCAGCCCTGCCCGGTGCAGGGGCTGAATGCAGCCCCTCTCGAAGGCCGCCGCCTCCCGCAGAGCGTCTTCGGTCTTTTTCCTGACCATATGCTCGTGGGTCACCAGCTGGGGCATCTTCAATGAATACTCGAAATCCTCTAGCCATAAGACCAACCGCTGCAACCGATGAGAATGGTCATAAACCATAGCTTATCTTTCTGAAACCGGTCAGGCCGGACTCGCCCAGCTGCAGCTTTCTCACAATCTCGCCCGCAGCGCGGGCATCGGGGGCTGTGGCCAGAATCCTCACCCTGCTCAAGGCCGTCCTCTTTCCACAGGGGCAGGTTCTGGTCTTGGCATCATCCGGAGAGTACAGATGCCGTCCACAGCTGCAGCGAAACACGATGAACATCAAAACAAAAATGAATCCTACTCAGATGGGAGCAGTACGGCATTGATGATGCCATCTTGGCCTGGCCGGTTGGTTATCCTGGCATCCCCGATCTCCGTCCTGATGACAGCGCCTTTGGTGAGAATGTTCCTTCTCATGTAGTGCAGATTTGCCCGATTCTCTTTTGCCGTCTCGATCTTGACCATCTTGCTCATGCCGGTTACGGGATCGGCGACTGCAACCATATTGCCCCGCAGCATCCTAACCTTCTCCCTTCCGCCCCGGACCTGGACCTTCTTGATCCTCACCTCGCCGATAGTGGTATCGCTCTGCTCTCTTCCAATCTCGAACTTCCTCTTGCCCCGGGCTAAAATCAGCTTTCCGCCCGTGAACTTCCTTCCCATCTTGCCTTGCCAACGCATAATTTAATTCCTCAGATCGCAAATGATCTTCAGGGCACTGAATTTAAAGGTTGTGGTGAATCCGGCTCGGCAATGCAAAAGGTCCAATCCAGCCTCGGCTGCATTCTATCTGAGCCTCTTTGCCATATAAGGCGGGCGCAGATCGTACCCCAGCCGGCGATAGTAGCCCCTCGCCCCTATGCCGCTGGTGACCTCTATCAGGGGATACCCCGCCTCCAGGGCCAGCCCTTCCGCCGCTTCCATCAGCCGGGCTCCATAGCCTCGATGCTGCCATCCCTCCTTCCTGCTGCCGATAGGAATCATGGGGCCGTAGATATGCAGCTCTCGAACCCGGGCGGAGGAGCTCAGGCGCAGGCGCAAAAATCCCACCAGGACATCATCCTCGCTCTCAAAGGAGAGGAAGTGCTCTCTCGCTCCGGAGGCGATATAGGATTCATGCACCAGCCTGGGCTCCGCCCGGACCACCCGTCTCAATCCCGCCTCCCGGCAGCGGATGCAGCGGCAGCTGCTGCCCCTATCCTCCAGCCTCTGCCGGGCCAGCTGTCGAAGATTGGACTTCTTCACACCAGCCACGATCAGAGGGGATGGTATATCCCTCTGAACCCGCTGCAGGCGGACATATCGGGGAAGGATCTCCTTGATTCGTGATACAAGCTCTGCAGCATCATCATCCCCCAGGGGAGTGTACTCACCCCGCAGGTACTGACGGTATAGCTCCGTACCCTCGATGACCAGTGTGGGATAAATCTTGAGGTAGTCCGGGCGAAAGCGGCTATCGGAGAAGAGCTCCCTGAATATCGCTAAATCCAGATCCGGGCTGGAGCCGGGAAGGCCGGGCATCATGTGGAATCCCACCTTCAGCCCTGCCTCTCGCAGGTTGGCACTGGCCTGGGCAGCATCCTCGACCGTATGCCCCCGTTTCATCCTCGCCAGCAGGTCCTCATCCAGGCTCTGCACCCCCAGCTCCACCTTGGTCGCCCCCAGCCGCAGCATCCCTTCTATATCCCGGTGGCGGCACCAGTCCGGCCTGGTCTCAAAGGTGGTACCGATGTTTCTGACCAGAGCTGACTCATTCGCCCTGGCCACCGACTCGAAAGGCTGCCAGCCAGAGCTCTCCCGTCCATCGGGAAAGTCGTTCATGGCCTGGAGACAGCGTTTGACAAACCAGTTCTGATATCCCAGGGGACGGGAGGTCATCGTCCCCCCCATGATGATCAGCTCCGACTTGTCCAGAGGGTGGCCGATCTCATCCAGCTGGGCTAGCCTTGCCGTTACCTGGTCATAGGGATCGAAGCGGTGCTGACAGGCTCGAAGTGCCGCCGGCTCCTTGCCAGTGTAGCTTTGGGGTGAGAGGTTTAAGATTCCCCCCGGGCAGGGGACGCAGGTCCCATGAGGGCAGCGAGCAGGAGAGGTCATGGCAGCGATGACCGCCACCCCGGAGAGGGTTCGAGTCGGCTTTCTGATCAGCATCTTCAAAGCCTCTCGTTCCCCAGCCCTTGCCTGGCCCAGGATATCGGCATTGCTGGGCAAGGAGGCCAGGCCCAGCTGAGCAGAGAGCCTCTTCTTGGCCGCCTCAAGAGCTGCCTCATCCCCGATCTCCCCCATGAGGACCGCCTCTGCAATGCTGCGCAGCCCGGCAGCTAGTCTATCCAACTGACCTCCCCAACACGCCTCGGGTGCTCCGGCCGGGCCGGGCTCTCCTCTGGCCGGCCCAGTGAGACTATCAGGGATTCGGCCAGATCTTTGGGGATGGGACGGGACTGATACCTTCGGATCGACCTTCTGCTTTTCAGGGCATCCATGAGATTCATCGATTATGAAAGGCAGGCCACGATTATAATAATCTTCTCCATAATTCAGAGAAGCTCGCATAGAAATAGGGGCTCGGCCTTTCCCAGCTGCCTCAAAGCCAGTCCATCTTCATCGAGAATGATGTAAGTGTCTGGAGTCTCAATGCGAGAGCCTTTTCCTGGCACCCGGGTGAAGCTTCCCGCATTCACCGCCAATGGACCCCCCATCCTCTGGAAGATCCCCGCCCGGTGGGTATCCCCATAGATGAAGCAGTCGATCTCACCCAGATTCCTGTCGCGAATGAATCCCTCTATGGCCTCATACTGCGCCTCCACCGAGGCGAGATGGTGATCATGAAAGACCCCGGTGGTGATCCTCTTCAAAAGGCTGGATGCCTTCCAGATCCTCTCCTCAAAGGAGACCATCTCGCCGATGTATGAGGAGCGGTAGATGCTCTCATAAGCATAGGCCATCATCATCTCCAGGTCCGCGGGAAGGAGATCCTCTCCGTAAAGTCGGCGAATCCTCTCCATCATCTGCATGGTGAAGATATGAATGCCGGCAAGGTGGTGGCCGTGAGTGAATAGCACCGTCCGGTGGCAGCAGCGGATGCGGTAGGTAGGGTAGAACATATCGATGTTCAGGCCGTTTATGGTCTGGCGCCAGCGCAAAGAGGGTGAGTATACGGGAAAAAGGTCGCCACGCGCAGTCCTCTCCATGAAGTCTGATTCTTGCTTTTGCACTACCAAATGATGATCGTGATTTCCCACCACATAGTGGATCTTAAGATCCTCCTCGCCCAACCTCTTTAAAAGGGGAACGGACTCTCGCAGGGCATTCTCGGGCCGCACCCTCCAGAAATCGAATATATCTCCCAATAAGATGACCTGGTCGCATCCTCCCCCATACACCGATATCTCCTTCATCAACCGATCGACCTTAGAAGGATCGCTGAGTGTGGATGAATCTAGGCCAAAGTGCGTATCCGAGATGATCACTGCCGACATAATCTCCCCTTCCCCCATTCACAAAAATGTTATCACAGTAGTTATTTATAAATATTGTGAGCCGGGTGGGACGATTTTTGACAATTTGGCAAGCCGCAAGAGCGATCAGAATGAGCGAGTAGACAAAATTGCCGGCGGAATTGGCCAATGGAATTGGTTATAGAAAAGCAGGCAAAAGACCCCTCTCCTTTAGGGGAGGGGATGAATGTCGTACCTGCTGCTACTGAACCCTGGACCAAAAACTATATCTATTTAGGGGTCCAT
>WOYM01000050.1 GCA_011620785.1 Methanothrix sp. | reverse complement strand
ATCACGAAATGGGCTTATTGATGCTGGTTGGAGTGAGCTAAACACATACAAAAAATTGGATGGCATAATCCATTGAGAAACTCACAAAAAAAGATGGCGCCACTCGGTTGCTTTGTATATCATACACATCTCGTTGTTGTTTCTGTTGATCTGGCAAGTGCCCATGATGGGCCGGTCAGATACAATAGATGCCGAACCTGCGGTGTCAAATCCAGCTAAATTCATTGGCCGTATGGTGATGACCCCATTGGCAGGGATCGTTGCCGCCCCCTGATACAATAGATCTCCTGCACGCGATCGAATCTCAATATTCAGATTTGACGGGAATCCATCAGGATTTTGCAGAACAAACAGCGATCTCCAACCATTAGGATTGGCAGTATCCGTGAAGTCAGGATAGAATAGCTGATTGGAGCCATGATCTATGGCTTTATAGCTCATGCACATCGTGTTGCTGTTCCTGTTGATCTCGCAGGTGCCAGCGATGGGCCGATCCGATGTCACTACTGCAGATCCAGCAAAGTCTATGCCTGCCAGATCTCGTGGTCTAATGGCAGCCACCCCGTTTGCAGGGATGGTCAGGCTGCCCGAATATCGCAATCCTCCCGTCCTGTCGCGCAGCTCTAATTGTATGGTTGCTGCTTTGTCTGAAGGATTCTGAAGCATCAGCCAGGATCTCCAGCTATCGGGATATGCGGTGTCTGTGAAGTCAGGATAGTAAAGGATCCATTCTTCTCGCTCGATAATCTGAACTGCTGCAGCTTCAGACCATCCCGAAGTGGCGCCTCTGCTGTCCGTGGCCATGGCCTTTATCTGATAGACACCTGCATTGGTCCAGCTATGAGACATGCTTGCAGTTGCCCCTGAATCGACAAAATCTGTGGAAGCGGTGCTTCCGTCTCCCCAATCGAAGGTGTACTTCACTTGATCTCCATCCGGATCAGATGCAGAAGTGAAATAGGTGTAGTCAACCTCGGCAAAACCGCTATTCTCACCCAGAGGAACAGAAGGCGTATTTGGAGGATTGTTGGGGAGGTCGGAGAAGTCTATAGCTGCCACAAAAGCGTCTTTGTATCCGGCATTGGCTGGCTGCAATGGATTTTGGGTTGGGAAATTGTTTGATTCTGTATAACCCGTGAGATAGGTTTTACCAAAATCATCTATGGCGATTCCTTTGGCATAATCATAGTTGACTCCTCCAAGGTAAGTGGAAAAGGACAAAGCCGATCCAGCAGCATTTATCATGGTGACGAAAATATCATGCGAGCCACCATTCGATGCCTGCAATGGATTCCTTGTTGGGAAGTCGGCGGAAGAGGTATCACCAGTAACAATAGCGTTGCCCCAGCCGTCCACAGCGATGCCGTGAGCAAAACAATCGCCACTGCCTCCAAGGTAGGTGGAATAGGCTAATCCTGATCCAGCTGAATTGATCTTGGTGACAAAGGCGTCAAAAGAACCATCCTTCAATGCTTGTATCGGATTTTGGGTTGGGAAGTCATTTGAGATGGTATAACCTGTTACATAGGCGTTGCCTCTACTATCCACAGCGATGCCTTCAGCAAAGTCATTGAAGCTTCCACCAAGGTAGGTGGAATAAGTCAATGCCGATCCGGCGGAATTGATCTTGGATACAAATGCGTCCATCTCGCCACCATTCGATGCCTGCAATGGATTTGTTGTCGGGAAGTTGGTTGAATATGTAGGCCCGGTGATATAGGCATTGCTGCTTCCGTCTAAGGCGATGCCAAGGCCATATTCAGAGCTGCCCCCTCCGAGGTATGTGGAATAGACCAGCGCTGATCCGGCAGAATTGATCTTGGATACAAATGCGTCCCACAACCCTGCTTTGGATGCTTGGATGGGATTTTTTGTCGGGAAGCTGGTGGAGCCTGTATATCCGGTGACATATGCATTGCCGCTTCCGTCTACAGCTATGCGTTCTCCATTATCCTCGCCGCTCCCTCCGAGGTAGGTGGAATAAGATAGTGCCGACCCGGCGGAATTGATCTTGGCAATAAAAGCATCATTCGAACCAGCATTGGATGCCTGCAATGGATTTTTTGTTGGGAAGTTGGTGGAGGCAGTATACCCGGTGACATAGGCGTTGCCGCTGCTATCTACTGCGATGCCTTTGGCATAATCATAGCCTCCTCCTCCCAGGTAGGTAGAATAAGACAGTGCCGATCCAGCTGAATTGATCTTGGCAACAAAAACATCATTCGAACCAGCATTGGATGCCTGCAATGGATCTTTTGTCGGGTAGTTGGTGGAAGCAGTATACCCTGTGACATATGCATTGCCACTGCTATCAAGTGCCAGGCTTAAGCCAGAATCATCGCTGCTTCCCCCTAGATATGTGGAGTAGGCCAATGCCGGGTCTATCACCAGGCGATATCTTCGATCGTAATCTACGATCTCAAATCCAACTCCATTGTCTCCAACCAGGCGGTACCGTCCTTCAACCATCTCCCTGCTACCATTGATCTCCTGGTAGCATACAGGCACAGAATCGGTCAGGTTGCCCGCAGAGGTTCTTATCAGCAGAGATCCATCCTCTGCCAGGCTGAGGTTATCCTGGCCGCTATAGGTCAGAATTATCCCAGACAAATCTGCACCGGGATTCAAGGCCAGCTCATGCTTCAGGTATCCTTCCGTACCCTTGAAGACCAGATCCACTCCTGGATAGATCTCTTTGTACCTTATTGACCCAAAGGTGGGGATATCGGAAATCCATTGGGTGGAGTCATTGCCGATGAAGAAGTTGGCCCGGCCAGGGAGCTGCTCTTCCCCTATTATCTGTCCTGGGCTGGAGTTCTCAAAGGCCATATGGACGGCAGAGGAGTTGTTGCCCCGGAACAAACTGAATACGACCTCTGAAGGGGTGAAGAACACCGTTGGGCCCTTTATCCGGACCATGAACCTAACATCTTCGGGGGACTGACCCTTATTTTCTATAAAGCTCAAGGGCAGCTTGAGCATGGCCGAGTCGATCGATTGGTTACGGTTATGGGGGCTGCTATCAAGTTCAGTGCTAGTGGATATGCTGCAATTCCCACCAGATAGCAAATCTGAATGATCTGGCGAGGAGTTGATGATTAGAACTTCTGCCGACCCAGACATCATCGATACCATAAGAATTGCGCCAAAAAGGATTGTTAACGCATAATTGGACCTGCATAAATGCATGACTTCTTGCACCTCTCGATATTAAATAGTTTTAAAGTATCTTTAGTTAGATAAGCCTTTCCACTAAAGTTTAACACACTGAATAAACGGCAATACCTGGTAATTCTAAAATTAATTTTTTAAGAATCATCGGCAAGCATCTCGCCGTTCAGCCAGCATCTGCTGAGCAGGCCTATTGGGAACCAGGTGGGACCCATTGCTGATAATCATGCAGACACATAGGACGGATACTTATATCGATTGAGCGGGAGAAAGTATGTCAATGCGGCAAAGAACTTCTTTATCCTCATGTGGATGCTGCCCTGAGAGTTAAACCTATCCTATGCCTAAAACAAGAGATGACGCCACGATTAGGGATGCGTTTCATATAGAGAGAACCGCAGTTTCATGCAAAAGCAATCCACTCGCCACAGCCAGAGAAGGTTAAAATACTGCAATAAGGATGTTCTCCTGCAATGAAGATCTCCGTGATCGGCGGCGGCTATGTGGGCCTCGTCTCTGCAGTCTGCTTTGCCCAGATGGGCCACACAGTCGGCCTGATAGAGATCGATATTGATCGGGCCAGTTCAATCAGCCGGGGCAGTCCGCAGATATACGAAAAGGGCCTGGGAGTGCTCCTATCAAAGCACCTGGAAAAGAGCCTTCATGTGTCCACAGCTTATGATGCCATTCCAGACACCGATATCTCCTTCATCTGCGTGGGCACGCCCGAGGGCGACAATGGCAGCCCGGACCTCTCCATAGTCCAGTCCGCCTGCCAGTCTCTGGGCCGGTCTCTGAGGGATAAGGACTCATATCACGTGGTGGTCGTGAAGAGCACCGTCCCCCCCGGCACCACCGAGGGCCTTGTAGTTCCCACTGTCCTGGAACACTCCCACCGGGCGGGGGATGAAATCGGCTTTTGCATGAACCCGGAGTTTCTCAGAGAGGGACGGGCAGTAGAGGATTTCATGCATCCCGACCGGATAGTCATAGGCAGCAATGACAGTAGAGCGGGAGACCGGGCGGAATCCGCATATCGAGGAATTGAGGTGCCAATCATCCGCACAGGAATCAAATCTGCAGAGATGATAAAGTACGCCTCCAACGCCTTTCTGGCCACCAAAATATCCTTTGCCAATGAGATAGGGAATCTATGTAAAAGGCTGGACATCGACGTTTATGAGGTGATGAAAGGAGTGGGCATGGACCACAGGATATCCCCCCATTTCCTCGACGCCGGCGCCGGCTTTGGGGGAAGCTGCTTTCCCAAGGACCTCTCCGCCCTCATAGCTCTGGCCCAATCTCTGGGCGAAGAGCCTTTGATTCTCAGATCCGTCCTGAAGGTCAATGAAAGGCAGCCCGTGCGGATGCTGGAACTGCTGGAAGAGAAGATCGGCAGCCTTGAGGGCAAGAGGATCGCAGTCCTCGGCCTGGCCTTCAAGAATGACACCGATGATGTTCGACAATCCCGATCGATCCCCGTCATATTGGAGCTTGAAGAAATGGGGGCAAGGATCGCTGCCTACGATCCCCAGGCAAATGATAACATGAAAAAACTGATCCCTGATATCGAGTACTGCTCAAGGGTTACAGATGCCTTAAAAGATGCAGATGCATGCATTGTTATGACCGAGTGGCCGGAGTTCAGCCTTCTGGATGAGGAGTTTGATCTGATGAAAAACAGGGTGATCATCGAGGGAAGAAGGATTCTGTCCTGCCAGGATAAAGAGGGAATATGCTGGTAGCACAAGGGCTGATACCGGCCGCTGGAATGGGGACCAGGCTCGGCCCCTTCACCCATGCTATACCGAAAGAGCTCTTGCCCGTGGGGGAGAAAGCAGTGATAGAGCATGTGGTCGAGGCCATGCAGCTGGCGGGGATCGAGGAGATCGTGGTTGTTGTCAGCCCCCATAAGCATGGCATCTCAGATTACCTGGGCTCAGGAAGGCGGTTCGGAGTGAATCTCACCTATGTAGTCCAGGATGAGCCACTTGGTCTGGCCAATGCGGTGTTATCCGGGGAGCACGTCATAGACGGCAGCTTTGCAGTGGTTCTTGGCGACAACTTCTTTCATCCCAAGTCGTTCCTTGGAGACTTGATCTCATACCATATTGCCGAGAAGGCAGATGCTACTCTTGGGGTGGCTGATGTAGAGGATGTGACCAGGCACGGGATCATAACTGTGGAGGGTGACAGGATAAAGGATATAATCGAGAAGCCAATGCCAGAAAAGGCCCCCAGCTCGCTTGGATCAATTGGCATCTATGTCTTTGAGCCTGACCTTTTTGATGCTATAAGGAGGACAAAACCGGGATATAAAGGGGAATACCAGCTCAGTGACTCGATCAAAGTGCTTATAGAGTCGGAAAAAAATGTCATATATAAAAAAATAGACGGAGTGCATATCGATGTGGGCACTCCCAAGGACCTGGTATGGGCCAATAACTGGCACTTCCGATACTGCGGCTGCGAATAGATCCCTAAGGTCAAAAGCGACCTTGAGCCATGGCCCGATCCCAGAGCTTTGAGCCTGAATAATCTCCTACGGATATTTCTTTTCTACCATAGTCCTCCCCGATTCGTCAATTAAGCTCACATTTCCGGCATCATCTAAGATTGGGCTAGGATAACCTATGTAGATCTTAGTGGCGGTACTGTTGTTTCCGTTCCCGATATGCAGTTCGACCTCTGAATTTGGCCCCAAATAGATCCGTGGAAGCGACAGAAGGATTTTCTCGTCCACAGAAATGAACCAGCGCTCCAGGACGCTATCCTCCATCCCTTTATTCTGCAATACCAGATATTCGTCGTTATCAGAAGGAACGATCTTGACTATCTCGATCGCATATATCGATTTGCTGGCTGCATTGCTTGCAGGAGAGACATTATCTATTGGGGCGATATCACTTATTCTCCCGGGGGAGTCATTCCCATATCCCGATGCAAAAGCCATCTCTATTAAGATTATTATTAATACTGTTCCATATATTATGCGTTTCATATGCGTCCTCCAATTTTTACCGATAACCTGAATTTACAGCGCCAATCAATATATTCGCAATGTTATGGAAAGATAAAAAGATATTGCAGCGGACGAAGCGTGCGAACCAGTTGCTCTCCTAACGATCTGCTAACACATTCGTCCCCTGGGCCGTTCCGCTTTTCATGCCGCGAGAATTGTTTCATTTCTTTCTCTTTCGGATGCCCGTCGCGCACGCATCCTGGCCTTCAAATTCGCGCCACGGGCCGGGTTGCACCTTGACCGGGCCGAGCTGAGCCCCAAAAGCTTCCCTGCCCCTCTTGCTTCGCGAGAATGATTCACATAATAGAAGAGCAGGCATGCCATCATGCTAAATCATACCGGAATGTGGATCTCGTACGGCTGGGATTAGTCAACTACTCCTCCCC
>WOYM01000026.1:4542-33919 GCA_011620785.1 Methanothrix sp. | reverse complement strand
ACCAATATCTAACGCTGTTATCTTCATCCTTCAGTGCCTGTATGAGCGGATCTACAGCCCGGCTATCTTTGAGATTTCCTAGCGCTTCAGCAGCCTGATATCTGACTTGTGGATTTTCATCCTTTAGAGTTTGGATCAATGGATCGACTGCTTTTTCACTCCCGATTTTTCCGAGAGCCCCAGCAGCTCTGGCTCGAACGGAGCTGTTATCATCAGTGAGAGATCGAATCAACGGATCCACTGCATCTGAATCGTTAATCTCCCCAAGAGCTAATGCCGCTGAACTTCGAACATCCCAATTTTGATCATTCAAAGCTTGGATTAATGGATTTACTGCGCGTTTATCTTTGATCCATCCAAGAGCTTTAGCCGATTCTGATCGAACTGAGTTGTTGTCATCCTTAAGGGCCTGGATTAGAGGCTCAACAGCACTAGCATCATTTAGCTCGCCAAGAGTCATTGCTGCATCTGCACGGGTTATGCTATTTTCGTCTTTCAGGGCCTCGATACTCTGCTCAACATTTTCAGCTAAAGCTGGCATTGAGAGTACCATGAGGCTTATAGCAAACACAAAGGTCAATATATCTCTCATGTTTTTAACTCCTCTTTAGTTCGTCTTATGCATGATTTCAGTTCAGGGACTACTCAGTTGCGAAAGAGATAGGGGGATATGGATCCCCACATCGTTCGTCCGAATCCTCGATGAAGGAATGGTTCATTTTTGCGTTATTCTAGCGTGGGATTAGCTTGAACGTCTCCCATGCGCCTATAGCATTGCGGTTAGCTACAACTGCTCCACCTCCGCCACCCTCGGCGCATAAATACTGGCCATTGTCGGCTTGGAGAGCATAATATCCGTTGCCTCGATCGATGAGCCCAAAAGTCTCCCATTCAGCTATAGCATCACGGTTGGCAACTACTTCACGACCACCACCGCCTTCCGCACAGACGTATTGGCCATTTGCTGCTTGGAGAGAGATTAATATAGAAGCCGTTGAGTCTGTGGTAAACGTTTCAGTAGGGCTAGCCCAGCTTGCTCCTTCAGAGTTCGATGCATAGCATCTGTAATAATATATTGTTCCAGGATTCAATCCACTAATATCTCTACTAAATGTCTGCTTGCCAAGATTGCCCAAGCTTAACTGCTGAGTCCATAGATCGATATTAGTGCCCCCGTCAGAGGTTCCCCAATATATGGTTACTGAGGGATTCTGCCCTCCTGTATCTGTTATCTCTCCGTTCAATCTTGCGGATTTCGTTCTCACTAATGTTGCGCCAATGCCATTGGTCACCGTGGGTAGACCTATGGGGATGGGATCTGAGCAGCTTATAACTGCTACAAAGGCATCTTTATATCCGGCATTGGCAGCTTGCAATGGGTTTTGGCTTGGGAAGTTGTCTGATTCTGTATATCCGGTGAGATATGCATTATTAGAGTCGTCTATGGCGATTCCTTTGGCATAATCATGGCAGACTCCTCCAAGGTAAGTGGAAAAGGACAAAGCCGATCCTGTAGCATCTATCAATGTGACGAAAACATCATGGGAGCCACTATTCGATGACTGCACCGGATTCCTTGTTGGGAAGTCGGCAGAAGAGGTATCGCCAGTGACAATAGCGTTGCCTATGTCGTCCACAGCGATGCCATGAGCAAAACAATCGCCGCTGCCTCCAAGGTAGGTGGAATAGGCCAATCCTGATCCGGCGGAATTGATCTTGGTGATAAAGGCGTCAAAAGAGCCGTTCTTAAATGCTTGTATCGGATTTTGAGTTGGGAAGTCATTTGAGATGGTATACCCGGTGACATAGGAGTTGCCATTGCTATCCACAGCTATGCCTTCAGCAAAGTCATTGGAGCCTCCACCAAGGTAGGTGGAATAAGTCAATGCCGATCCGGCGGAATTGATCTTGGATACAAATGCGTCCATCTCGCCGCCGTTAGAGGCCTGCAATGGATTCATTGTCGAGAAGTTGGTTGAATATGTAGGCCCGGTGATATAGGCATTGCCGCTGCCGTCTATGGCGATGCCAAGGCCATATTCAGAGCTGCTTCCTCCGAGGTATGTGGAATAGACCAGCGCCGATCCGGCTGAATTGATCTTGGATACAAATACGTCCCATAATCCGGCTTTCGATGCTTGGATGGGATTTTTTGTCGGGAAATTGGCAGAGCCTGTATAGCCGGTAATATAGGCATTGCCGCTGCTGTCTACTGCAATGCCTTCCCCATAATCATCGCTGCTCCCTCCGGTGTAGGTGGAATAGGATAGTGCCGATCCGGCGGAATTGATCTTGGCAATAAAAGCATCATTCGAACCAGACTTGGACGCCTGCAATGGATTTTTCGTCGGGAAGTTGGTGGAGGCTGTATACCCGGTGACATAGGCGTTGCCGCTTCCGTCTACTGCGATGCCTTTGGCATAATCATAACCTGCTCCTCCCAGGTAGGTGGAATAAGATAGTGCCGGCTCGGCGGAATTGATCTTGGCAACAAAAACATCACTAGAACCCGCATTGGATGCCTGCAATGGATTTTTTGTCGGGAAGTTGGTGGAGGCTGTATATCCGGCGACATAGGCATTGCCACCGCTGTCAATTGCCAGGCTTAAGCCGGAATCATCGCCGCTTCCCCCTAGATATGTGGCCAATGCCGGATCGATCACCAGGGGATATCTTCGGTCATATTCTTCAATCTCAAATCCAACTCCATTGTCTCCAACCAGGCGGTACCGTCCTTCAACCATTTCTTTACTGCCATTGATCTCCTGGTAGCATATAGGCACAGAGTCGGTCAGGTTTCCGGCAGAGGTTTCTATCAGCAGGGATCCATCCTCGGCCAGGCTGAGTTTATCCTGACCGCTATAGTTCAGAACTATACCAGATAAATTTGCACCGGGTTCTAAGGACAGCTCATGCTTCAGGTATCCTTCTGTACCCTTGAAGACCAGATCCACCCCTGGATAGAGCTCTTTGTACCTTATTGCCCCAAAGGTAGGGATATCAGAGATCCATTGGGAGGTGTCATTGCCGAGGAAGAAGTTGGCCCGGCCAGGGAGCTGCTCTTCCCCTATTATCTCCCCCTGACTGGAGTTCTCAAAAGACATATTAACTTCAGAGGAGTTATTGCCGCAGGACAACCTGAATACGACCTCCGAAGGAGTGAAGAGCGCCATTGGGCCCTCTATCCGGACCATGAACTTCACATCTTCGGGGGACTGACCACGATTTTCTATAAAGCTTAAGGGCAGCTTGAGCATGGCCGCATCGATCGATTGGTTATTAATCAGATTCCCGCTGTCTGGTTCGGTGCTATTGGATAAATATTGGCGCTCTTTTGAAAGCGAACCGGGAAGATCCTGCGAGCAGTTAAAGATGGAGACTTCCGCAGACCCGGACATCATCAATACCATAAGAATAGCGCCAATAAGGATTGCGAACGCATAACTGGACCCGCATATATGCATGACTTCTTGCACCTCACAATTAAATAGTTTTAAAGTATCTTTAGATAGATAAGTCTTTCCAATTCCAATAAAGCATAGCACATTAACTTAACTCTACTTTACAAGCTCTCACACAAATAATAATAAAATTTTTGTATGTGTTTAGCTCACTCCAACCAGCATCAATAAGCCCATTTCGTGATTTCTCGCGCCGCCAGTTCCCGAGGGTCAATTTCAAGCAACTTCAGCTATTGATATCGATTTTCAATCCAGCGCAATTTCTTTTTCGTCATGCTTTTATTGACCAAAATCAGCATCTATCGAGCTATTCTGGGGGAGCTAAACACGTACAAATTTTTAATGCTAAAACCACATCACAGAAGCTGTTACAAAAAGGCCCTTGAAGTGAATGGAGTGAACCCCTCCAAGTGGACAATGAGTTAAGCAATGGCAACTCATGGGGGGAATCAAATGAAAAAGACCAGACGGCGCTACGACCGGGAATTCAAGATATCAATAGTAGCCGAGCTTGAGTCCGGCAAACCCCTTGCTCAGATCGCCCGCGAGAACGGCATCCATCCCAGTCTTCCCTGCCGGTGGCGAGATGAACTGGCCGAGAATCCCGAGAGAGCGTTCAGCGGCAATGGCAACCGGTGCAAATACGAGTCCAGGATCGCCGAGCTTGAGAGAGGCTGCTTGGTCAGGCTCATGCCGAGAATGAAATTTTAAAAAAAGCATTTGCCATGACTCAGAAGAAGATCCGGGAAGAGAGATTAAAACCGACACTAAGAGGCGGTATATGATTATCCAGGAAGCTCATTCGAGCAGCCTTCAGTTGTCCATATCTCAATCGTGCCAGGCATTGGATGTAAGTCGCAGCGGCTACTGCAAATGGCGAATAGAGCAGAATTCAGATGTCCCTGAGACTACCGAAAATACGGTTCTCAGAGACGAGATTCAAGACATCGCTCTGGAATTTCCTGGCTACGGCTATCGAAGGATAACGGCAGAACTCCAGAATCGCGGCTATCCTGTTAACCACAAGCGGGTTCTGAGGCTCATGCATCTGGATAGCCTGTTATGCCATAGGAAGTTGTTCAAGCCAGTAACAACCGATTCCAGCCATGGACTGCCAGTATATCCCAACCTTCTGAAGAATACAACAGTAACTGGATTGAATCAGGTCTGGGCGTCGGATATCACATACATCCAACTGCGGCATGAGCATATCTATCTGGCAGTGATCCTAGATCTCGCTAGCAGAAAGTGTATCGGCTGGGATCTGGGCCGGAGTTTAGGAAGCCAGCTGGCCATGAATGCATTGGCCAAGGCATTGAGGAATAGGTGGTCAGAATCCCTAACTGGTCTCATCCATCACTCAGATCAAGGGGTGCAGTATGCATCTAAATATTATGTAAACTGCCTTAAAAATCATAACATTCTGATCAGCATGTCCAGAAAAGGAAATCCTTATGACAATGCGTTTGCTGAGAGCTTTATCAAGACTCTAAAGGTCGAGGAGGTATATCTTAATGAATACGGAACATTTGAAGATGCCTATGAAAACATTTGGCATTTCATTGAGAAGGTTTACAATAAGAAGAGACTGCATTCGGCACTGGATTACATGTCTCCAGATCAGTTCGAATTGGAGGTTGCTTTAAATACCGTTGCTTAGGGCCTGTTGGAATATAAAATGCACAATTTTAGAAGCGAGACAAGACGATTATCGCTATTCTATGGTCACTTTATGGACCTGCAAAAACGAAATTTGAGCATTTTATCTCGCATCGACGACTTAACTACCTGTCTACTATCAGGGGTTCACTCCACATAGGCGCATTTTATTATCCGAATGGAAGCTGGGACGGAGAACCGAATATAGACCTTAATCCAGATCGATTGTGGGACTGGAACGATACGCAAATAACCAGATCCTTTTGGGCCGGTCCTGCCCCCAGAATGAACTATATTAATGTTATATCGGACATGATCACGCAGCTAAGGCTTACCACCACACGGCCTGCTCAAAACTCGCTCAGTGAGGCGAAGGGTTAAGCCATCTCTGCTCTTATATCTATAAGTCCATGCTCAGGGCATAGGGCATTCAATTGCTCTATGCTCTCAATTTTTTGGCCCGAAGGTATGACCGCCATCTCATACCCCTGATCGTGCAGCGGTTCCCAAATATCGATAGCATCCTTCTTGATGAATGTTCTCAGACAGAACCGATTCACTTCCATCACAATCGTGGGGTGATGTCGTTCTAATGTCTCTATCATTCCTTGCAGCGCATAAGGTTCCGCGCCTTCTATATCCATTTTAATCAAGTTAGGCCTCAATTGAAGGGAATCTAAATAGATACATTCGACTTCAATGCCATTTTCTGCAATATGATTGTACCCAATGTTATCGGAATCAGTTATAGTGAGAACCGTGTTTTTATTCCACAAACCATTTTTATATAATTTTACGTTGTATAAATTATTTAATTTCACATTTTTTTGGAGGTAATCGAAAGACATGGGGACTGGCTCAAATGATAATACTTTCCCACTTGGACCCACCAATTGAGATGCTATGAGCGTAAAATACCCCAAATTAGCACCTATATCTATGAACGTTTCTCCAGGCTTGAGAAGCCTTGTAATCTCAGCGGCCACATGGGGCTCATAAGCACCATTCTGTTCCAATATACTTGCAAACACACTATCATCAACAGCAGGCCCGCAAAACTTGCCTATCGACAGATTCAGACAAATCTCAGCATTAAGGATCTGGCATTTCCTCCAGAGATCCGAATTTGACCATGCTGGGGCGCTTTTCTTGAATTCGTCCGATTGAATAATCGCGCTTATGAACTCATCGCGGTTCATACCCGATTTAATTCTTGATGTCCAGTGCGCATATCCCTCTGGATCGGGATCGCGACCCAAAAGAAGGTAGTAAGCCGAATGGACAAGTTTGCTTGTGTCACTTCTTTTCATACAGTTCTTGATCGTCTCAAAGGGCATGCCTGAGGATATCTCATCTTACTATAAAACTTGTCACCACCTAACTGCTTGAACTCCCAATCATCTTTCAGTTCTTTTTAAATACAAAGCCCAACATATTTATACGAGAAGCACTTCGAATGCGTCGATTATATGGACCTCAGGCAATGGTATTTAAGGCAGCCTCCACTTCGAAATGACCCGGAGATGTGAGGGCTGAATGCTGCTTG
Source organism: Methanothrix sp. (assembly GCA_011620785.1). GTDB lineage: Archaea > Halobacteriota > Methanosarcinia > Methanotrichales > Methanotrichaceae > Methanothrix. The sequence continues at coordinate 27,253 of WOYM01000026.1, read as the reverse complement.
TTATGATGTGCGCCTTTTCAATGAAATGCCATATGTTCTGAATGAAAGTCGTGAACTCATCGCAAATCGCGACTGGATTGGGAGCTGGGAGACATTCACCTGCCAAAGCCTTGGACCCAACGGCTATGGTTCAGAGACAAAGCTTAAATAACCGTGAGCGTTAACGGCAATGAACATTGTATCTGGTGCTCCAATGAGGATTTCTGTAATTGGTGGTGGCTATGTCGGTTTGGTCTCATCAGTTTGCCTGGCAGAACTCGGGCACTCGGTAAATTTAATCGAAATAGATGATGGAAAGGTTGCGTACATCAATTCCGGAAGGCCGACAATATTCGAGGAGGGCCTTGAAGAGATGCTGGCCAAGCATATTAACTGCAATTTGATGGCTAGCTCAGATTTCAATAGCGTTTTAATATCAGATATAACCTTTATTTGCGTTGGAACGCCCTCTTCTTCAAATGGCAGCGCAGATCTTTCCATGATAAAAAGCGCAAGTATATCTATTGGCCATGCTCTTCAAGGCTCAGAGAAATACCATGTTATCGCTACAAAGAGCACTGTGCCTCCAGGTACAACGCAAGATGTAGTGATGCCGCTTGTTTTGAAAGAGAGTTGCCTAAAAAAGCAAAATATTGGATTTGTCATGAATCCAGAGTTTCTACGAGAAGGTCGTGCAATACATGATTTTATGAAACCAGATCGGATTGTGATAGGAAGTGATGATAGAAAGGCAGGTGATCTTGTAGAGACTGCATATTCTGGGCTAAATGCGCCCATAGTCAGAACAGGACTTACTGCTGCAGAAATGGTAAAGTATGCATCTAATGCCTTCCTTGCCACTAAAATCTCATTTTCCAATGAAATAGGCAATATCTGCAAGAAGCTAAGCATTGATGTATATGAGGTCATGAATGGAGTGGGCTTAGATCATAGAATCAACCCACACTTCCTAAATGCAGGAGTAGGCTTTGGCGGTAGTTGCTTTCCCAAAGATGTATCTGCTTTAATCCATCTTGCAGAATGCTTAAGGGAGGACCCAATATTATTGAAATCAATCATGAAAATAAACGATCTGCAGCCTAAGAGACTAGTGGACCTGCTTGAGAAGAGAATCGGCTCATTAAGAGGGAAGAGAGTTGCAGTCTTGGGCCTTGCTTTTAAAGATAATACAGATGATATCAGAGATTCACGATCGATAAACGTTATTTTGGATTTGATCAAAAGAGGGGTGCATATTGCAGCTTACGATCCAAAAGCGAATGACTCTATGCATAGCATAATACCTGATATAGATTATTGCCAGAGCGCAGCGGATGCTCTTAATGCAGCGGATGCTTGCCTGGTCATGACTGAATGGCCTGAATTCAGTTCTCTGGAGAAAGAGTTTGACCTCATGAAGTCCAGAGTAATCATCGAAGGACGGAGAATCCTGTCCTGCAATTATAGTGAAGGCATATGCTGGTAAGGAAAAAAATTTCGAGGATATAATTATGCGAAAGGCGGGGGTTAGAAAGGCGATAATACCTGCGGCGGGAATGGGCACAAGGTTTCTTCCAATAACAAGAGCTCAACCCAAAGAGATGCTTCCTGTTGTCGATAAGCCCGTCATACAATATGTCGTGGAAGAAGCAATCTCTTCCGGAATAGAAGATATTTTGATAATCACCGGACGAGGCAAAAGAGCTATTGAAGACCATTTTGATATATCCTGCGAATTAGAAAGAAAGCTAAAGCAGAATAAGGATTCCAGGCAGTTCGATGAAGATAGGCAGATTTCAAGTATGGCCGATATTCATTATATTCGACAGAAAGAACAATTAGGCTTAGGAAATGCAATTCTTCATGCGGAGAAGCACTGTGATGATGAGCCTTTTGCAGTTCTTCTGGGAGATACGATAACAATTCCATTTAAAGGAGAAAAAAGCTGTACCAATCAGATGATAGATTCCTACAACAAGTATCATAGTTCGATTATAGCTGTGGAGATGGTGGCCAGGAAGAAGATAAAGGACTACGGCATAATTGATGGAAATGAGCTTGAGGATGGCATATACAGCATAAAGGACATTATAGAAAAGCCAAAACCTGAAAATGCTCCCTCCAACCTGGGGGCAATAGGAAGATATGTCCTCACACCAGATATTTTCGATCTTTTAAAAGATACCAAACCTGGCCACGGCGACGAAATCCAGCTTACGGACGCATTGAGGAAACTGAATAGGCCCATCGGTTTGGTTGCAAAGTGCAGGCGCTATGATATAGGCGATAAGCTGGGCTGGATGAAGTCGAGCATAGAGTTATGCCTGGAGAGAGAAGAGTTTGCAGAAGAGTTAAGAGCATTTCTTAATACGCTTAATTGCAGTGAAAAGATGGCTTAGTTGAGTGGATCTGCGTGGTTTGGGAATTTGAAAAAGAAGTACAGGCAATAAAGAAGAGTTTAGGGGATATATCTTTCCAGGATCAGAGAGTCCTGATCACAGGTGGTGCCGGTTTTCTGGGATCCTGGATGAGCGATGTCTTGGTCTCACAAGAAGCGGAAGTCATCTGTGTCGATAATCTGGCCAGCGGCTTGAAGTCGAATGTGGATCATCTGCTGCATCTAGATAATTTCAGCTTTATTGAGCATGACATCACTGAGCCCTTTTTCGTCGAAGGGAAGCTGGACCTGGTAGTTCACATGGCCAGCAGGGCATCTCCCTTTGAGTTCGAACACTATCCCCTGGAGATACTCAAGGCCAATACCATCGGCCTTATGAATTCTCTGGAATGTGCAAAGATAAATCAGGCTCGATTGCTATACGCATCAACCAGCGAGACATATGGCAATCCGCAGGTGGTGCCTACACCGGAGAGCTATTTTGGAAACGTCAATGCCATAGGTCCTCGCGGCTGTTACGACGAGTCCAAGAGATGTGGGGAGGCCTTTGTCACTGCTTATAAGGACCAATTTGGGATGGATACTAGGATCGCCAGGATCTTCAATACATACGGTCCTAGGATGAGGTTTGATGGGATTTATGGCCGGGCCCTTCCGAGGTTTATCGATCAGGCTTTGAATGGAAAGCCAATAACCATCTTCGGAGACGGCAGCCAGACTAGGAGCTTCACTTACCTAACGGATCAGATCGAAGGATTGCTGAAGCTGGCTCGCATGGATGAGGCCAGAGGATGTGTGGTGAATATTGGCAATGACCAGGAGACCTCTGTCCTGGAAATGGCAAATAAGATTCTCAGCTTAACCCAGTCCGGCTCAAAGATGACTTTTCATCCACTTCCAGAAGACGATCCTCTACGCAGAAAGCCAATCATAGAACGGGCCAGGGAGATTCTGGGCTGGGAGCCCAAAGTGTCTCTGGAGCAAGGGCTGACCAGGACCATCGAGTGGTACAAATCTCTTAAATGATGAAAAGGGTATTCGTTTCAACTTCATGTCTAGGCTGCAGTAGAGATCTGCAGGAGATCCTGGAGTGCTATGAAGCCTGCGGCATTGAAAACGTGGAATTAAGCGGAGGTCTGGACTATGCAGTTGATGTGGAAAGCAGCATCAAGAGGTATTCTCATCTCAATTTTATCATTCATAACTACTTTCCGCCGGTCAGAGCTCCCTTCATTATGAATTTGGCTGCTCAGGATGATTCTATTCGAGAGAAGAGCATTGAGTTATGTAAGACAGCAATTGATTTGTGCGCCCAATTCAAACCAAGGCTTTATTCATTTCATCCTGGATTTAGAGTGAAAGAGACACTCGGATCGAACTTCGAGATCGATGGCAGAACGCTGGTCTCCTATGAGGATGCATTCTGCAAATTCGCTAAATCCGTAGAAGAGATATCAAAGCATGCTAGAAGCAAAGGAGTGAATATAGCTCTGGAGAATCTGGAGCATAAGAATGATGCTTATATGATGACCAGGCCGGAGGAGTTTGTCCGATTTCTGAAGATCTTTCCGGAAGTTGGAGTGCTCCTGGATCTCGGTCACTTGAAAATTGCCTCAAGAAAACTATATTTCAAGCCGATGAATTTTCTTAGGGTGGTCCGGGAAAGCATCGCAGAGGTCCATATACACGAGAATGATGGGGCGAAGGATCTGCATCTTGAACCAATAAATGGCGATTTAATAGAAATGCTCGCGAGCATTGACTGCAACGTGATTGTTTTAGAGGCTCGTGGTTTGAATATGGAGAGGATTCTTCTCAATCTGAGCTTCTTGGAAGAGACCTTGCAGTGAGATCAATTCTCTACACGCAACAGCATCGGCTTTGGAGCCTGCTGGAGAAAGGATGCTATTTGACGTTCCACGATAGAATTAATACAGAAATATATTTAAATTAATGTTACTGCAAATCCTCAATCCCAAATGTCTCCCAAGCAAGAATCCAATCCCGGTTAGCCACCAGATTGCTGCCACCGCCGTTTTCTGCACAGACGTATTGGCCATTGGCAGCCTGAAGAGCTACCTCATTGTTGCCCAGATCTATTTGTCTAAATGTTTCCCAAGCAAGAATCCAATCTCGGTTAGCCACCAGATTGCTGCCACCGCCGTTTTCTGCACAGACATATTGGCCATTATTTGCTTGTAAGGCTATTTTATTCGTATTCATCGGCTCATTATATAGGATCTGCGCTCCCGTCCGATCCCCGTTCCCCAGCTCTCTTTGCGGAACATCGTACAGGTTCATCACCTGCTGGAGGTCGCTCTGGCGCGGGTCGTTGTCCGGCAACGTATACAGGTCGCCCATTCCTATCCCGTGGCCCAGCTCATGCAGGGCAACGCTCTGCAGATCGATCCGCCCAGTGCTCTGAGCGGTGGCAAGATCGGTCGTCCAGGCGAAATCGCGGTTGTACCAGCTGTCTGTTTCCACAATGGAACGGTATCCATCCACCAGCTGCCCATTGCTCCACCAGCGCTGCATGCCCAGATAGCTACCACCCAGGCTCTTCCAGCCGCTGACAGAGTAGCCATCGGCGACCTCCTGGCCCTGGGGCGGGAAGGGATTGTCCACCACCTTGGTGTAATCGACGATCACCGTGCTGCCATCGGCGAACAGGTTCTCGCCCACGGCACCATCCCAGGTATTGGCAGCCTGTGCAATGGCATTTCGTGTAGCTTCTGTGCCCAGGCCGGATGGGGTGTCGGTCGGATTCAGGTAGAGCTGCAGCTGAGGATTCCTCTGGTTCCAGCGATACCCGGTCAGGGCATATGAGCTGTACGATCCTCCAGATGATGACGATGCCGCTGCCGCGCCGGCCTGCCCTGCCCCCTCCTGGATCCTCTCCTCTCTATCCAGGTTCATCACCTGCAACTCAAAGCTTCCTATGCTCTTGCCCGCACCCTCCGTCAGCCTCGTCCCTGCCATCCCCATTATCCTGCTGCTGCCCTGCCCTGAGACCGCCTCAAAGGAGCCGTCATTCAATAGAACAGTATCATCAATGGCTGCATACCCCTCGGAGTGAGCAGTCTCATCCGCTCTGGAGGTCAGGCGGGCGGAAAGGGTCCCCATCCCGGAAAAGCCAACCTCTGCGAGGAGGACGTTCTCTTCACCCAGGGCTCCGGAGAGCACCCGTCCCTCCTGCCCGGCGATCTCAGTGCTCTGGCTGGCTGATAATTGCTCCCCAGCAGAGAGGCTCTGGGCGCTCCTCAGGGTGCCGCCGCTCACACTCGCCTCCTGTCCGGCATCCTTGATTCCCATGCTGGCTCGCTGCTCGAGAATCATGCTGCCTGTGCCTGCCGAGTTCTGGAGGATGGCAGCCGACTGGCCGGTGGCGGCTGAAGCGGTGGAAGCGGAAAATCCCCCCTGGCTCTCTATATTATTTTGCAGCACATAATCCGATCCTTTAAGAGATTGCTTGAGGCTGTTATTTCCTCCCCCCTCTGCCTGGCGATCGATAGAGATGCTCCCCGAGCCAAGGGCCAGGCTCTCATGCAGTGATGTGGAGCCGTCCAGGGCGAAGCTCTCCATGGAAACGGCCTCCACCCCAGCAGCTGCAGAGGAGCAGCTCACTGAGATTCCCCCAGCAGGTGCTGCAAGCATGCTCACCAAGAGAAAGCAAATCCATAATTTTTGGCCTGTGAATTCCTGGAGTTCTTTGGTCATCGCCATACCCTCTAAAGGACTTGAATTAATTATGCAGTCATACGGTTATTAATACTCATCGTCAAGAGAGGCCGCAATTAAAGTGCCTATTATTCGAGTGAATGAAAATGGCGTCAACTATTTATTTTGTATATATTCATAGAAAAATGTGAATTGGGCATCAACCACACGAGCACAGCAATACCAAGAATGATCGAGATGAATCCAGGCAACCTGGCAAGCTTCATGATTATATCAATAACTGGATGTTCCCTATCAAGGCCGATAGTCATATTCATAGGACAAGGTGTTAGATGGCATTAAAGGACATAGGAGCGGGAAAAATAATAGCCAGGTGCCATGAATACTTGGTCGACCTGCTTTTCGCACCGGGCACAGGGCGAAGGGGCATATACGAGTTGGCCGCAAGGTCCAGTCATATCATCGCCGAAGACGGCATGCAAAGCTTTGCGGAAAGATCCCAACGGTATTTGCACAGAAAATTATCTCAAAAAAAGAATCCGCCCAAAGAGCCGTCTGGAAAAGAACTGGAGGATATGCGCATCCAATGTGCGAGCTTTGAGTACCGGCCCAGGATCAGCATAATAGTTCCGGTATTAAACACCAGAGAAGAATGGCTTAGAAGTGCAATAGACTCTGTTTTACATCAGATATATGATAACTGGGAGCTTTGTATTGCGGATGATGGATCAGATCAACCGCATATAAAAGAGACTCTAAATTGCTATCAGCAAAAGGACGCCCGGATCAAGGTCAGGTATCTGAATGAGAACAGGGGCGTCTCGGGAGCTTCAAACGAGGCCCTCGCTATGGCCAGCGGGGAATTTATCGGATTTCTGGATCATGATGATCAGCTCCTTCCAAATGCCTTATATGAGGTTGTTCTGATGCTGAATAGGAATGCCAGCGCCGATTTTATATATAGCGATGAGATCCTTATTTCTGAGCGGGGAAAGCCAGTATATGCCTATTTCAGGCCAGATTTCTCTCTTGATTATATGCTGTCTCATTGCTATATCGTTCATTTTGTTGTCATAAGGGCGAGCATTTTGAAAAAGATCGGTGGATTCAGAGCCGAGTTTAAAGTATCCCAGGACTACGATTTATTTTTAAGGGTCCTCTCCCAGACCAGAAATGTCCTGCACATACCCAAAATCCTGTACGGATGGCGTCAGTACGAATCGAGCACCGGGCATCTGCTCAAGGAAAGAGTGATGGGGTCCAGCAGAAGAGCTCTCCAGGACTTCGCAGACAGAGAGGGAATCAAGGGAGTGGTCAGGAGCACAAAATACTTTAATTTCTTCAGGCTGAAGAGAGATATCCTCGATCGCCCCAAGATCAGCATCATCATTCCGACCAAAGATCGCATTGACCTTTTGAAAAGATGCATTGAAAGCATCCAAAACAGATCGTCTTATGATAATTATGAAATTATAATAGTAGATAACATGAGCCAGGAGGAGGAAACCGCCGCATATCTGGATGGTCTAGGGAAATCATATAGGATTATAAAGTTCAATGAGAAATTTAATTACTCTAAGTTGAATAATTATGCCGCTGAATTTGCCCGTGGAGAGCATCTGCTCTTTTTGAATAACGATGTGGAAGTATTAAACTCCGATTGGCTGGAAGCGATGCTTGAGCAATCGCAGAGAGACGAGATCGGTTGTGTGGGGGCCAAGCTGCTTTATCCAGATAGAAAAATACAGCATGTGGGAGTGGTTGTCGGCTGGGGTGGACGGGCAGAGCATATATATAAGTGGTTACATTCAAATGACATTGGATATATGGGCCATTTTGTTTCCATCAGAAATTATAGTGCAGTCACAGCAGCCTGCATGATGCTTCGAAAATCGATTTTTAATGAGGTAGGCGGATTTGACGAAAGCTTTGAGATTGGCTTTGGAGACGTCGATCTTTGCCTCCGGGTGAGGGAGTTGGGATATGAAAACCTATTTACTCCCTATGCAGAATTGCTCCATTACGAATCTGCTACCAGAGGACGATCGCTATCATTCGATCCTCACCCCAATGACACAAAGCGCTTCATAGAAAGATGGCAAAAATATATAAATAAAGGCGATCCCTACTACAATCCCAATCTCCCCCTCGACAGCTACGACATCCTGCCATATGTATCCTGGTGAAAGCTGATTTATAGGGAGTAGCCTGCCGATCAAGGCAATGAGAGGGCCTTCCTCTCAGGAAGACCGATCTCATAGACGCCGGCAGAGCAGCATGATATCCAATCATCCTCCTCTCCATACCGCGGGAAGTCCGACTTCATATGGATGCTCCTGGATATATTGTAATCTCCGTAGTACCTCTCCTCCCCCTCGCTGGCCATGGGATAGATCGATTTCTTCAACCCGGCATTGGGGCTGGAAAAGCCGTATTTAAAGTCGGCAATGCCGGTGGAGGACGTTTTAATATTATAATAGATCTCTTTTGTGGGCATGAACTGGGCAGAGAGAACGGTATCATTAGGAGCAAGAGAAATGCCCCGCACAGTGGCATTCATCCTGGTGATCAGCATATCGATACCAGAATCCTTGGAGAGCTCATTATTATAAAGCAGGCTGGATCCGGCATAATCAAGATTGTTCCCTGCATACTCCCTGCTGTTGATTCCCAGGCCGGAGTACCTCAAGGACTTGCTGGATCGGAGAATGGCCGGCCATTCCTCTGTGAATTCGCCTATAAAGGTGCCGTTTTCAATTGAAAGGACGAATTCGCTGGAATTAGCAGAGTCAGCTCGAAGGAGAATCACCCCTTCTGAGGCGTAATCGCCCTTTCGGGCAGAGGTCCTGGCACGCAAGCGAACATCATTTACATCCACCTCCTCGTAGCTGGAATGATAGGGCTCAAGTGAGCGCCCGCGGTACTCAACCGGAGATATGCTTCCCTGGACGTATTGCGAGTAATCGAATTTGATGCTATCGCTCTGCCGGGTTATAGACCAGTCTGTGTTATTGGTTCCTACGGTGGCGGTTATCCTCTCGGCATGAGCGGAGAGGATCAAGGCCGATAAGAGCAATGAGACGATTATGACCTTCCGAAGTAGATTTATGTGTGCTCGCATAGTCTTGATGCCTCTCGGTATTTTGTTTAAAAATCAAAAAGGGACCTCTGCGCTTCTCTTTCCCCCTCGACTTTCTTCGAAGCTAAAAGCCGGATCTCTCCGTATTTTCCTCCTCCGCCGGGCAGAACCTCCACTCCGCCGTTGCGGAAGGCCTCAATGGCCCTGATCACCTTCGGCTCGACTTTTGCCGCCTCCAGCTCCCCGAGATGCTCGTCCAGCAATACCTCAATCTCCGTCTTATCCTCTGTCATGGCCGCGTACAGCCTCTGCACCCCCACCGTCATCGGGCTCTTGTAGCCCAGGGCGAGGGCGATGATCTCTGCCAGAGGAATGAGGTGTAGATAAGGGGGCCGATGAGAGGGATGCTGGGGCTCATTCCAGTCAGCCAATAGATCGATCCGGTCAGCCACCCCCAGCTTGATCTGCCCCTGGCAATGGGAGCAGCGTCCCATGAGATCATTCATCTCTTTTGCGCTGAAGTGATGAAAGCAGCGGGTGCAGGCAGTGCGGTTATACTTTCCCTCTCCCGGGAAAAAACCGGCATTGAGCGTCGGTCCTCTTCCCTTCTCCCTGCAGATGGCCAAAGCGATCTCCTGATAGCTGCACCCCTCAACCTCCATCTGATTGAACTCTCTGGCAAGCTTATTGGTGCGAGGAGAATGGGCATCGGAGTTGGAGAGAAAGGTCTTGTCCGAGAGTTCCGCAATCCTGTCCGCATAATCGCTGTCCGCGCTCAGTCCAAGCTCAATGAATCGAATCCGGTCCGCCTTCTCCTGGTAGCATTCAGATAGGGACCGATGGTAAGCATACATCCCCGTCCAGGGGGTGAAGGCATGGGCTGGCCCTATGAGGCCCCCTGCTTCAAAAACCAGGTCGGCGATCTGGGCCCCGCTCATATGCAACCGCGGCCTGCCGTCCTGTTGCAGGTTGCCCGAATGGGGTGAAAATCCCTCAGCCAGCTCCTCCGCTTTGCCAGTGTCCGGCAGGAGAATAAGATGATGGACCCTCTTTGAATCCTCCACCTCCACGCTCAGGAGAAAGAGAGTATCCCCCAGCCTCCTCAGCCCATCGTCCTCCGGCAGCTCCTTGATGGATTCGAGCCACAGAGGGTGCAGGCAGTCGCCAGTGCCCACGATCTTCACCCCTTTATGCGCCGCCCCCTTTGCGATCTGCCCCAGCTCCATGTCGCCGGATACGGCCATCGAATAGCGGGAATGAATGTGCAGATCGAGATTGACTAGCATCTTCCTGACTCCTGATGAAGATCTTCTCGGAGAGGGATAAACCCTTTATGCTCATGGCTCCATTGCCGAATGAGAAAATGGAGAGCAACAGAGAGATCCTGGAGAGCTACCGCCGGGGAGAGATTTCCCTGGAGGAGGCCCTAAAGCAGATTCGGGTCAGGGATTATCGCACTGTGGGCGAGGTGGCAAAGCTGGATATCTGCCGATCAAATCGCATTGGCATACCGGAGGCGATTCTCGCCGAGGGAAAGGACAGGTCCGATCTTCTGGCCATATCCCTTGCCCATCTGGAGGAGACGGGGAGCGTGATCATCACCCGGGTATCCTCCGAGCAGCTGGTGGTATTAAAATCTGCCAAGCTTCCCCCCAAGAGCGTCTTTGAGCACAATCCTCGCGCCAGGACGGTGGTCATCCGCTCTGCTGATCGGCCGACGAAGGTGGGCATCGTGGCCATCCTGGCGGCAGGAACTGCGGACATCCCCGTGGCAGAAGAGGCGAGGGTGGTAGCAGAGGAGATGGGCTGCCAGGTGCTCTCCGAGTATGATGTTGGGGTGGCGGGAATCCACCGCCTCTTTCCGTGTCTGGAGAGGATGGCGGATGCAGATGCATTTGTAGTGGCGGCGGGTCGAGAGGGCACCCTTCCCGCGGTGGTAGCGGGACTGGTGGACGCTCCTGTCATCGGCCTTCCCGTCTCCACCGGATATGGGATCGGAGGAGGGGGGAAGGCTGCCCTCTATTCGATGCTCCAGTCCTGCTCCGTCCTGACGGTGGTAAATGTGGATGCGGGCTTTGTGGCGGGAGCATATGCCGCCAAGATCGCCAGACAAAAAGCTCATAGTGAGGAACAGTCTTAAATTATTTCTAGGAAAGTATTTATACCATAAAAAGGCTCGTTTGGCTTGAGCGGGTATACTCATCTTTTTTACTAACCCCCACTCCCCTACCCGCTCTAGCTATTACCGCCCCTACTGCAAAGTATAAGTATAATATAATTAGAAACATGGCACGTTGGGGAGATCCAGGGCGGAGTCTGCCTTGCAGGGATGCTCCGCCCTGGTGCTGAATGGACGCACGGAATAGCAGACTATTCCTTCATACGCTATTCCATTACACTTTACTTTATGCAAATTAATTTTACTTAAGGCTTTTGGTCCCGACAAAATCGCGATCTACTGGCAAAGAGCGCCCGTTGCTGCCTGAGGATAGATCGACTGAATTGATCTCTGCTCCTGACTCCTGGGAATAGGCCCCTATCCTCTTTTGAACCTGGCCCAGCATTCCCTGAGAGGTCAAGACCAGGCAGCTCTTGCCTGCAAGCGCCTTGAGGATGCATTTGTCTATCACCCCATAGGTGAAGTCCACCCGGATTTGGGCCTCTTCTGCCATCAGCTTGGCCCTGGTCCCCATGGCCCCGGTATAATCGGCATCCACTTTCCGTACCAGCTCATTTGCATTCTCCAAAAGAAGCTCATCGGCATTGCAGACGTAGATCGTGCCCCTCTTCGCCCCCTGGACAGCACACCTCCTCTCGCCCCCCTCCAGAGAGTCGCATAGCTCAAGAATGCTCTTTGGAGGCTTCTTGCCCTCTGCCAGCCCTCTGTTCACAAGCTCCTGATATAGATCCACCACCATTGGGGGCTTCAGCCTGGCATCATGGATCAGCTCCAAATCGCCGAACACCTCCTCAGCCGAGCCCCGGCGGAGCACTCCACCGTCCTTCATCAGCACCACCTCATCCGCCCAGCGATAGGCCAGGTCCACATCGTGGGTGGAGATGATCAACGTCTTCCCCCCCTGGTTAAGCTCATCGAGCATCTCCATGATCTCCTCTGATGTGGCGGGATCGAGGTTAGAGGTGGGCTCGTCCAGGATCATCACCTCCGGCTCCATGGCCAGAATTCCCGCAATGGCCGCCCTCTTCTTCTCCCCGCCGCTCAGGTGATGGGGAGGGCGGCGCTCGTATCCAGATAGGCCGACATACTGCAGGGCATAGCCCACATACCTTTTCACCTTCTCCGGAGGGAACCTCAAGTTCACCGGCCCGAAGGCCACGTCCTGGTAGACGGTTGGGGCAAAGAGCTGATCATCGGAGTTCTGGAAGACCATTCCCACCCTTTGCCTCACCTTTCGCAATGATCGGGAGTCATAATCCAGCCTCTCATTCCGGAATAGAACCTCGCCTGCATCCGGCCTTAGGATTCCATTGAACATCAGCATCAGGGTGGACTTTCCCGCGCCATTGGGGCCCACCAGAGCAATCTTTCTGCCCTCCTCTATTGTGAGGCTGACATTGCTAAGGGCCCGGGTGCCGTCGACATATGCATATTCTATCCCCCTGGTCTCCAGGATCGTGGCCATTCTCACCCTCCCATCCTTAGAATCCATTCTTCTCCAGTCATAAGGCTGATCGCCAGGGCCAAGGCCAAAAAGGCCGCAGTGGTTGCTATCTCCAATGCTCCCGCTCCTGTTCTCTCTTCCATGAGATCGATCTGGCCGTCGTAGCAGCGGGCGTCCATGGCCACGATCAGCCTCTCTCCCTGCTCCCAGGATCTCAGAAATAGAACGCTGGCGAGCATGGAGAAGGAGCTGAGGGCACTCCTGGTGCCCAGGTTCCCCAGGCGCATCACCTGGGCGCTGTGTATCATCGCTGCCTGATCCAGAAAGACAAATATGTATCGGTAGATCATCATAGAGAGTTCTATCACCGATTCGGGAATCGAAAGGGACTTGAGGACGGCGAATATCTCGATCATGGGGGTGGTGAGGGCGATGAAGAACAATGAGCACATGCCGCCGAAGGTCCGGGCGATGAGAAGCAGGGCCAAAGCTGCCCCATCCTCTCTGATCCCTATATCCAGGCCGAAAAGCTGAATGGAATAGAGCATCTCTCCAGAGCCATGCATCAGGGCCACCACCGTTGAGCTGAGGAGGGCGAAGGAGAGGGGGAGAAGGAGGAGCCGGGAGTAGATGCGAATGGGGATTTTAGCCAGGATCAGGATGATGAGGCTCATGCTCGCGGCGACGAATAAGGGCGCGGATGGCGTGACCGAGGAGACGCAGATTATGATCGCTCCCAGCCCAAGGAATAGCTTGAGCCGGGCGCTGGTCTCTCTCAGGGCATTGCACTGGGCCCAGTCATCCAGAAGATCATGCATCAGATCTTGCTTCCCCGTCCCCGTCTCTTTGCTCGGCCTTCTTTCTCATCAAACCCCTGTAGTATCCCAGGAAATAGCCGATGACCAGGCTCCCTATGGCCGCCTGGAGGGCGAAGAGAAGGCTCTCGATCTCGCCGCTCGGCGGCTCCCAGAGGGGACTTGACCAGGGCTCGTAAGCCCCTCCGGTCAATTCATCGATGACCTTCTCAGATTGATCGTCCGCTCCTGCCCACTCGTGCTCTCCGCTGGTGCTCTGGTAGACGAAGATGGCAGTAAAAAGGGCAACAACTACTAAGACGATTATCTCCAGCTTCATGCAGCAGCCTCCCGGAGCAATTTGATGGCGGAGGCACTGGCCACATTGAGCTTCACCAGGATGTCGCCCCTGAGCCGGACAAGATATTTGAACATCAGCGCAGTCACCGCTCCCTCCACCACGGCTAATGGAACCTGGGTGATGGCGAATATGGCCATGAAAGCCTGGAAGGAGGCCACAATCCCACCCGAGGCGGCGGGAAAAGCCAGGGCGAGCTGCATTGAGGTCACCACATATGTGGTCCAGTCGGCGAGCATGGCCGCCAGGAAGACGGAGAGGTACATATTCAGCCCAGACCTCTTGGCAAGAACGAAGACAAGATATCCGATCAGGGGACCGGCGATGCCCATGGAGAAGATGTTGGCCCCCAGAGTAGTCAAGCCGCCATGAGCGAGGAATAGGGCCTGATAGATCAGCACTATTGCCGAAAGGACTGCGGTTATCCAGGGTCCAAAGAGGATCGCTCCCATGCCCGTTCCAGTGGGGTGAGAGCAGCTTCCAGTGACTGAGGGCATCTTCAGAGATGAGAGAACGAAGACGAAAGCCCCGGAGACGGCGAGCAGGGGCAATATCTCCCTGTTTTCCTTGACCATCTTGTTCATCTTATAAACGCCCCAGGCCACCACCGGCAGAGAGATAATGAGCCAGATCTCCCACCAGGGATGGGGAAGAAAGCCTTCCATTATATGCATCACAACACCCGTGTGCAGCAGGGATATTCTAGCATATAAACTTTCTTTGCGTTATAACCAGATTAATTTAATAAATTGAGAAATGCTTTTAAATAATCCCCTCTATAAAAGGAGATCATTGACCCAGATATTCACTGTCACCAACCTTAATGAGAGAATTCGAGAGCGTCTGGAGAACGATCCCCGCCTGCATGATCTCTGGGCGCAGGGAGAGGTATCCAACTTCGTCCATCACCGCTCCGGCCATATGTACTTCACCCTGAAGGACCGGGATTCCCAGATCTCCTGCGTCCTCTTCAAAGGGAACATTGGCCAGGTGGAGACGGAATTGAGAAATGGCATGAATGTCCTCTTGTTTGGGGATGTGGCGGTCTACCGTCCTCAGGGGAGAGTGCAGCTGGTGGCCAGGGCCATTAAGAGGGATGCCGGTCTTGGCTTTCGGTTTTTGCAGTTCGAGGCCCTGAAAAAGAAGCTGGGGGAGGAGGGGCTCTTCGACCAGGAGCAGAAGCGCCCTCTTCCCCTCTATCCGGAGAGGATAGGGATTGTCACCTCTCTGCAGGGTGCAGCGCTGAGGGACGTGGTGCGCACCATCGGCCCCTATCCGGCAAGGATCATAATCTCTCCGGCCAGGGTCCAGGGGGAGAAGGCAGAGGAGAGCATCGTCTCTGCACTACTCGCCCTGCAGGGCAGGACGGACCTGATCATCGTCTGTCGCGGAGGCGGCTCAGCCGAGGACCTGTGGTGCTTCAACTCGGAGGTGGTGGCAAGAGCAGTCTTCGCATGCGACAGTCCGGTGATCTCCGCTGTGGGCCATGAGACGGATGTGACCATCACCGACTTCGCGGCCGATATGCGGGCGGCAACCCCAACCGCTGCCGCGAAGATTGCAGTGCCGGATGTGGCGGATCTGAAGATCAGGCTGGAGCAGAGCCGGATCCGGATTATGCGCGCCCTTTGGACAAGCCTGGAGAGAAAGGAGGAGCGTCTGGAGTATATCCAGCGCAGCCTCGCCCCTTCGAGGATGTACTCCATAACCGGAGATCTCAGGCAGCGTTTGGACCACCTGAGCGATGGGCTGGATCTGGCCCAGGCTGAGGTGCTGAAGGCGCGAAGGGCCAGGCTGGATGCAGCCAGCGGCAAGCTGGCAGCGGTGGGACCGCGCGCCACATTGCAGCGAGGCTATGCCCTGGTCCGCTCGGAGAAGGGGCTGGTCGTGGCCTGGGATGATGTCCTCCCAGGAGAGGAGGTTGAGTTGATCTTGGGTCGGGGTGCGCTGAGATGCCGGATTTTGGAATGCATCGACGAGAAGGAGATGGATGGATGAGCATGGAGGAAGTGGGGCTGGAGGATGCACTGGAGGAGCTGGAGAGAATAGTCTCGGAGCTGGAGGAGGGGAAGATGAGCCTGGAGAAGAGCCTGGAGCTGTATGAACGAGGCATGAGGCTGGTCCGGGTGTGCAACCTTCGGCTGGATAGTGCCCAGAGGAGGATCGAGTGCCTGACCGGCGAGCTGCCCTCCGATCTGCTCTGAGGTAAAGCTTAAATAAGATCTATGATGTACTTTTTTATACATCATAGTATTAATTCGTGCATTAAACCATTTAGCTGGTGATTCGTTGAGCAGTATGATGATCGATAATTTCGCAGTCAAGTTCGGGAGGTATGGCGGCCTCTTCGTCCCCGAGACCCTGGTGGCTCCCTTGGCCGACCTCTCTTGTGCCTATGATCGGCTTAAGAAGAGCCCCCAATTTCAAGATGAGCTGAAAGCTCTCCAAAAGGACTTCGGCGGCCGGCCCACATCGCTTTATCTCGCCCCCAACCTCAGCCGGAAGCTGGGCTGCCGGGTGTATCTGAAGAGGGAGGACCTGCTGCACGGTGGGGCTCATAAACTCAACAACACCCTTGGCCAGGCTCTGGTGGCTAAGAAGATGGGCAAGACCCGCCTGATCGCCGAGACCGGTGCCGGCCAGCATGGCGTGGCCACGGCCATCGTGGGGGCAAAACTGGGCTTTGAGACCCAGGTCTACATGGGAGAGGTGGACATCGAGAGGCAGAAGATGAACGTCTACCGGATGGAGCTGATGGGAGCAGAGGTGATACCGGTCCGCTCCGGCTCCAGGACCTTGAAGGACGCCATAAACGAGGCCTTGAGGGACTGGGCCTCCAGCTTCGAGCACACCCACTATCTGCTGGGAACCGCCGCCGGCGCCCATCCCTTCCCCTCAATGGTCAGGGACTTTCAGAGCGTGATCGGCCAGGAGGCCCGGGGGCAGATCCTGGAGGCGGAAGGTCGTCTGCCGGATAGCATTGTGGCCTGCGTGGGTGGAGGGAGCAATGCCATGGGCATCTTCGCTCCATTCCTGAAGGACGATGTGAGGCTGATCGCAGTGGAGGCAGGAGGTCGAGGCCCGGGGATGAGCGATAAGATGGCAGACAATGGCGCATCCTTGGGCTACGGCACAGACGGAATACTGCATGGTGCCCTCACCAGGATCCTCCAGGACCCATACGGCCAGATACTGGAGTCCTACTCAGTGGCAGCAGGCCTTGACTATCCCGGAGTGGGTCCGGAGCTGGCATTCCTGGCGGAGAAGGGGCGCGTCCTACCCAGGCTGGCGGACGACAGGACCGCTCTAGAGGGATTCCGCGCTCTATCCCGGCTGGAGGGGATCATCCCCGCACTGGAGTCGGCTCATGCCATCGGCTATGCCTTAGCAGAGCCTGAGGCACTGGGCGATCTTGCGATCATCAATGTCTCCGGCCGCGGGGATAAGGACCTGGCTACGGTGATGGACTATGAGAATATCTGAGGCCTTCGAGAAAGGGCCCCTGCTGATCGTCTATCTCTGCTCAGGAGACCCGTCGCCCGGTGCCACCCCCGAGCTGGTGCGCCGGCTGGTGAGGGCGGGAGCGGATATCATCGAGCTGGGGCTACCCCATTCAGACCCTATAGCAGACGGTCCGACCATCCAGGCGGCAGCGCAAAGGGCTATCGCCGCGGGGATGAACACCGATGTATACTTCCAGGTGGCAGAAGAGTCTGATGTGCCCGTCCCCAAGGTATTCATGGGTTACTACAATATGGTCTATGCACGGGGCCTGGAGAGGTTTGCCCGGGACTGTGCCCGCTGTGGCATCACCGGCATGATCGTTCCCGACCTGCCCCCGGAGGAGGCCGGGCCCCTGAAGGAGGCCTGCGGCAAGCACGGCGTGGACCTGATCTACCTGGTAGCACCCAACACGCCCCCTGCACGGATCGATCTGATCGCTGAAGAGACGGGCGGCTTTCTCTATCTGGTGGCAAGGACCGGCGTCACCGGGGCGAGAAGCGAGGTCTTGCAGGATACAAGAGACCTCATCGCCCGGGTGCCGGGCAAAAAGCCAAAGGCGGTGGGATTCGGCATCTCCACCCCAGACCAGGCGGCTGAGGTCATCCGGGCGGGTGCCGATGCCGCTATAGTGGGATCGGCCTGCGTGGACCTGATCGCCAGGGGCAGGATCGATGAGCTGGAGGCATTGGTCGAGGAGATGAAAACGGCGGTAAAAGCTGCGGGGAGAGCAAGGCTGCAATAGCTGGGACTATTGCATTGCCATGAAAGACGAATGACCTGAGGGAATACCGATGAATGAAGAGCTAAGGAAGTATGTGGAAAAGACGCGCCGGGACCTTGAGTCCGGTGCGAATGCCACTATCGTATGCTTTGGTGACTCCATCACTGCGGGCTATGCCGTGCGGCGAGGTTTTCCCTCCTTTTTGCTGGAGTCGCTCCGTCAGAGGTTCCCCGATTCAAAGATAGAGATGATCAACTCTGGCATCTGTGGGGATACCAGCCAGGACGGCCTGGGCCGGCTGGACTGGGCGGTGCTATCTTATGAGCCGGATCTGGTCACCATAAACTTCGGCATCAACGACTGTGTTTTAGGGCTGAGCCTGGAGGAGTTCGAGATGAACCTGGTGGAGATGGTGCGCCGCATCCGGGCTGGCCCGGACTCGGAGATCTTGCTCTTATCCTCCCAGCCCCTGGAAAGCCCTCCCTATGACCGGAGGGTATTGGACTACTATCAGACGGTGGAGAGGGTGGCAAAAGAGATGAATGTGGGCTTTGTGGACGTCTACGGCGCCTGGATGAAGCGGGTGCAAGCTGGTATGCCTCTAGATTCTCTGATCTTGCCGGGCTTGGACCATCCCAATGAGGCGGGCTACAGGATAATAGCCGAGGAGCTGATGAGCCTCTTTTAAGCAAGGCCTTGTTTGCAGGCGAGAAGGTTCGTGGAGGTATGAGGTATGTTAATGAAAAGCACGGGTGGATGCTTAATCATATTGGCTATTTTATTGGTACTTTTTGCTCTCTCGCTGGGAGGGGCTGCAGCCGCTCCAGCGGGCGTTGGGAGGGATATCGTCAAGATCATAAGCGTAAACTACCAGGGTGCCGATCAGTGGGTTGAGATAGCCAACCGGGGAACCGGTTTGATGGATCTGGACGGCTGGTCGCTCAAAAACCGGGAAAATCAAAGCTATGCGTTTCCTGCAAACTTCACCCTGAAGGCCGGCTCAACCGCCCGAGTTCACTCCAAAGAGGGCAGAAATTCCTCCTCCGATCTATACAATAGCGCGCTCTTTTGGAGCGAGATGAGCGATATTGCCACTTTAGAGGATGCAGCTGGAAGGATCATTTCCCAGTATAGATATCCAATAGAGGTTTCGACTCCAGGCAGCGCATCCGATAACAAACCCCTCTCCCTTCCCAATGCATTCTCCAGCGGCGGGATGAATCCGCCTTTTCTGCCTGCTTATAGACCGCCTCCCGGCAAAGAAATGAGCAGCTTGAGGTCCAGCTCCAGCACGCCGGTAAATTTGACCGGCCATACCTTCATCTGCCACGGCGGTCCGCTCAACTGGGCATGGACAACTGGATTGGGATAGAGATCATGTCCATGAGCTCTTCTGGTGGGACCAAAGGAGCTGTTCGGTGATCGGGCTTGGCGAGGGTGCACTTGAGTAGGCTTATGGAAATGGGCTTTTCTGCCCTCCTCTTCGTACTCCCGCCACCGGCGCCTTCTCCAACTCTCTGGTCCTCGTCGCCGCTCGACATCTCCTCATGCCATCATATGAACCTCATATAATGGTTACTCATTTATTTTGGGCAGAAGAGAATACAGCTAAAAGAAGAGTGAATGAGGGATAAGAAATGAGGATGATGTTCGCAGTTGTTTTCGCCTGTATAATTCTAGCATTTACCGCATCAGGCGTAGCAGGTGGAGTAGAAGTGGGTGACTGGTTATCTGGCGGATATGTTGTTACTGGCTACAATGCTCCTGCTGCCTTAAAATGGAGCCCGTCAGTCTTCCATTACGGATATATCGACTATTCGGTCTCTGATCCCTGGTACAGATACGTTGCCAGACCGTACCTTGATAGTTGGTATTGGCCATCGTATTATTATCGAAGCGGAATTACCGTCTATCCCGTAACCTACTACCGCCCCGCTTATTATTGGCATGGTTTGCCATGGCCATATTAACTTTTTATTGAATCGAATGAGTCGTATTCGGAATGGTGGTCCAGCCTCGGTGGTGGGCGGATCTCTGATTGATGCTCGATTCATAGATCCTGCCATCATTTGCTTATATCCAGTTGTGCATTCATTGGCTGATTCATGAGGCGCAATGATGATACGGCCTGTCTGATCGATGATGAGGATATTGAGTTCTGAGCGCTATAGATCCCTTCCTGGAGCGAGATCGCAACCAGTGCACCGGTAGCAGCCGGTGAGAGCCAGGCTGCCGTCCAGACCTTTTTCATCCAGCTTCATCCTCAGATATCGAGCTAGCCCGAGCAGCCGCTCTGCTGAAGGCCGGACGATATCCACCTCCCCCCGGCGCAGGGGATGGGGATATGCCGCCCTCAGGATGGGAAGAACACCCATATCAATGAGCTCATCTATTCCCTGGCGGAGGGACTGGTCCGACTCCCCCAGGCCGACGAGGACATTGGAGAAGACGTGGTTAGGGCCGAACAGCTCCACTGCCTCCTCCAGGGCATCCATTATCTCCTGATAGGACAATCCCGGGCAGACCTGGGCGAATATATCGCGATCGACCGTCTCCAGATTGTACTTGACCTCATCCGCGCCCGCATCCAAAAGAATCCGATTGACTCCAGGAAAGGGGTTGACAGAGACTCCAATGGGCAGACCAAGTGGCTTAAGATCACAAACTAAAGCCGCCACCCTCTCCGCCTCATGCTGGGGGGAAACCTCAGTGCCGCTGGTCAGAGAGATGGACTCCAGCCTCCCCGTGGCCATAGCCTCTTTCACCATCTCCATCACCCTCGCTTGAGTCTTCACCTTTCCCATCAGCCTGGGGACGGCGCAGAACTTGCAGTCATGGATACAGCGCTCGGAAATGGTGATGTAGGCCTGATCAGGACAGTGCAGGAGTGGCTCGACTACTCTGCCCCTGGCAATTACCTTGCTCTCCAGCGAGATTGTTGCCTCATCCCCATCCATCACCAGCAGAAGAGCAGAGCTATCCACTACCGATAGGCGCACCATATGCGAGCCGGACTGAAAGAAGATCGAGCTTTCCCCCGCACCTGGACCGGCGGTGGACGTCTTGCCCTCGCGACCAGGCTGGGAGAGCTGAACCGTCCCCTGGGAGAGAAGAAGGGCTTTTGTCTCCAGATCCATAGCACTAATTCTTATTTTCCAGGTTAAAAAAATGATGGTCCAGGCAAAGAGGTTTATTACCCTTCCAGACTCAATACATTCCGCTACCGGAACTATGAGAGCAGCAGTCAGTCTGCTAACAGAGATCTGTCAGGAGAGGTGGGAGGCAGCTATCCATGAACGAGGTGATGATATTTTTCGCAGGCCTTCTCGTTCTCATCGTGGGGGCGGAGCTGATAGTGCGAGGTGCATCGCGCCTGGCTGCGTTGCTGGGGATAAATCCTCTGCTGATCGGCCTTACCATCATCTCCATCGGCACCAGCATGCCCGAGCTGGCCGTGGGAATCACCGCCGGGCTGCAGGGCGGCGGCCCCCTGGCAGTGGCCAACATCGCCGGCACCAACCTGGCCAACATCCTCTTCATCCTCGGCTTGAGCGCATTTCTCCGCCCCCTGCCCCTCCACCTGCAGGTTCTCAATCTCGACCTGCCCATGATGATCGTCGCCACCGCCGCTCTGGCCGGTCTGGCCTCAGATGGCGTCCTGACCCCACTGGATGGAGTCCTGATGCTCCTGGCGGCAGCGATTTATACAGTGGTCGTCGTGCGTGCTAGCCGGACAGAATCGCAATTGGTGAAAAGGGAGTTCGAGGACATATGCGGCGATGGCTTCATGGAAGGCTGCGGCCCGGAGGCTATGTCGCCAAAGAGGAAAGAGCTTCTGGCAGAGGCGAAATATGTCGCCATGCTCATCGCTGGAATAGCTTTAACGGTAATTGGAGCCGACTGGCTGGTGGATGGGGCAACGGGCGTCGCCCGGATGCTCGCGATCTCCGAGGCGATAATCGGCCTTTCCATCGTCGCCATCGGCACATCTGCACCGGAGCTGGTCACCACAATCATCGCCACCCTTAGAGATGAGAGGGACGTTGCCATCGGCAACCTCCTGGGAAGCAGCATCTACAACATACTCCTCATACTGGGCCTCGCCTCTATGGCCGCCCCCGCAGGCCTTGCTGTGACCCGCCAGCTTCAGCTCTTCGACATCCCCCTGATGACCCTGGTTGCCCTGGCCTGCGTGCCCGTATTTCTCACCGGCAGACGCATATCCCGAGTGGAAGGAGGGCTGGGCGTGGCCGCCTATCTGATCTATCTCATCTGGCTGGTCCTGTTCCGGGCCTGATACCTTCTCCCTCTTGGAGCGATCTTCGAGATCCGAAAAGCCTATTCATCCGGTTGGACGACGTACTGCTCAGGCTGATTATCATCGCTCGCAATTTCTTTTTTCTCCACCAAAGAGCGGAAGAGGTCGAGGGAAGGTCCGCTGGACTGGACGGAGAGGCGATCTCCCCCCTCAATAGAACGGGCTTGATCTCCTTCCATTTGGTGTCCAGGCCGCCGGAGAAGAGGATGAATATTAAAGCCACCGTACCCAGGTACTGGGCCAGCCAGGGGTTGTTGAA
>WOYM01000026.1:0-4442 GCA_011620785.1 Methanothrix sp. | reverse complement strand
GGATGAATATTAAAGCCACCGTACCCAGGTACTGGGCCAGCCAGGGGTTGTTGAACTCTATTCCCCCCGGCCCGTCTGAGCCGGCCAGCATGCCGATCAGCAGGAATAAAACCAGGGTCGGCACACCCAGCTGGGTGGACGCTTTGCTGGATACTACGCTAAGGAGAAGCATTACAGCTACGCCCAGCAGAAGGTATTCCAGCGGTATCATAACAGTATCTTTTACATCCTTACATCAACATTAGCCTTCTTGATCGTGACCTGTCATATTGTCAGGGCGGCGGGCCTACGATTACGAGGCCGTATTTTGAGAGCCATCAGCCCTGCCGAAGAGATAGCCGACCGATGATAACTGAGCCTCGGAGCCCAGGATGATGGCCACATCATCCGGCTGAAGAACGAAGCTCTCATCAGGATGGTTGATCACCTGAGATCCCCTATTTACCGCCAGCAAGGATATGCCTATCTCTCTCAATCCGATCTCCTTCAGTGACCTTCCTGCCGCAGGCGAGTTGGCCGGGACCTTGATGGTGATGAATTCATTCTGAATCATGTTGAGGTCAGTGGTGCAGTAGGGCTCTTTGGAGATGCTGCGAAACATCTCATACCCATCTGCCCGGATATGATTTATGAAAGAGTCTATCCTCTCCCTTGGCACTTCATACTTTTCTAAAACCCGGCAAAATATCTCCACACTGGTCTCATACTCCTCAGGAATAACCTCATTCGCCCCCAAATTATATAGAGCGCTCATCTCATTGATGTATCTGGTCCTGTCAATTATATATATGTCAGGATTCAGCCTCCTGGCCAGTTCGGTCATCCTGCGGGTTTCCGTTCGATCGGAGATAGCTATCACAATCACCCGGGCGCTCTTGACCCCAGTGCTCAAGAGGACATGCTCTTGGGTGGCATCACCATACCGGATGGGCTCACCATTACGCAGACCGGATTTCACTGTCTCTGGATCGATGTCTACTATTACATAGGGTATTGCCTCGCTCTTGGCAGATAGTGCCACGTTCCTGCCATTAACCCCATATCCTATGATGATCAGGTGGTCTTTCATCGTCTTGATATCCGGCATATTAGCCGGCAGGTAGCGATTCAGCCTCTGGAAACGGGGGAGCCTTGATGTGGCATCTGCCAGCTTTGTGGATACCGCTATGATGGAGGATGTTGCCACCATGGTCAGGACTGCAACATCCAGAAATATCGGGTAGAGCTCCTGGCTTATAAGGCCGTACTCCAGCCCCACCTTGGAGAGGACGAAGGAGAACTCCCCGATCTGGCTGAGGGCCAGGCCGACCAGAACAACAATTCTCAAGGGCAGGCCCATGATGGCCACCGTTGCCCCGGCAATCAGGGATTTCAGGAGCATCACCCCGGAGGCTAAAAGGATGATATAGAGAGGATTAGCCAGCAGGAAATTGACATCTAAGAGCATGCCGATGGAGACGAAAAAGAAGCTGGTGAAGGCATCCCGCAGGGGCAGGACATTGCCAAAGGCCTGATGGCTGTACTGGGACTCGGATATGGTGAGGCCGGCCAGAAATGCGCCCAGACCCAAAGACAATCCCGCCAACGAGGTGGCCCAGGCCACGGCGAAGCATATCGCCACCAGGCTCAGGAGGAACAGCTCCCGATCGCCCGTCCGGGCGATGTGGTAAAGGGCAAGAGGGACCAGCCATTTGGCGCTGATGATCACCAGGGCGATCAGGGCCAGGCCTTTGGCCAGAATGAGGAGAGGAGATTCGGGAACCTCGCCCACAGCGCCAGGCAGGAGGGGGACGGCCAGCATCAGGGGAACTATAGCGATATCCTGGAAGATGAGAATGCCCAGGATGGTCCTGCCCTGGGGGGTGTACATCTCGGATTTTTTCTGGATTATCCTCAGCACAATGGCCGTGCTGCTCATGGAGACCAGAAATCCGATCAGGATAGCCGTACCGACCGGCTGGCCAAAGTAGATCAGCAGGGCATAGACGGCGAGGATGGTCAGGGCGACCTGAAGGGTGCCCCCAACCAGGACATACTTTTTCATCTGCATCAGATCTTTCAGGGAGATCTCCAGCCCGATGGTGAAGAGCAACAGGATTACGCCGATCTCCGCCAGGACATCAACCTGCTCGATGGCCTGAATCAGACCCAGGCCCTGGGGGCCGGCCAGCGCCCCGGTGAATATGAAGCCCACGATTGCCGGTACCCTGATCTTATGGAATATGAAGAGTACTAATACCGATAGAACGAATATGACCGCTATATCCCTCAGCAGGAGCATTTCCATAACAATCGGCCCCCCAGAATCCTGATTTTTCAACAAGCGTTATGGATTATAATCGTTTCTGTGACAAGCATGGGGTATGCCCGGCATAGAGGATATGCGACCAGCAAGAAAAAAAGGCTCTTCGCTGTATCGAGTGGGTAGCGGGATAATTAACCCTGGTGGTTTACGGAATACGGAATAAAACCGCAGAGGCGCAGAGCGCACAGAGGATCATGAAAAAATGTCGAATTCCTGTGACTAGCGCACGAACCCACACCAAATAGCGAGGAGCCAAAAAAAGTTACCAGAATGCCAAAGGCCTTAAACCAGCCTGGTGGCCTCGCGTGGCCTGGGGGTCTTGACCACCAGGATTCGGGTGATCCCGTTGGCCCATGCATTCGGCAGATCATGCGACCACTATTCATCCCCTGAATGTATAACCGATCGCATTCTCCGGGCAGACCTCAACACAGCAGCCGTAGAGGATGCATTCGCTGTTTTCCATGATCCCCTGACGGACCATGAGGTTCACATCAAGGCTCATCGGACATGCTGCCGAGCACCTTCTGCAATTCGAACAGCTGCCTGCATCGGATGAGAGCTGCAGCGCAGGCCAGCGGAAGAGGTCTCGGATCTTCCTTCCGATGATGAGAATCACCGCGATCGGGCAGAAGCAATGGCAAAAGCCACGCTTGCCGGCCAGCAGATGGCGGGCAAGAGCACGAAAGAGAGGATGATCATCGCCCTCCTGATCCTCTGGCTGGCCGGGAATTTAATCATAGAATTTATATAACCTGCTTCTTGACAACGGTGTCCGAGAGCTTATTGAAGAGGCGCTGCCTCTTTTCCCGATAGGCTAATAGGCCGATCAGGCAGTCGACGGGGAGGAGAAAGGCCTTGCCGAAGGACTGCAGAGCCGAATCCCTAAAGCCGATAGCCTCTCCATAAGGGCCGACCACCACGATATTGAGCAGCATCTTTCCCAGGGATTGCCCACGGTATCCCTCCAGCGCTGTCCAGTAGACGAACATCAGACCGGACAGCATCAGCATTGCGTCCAGATGCATTGGATCGATCCCGAGGACCAGGACTACTCTATGCCATATGATTCCCATGAGCAGAACATCGATCAGCCAGGCCCAGAAGCGATCACTCCAGCTGGCCAGCACCAATTCATCCAATCCAGTCACTTCCCCAAGATTCAGTCTTAATCAATAGGCTTGATCCTCTCTCAGACCTTTTTCTGCCTCTTCTTGTAGATATAGCCACCAACAGCAATCAAGATAATAAGCGCCAGAGCTGCTGGCAGAAGAAGAGACTGGGCGGCAGGCTCAACCTTTACCGGTATTTTCATGCTCTCCGAGATCACCGTATCTCCGTTGACATCGGTATACTTGATCTCGCTGCTTATGCCGTAATCCTTGGGCGTAGCATCGGAGTCGACATCCATCCGGAAGAGGACTGCCGTCTCATTTCCCGGCTCTAAATTCCCGATGAAGGCCTGATCATCGGTAGAGGAGAAGGGCTTGAAGATGGAAAGCCTGGCCACAGCATCCCGCACCGGGTCCTCGCCGATATTCTTGTAGGTTGCATGGATCTCCTGCTTCTTGCCCCCGGCCATAAGCTCAGCAGTGGTGTTCTGGATGACGAAGTCCGCCTGCTTCTTGACCCGGATGGTGACGGGAACCGTCTGGTTGGCCTTCTGGTAGACATAAGAGACCCGGTAGTTGGAGAAGGTGGACGTGCCCCCCTCGGTGACCAGCTTGGAGGCGTAAACCCGAACGTTATCCTGATAGTCATAAGTCATGTTCAAGTGGAGAGGATACTCTCCGGCAGGAGCATGCTCCCCTATCTTGATGGTGAACTTGAGAGGGGACTGGGTCCTGTCCCCGGACTTGAGCGACTCGACCACCTGGTCGCCTGACTTCACCTCGACCTGAGGCCCCTGGCTGACCAGGGTGGCGGTGACCCCGAGAGCTGTGGGCTTCTTGTTCTCCTCCACCAGCTCGGCACTGGCCAGGGCATACTCCTTGGCATTATCGGGCATCTGGTCCTGCTTGAAGCCTATGATCCTGCCGTAGTTGGTCAGATCAAGATAAAGGGTGACGGTATCTCCCCGCTCGAACTCATCTGTGCCGGATATGCTCGCGGATATGTCCGGACTGCCGTACATGGT
>WOYM01000070.1 GCA_011620785.1 Methanothrix sp. | reverse complement strand
GATAGAGCATCATGTTCTGCATATCGACCATATCCAGATAGAGCACATCCTTCGCAGTCCATCCGCTGGCAGATAGGTCTTTTGTCGTTCCGAACGAGGTGAGAATGCCCCGGCCAAAGACTGCATCCTTGTTCTGCACGAGCGTAAGATCCGCCGTACCCGGCAAGCTGCCATATAGGTTCAGCCTCCAGTTGCCCCGCAGATCCTGAGTGATCTGAACGAAGGGACTCAAATACTCCCGGCCGCTGATCTTATCCAGGTACTCCGCCGAATGCTGTGGATCGATCGGGCGCATCAACGGGTCAATGCTCAGTGGATCGGCATTTGGATCGATATAGGTCTTAACATTATCCTGGCCGGAGATAGCTCTCGACTCGCCTGGCATGAGGAAGATATCGCTTCCCAGTGGATCGTAAGCCTGGGCCAGCACGAAGAAGCTGGCCATAAGACAGATCATCAAGGCCCCACGGGCCAGAGGATATTTTGTTTTCATCTTAATCAAAACCCCCATTACTTCTCTTCATTTTAGGCAATAAAAAATCAATCTTCATATTAGACATATATAATGCCTGGATGACCTTCAAAGGAGCCATCCGCCAGGGGAGGCCTAAAGCTGCCCCTCCAGGCCCTTCCACATATCTTCGATCGCCTCGGCCACCGGTCCTCCGATCTCCACCACCGCCTGAGCCCTGACCATGGCATCGATGACCGAGGTATGATAGGGCAGCCTTCCCGCGATCTTCACCCCCCTCTTCCCACACAGCTCCTCGATCTGCCTCGCAGCTTCAGGGTTGAGGTCATACTTGTTGATGCAGACGGTAGTCTTTATGCCGAAGTGGCCGGCCACATCCAGGAGCCTCACCAGATCGTGCTCCCCGGTGACAGTGGGCTCGGTCACCACCAATGCCAGGTCGACTCCGGTCAATGATGCGATCACCGGACAGCCTATGCCTGGAGAGCCGTCTATGAGGATTAGATCCAGATTCTTTTCTGCCGCCAGGTCGCGGGCCATCTCCCTGACCATGGCTACCAGCTTTCCTGATGCCTCCTCCCCAGGATACAGCTCGGCATGGACCATGGGGCCGAATCTGGTCTGAGAAATGTAAGCCTCCCCGGCCTGGACGTCCCTCATCTCGACTGCGTCCTCGGGACAGACCAGCTGGCATACCCCGCAGCCCTCGCAGAGGGGAGGGTCAACCTCAAAATCGCTTATGGCACCAAACCTGCAGGCATCCTGGCAGATCCCGCATTGGATGCATTTCTCTTTATCTATGAATGCCCTCTTGATGCCATAGAACTCCCGCCTTTCCAGGATATCGGGCCGGAGGATGAGGTGCAGGTCAGGGGCGTCCACATCGCAGTCGGCAAAGACTGCCTTCCCCTGGGCGAGAGCTGCCAGTGAGGCGATGATCGAGGTCTTGCCGGTTCCGCCTTTCCCGCTAACTACAGCGACCTGCTTCATAATATCATCTCCTCAATTCTCTTTGCCAATTCGACAAACCTCTCCTTCCACTCCGGCATATGAAGGACGAATATCTCTCCCCGAGAGTAGATCTCAGCTATCTTCCGGTCCAGAGGAATCTCCATTAGAAGGGGAATCTTCTTCTCCTCCAGGTAATGGTAGAGCTTCCGATCACCCACACCGCTCTTGTTGACCAGCACCGCCTGGGGGATTTTCATCCTGTCCAGCACCCTCAAGGCGATGTCCAGGTCGTACAGACCAAAGGGGGTGGGCTCGGTGACCAGCAGGCAGAAGTCGCTCCCTCGCACCGACTCCACCATGGAGCAGGAGGTGCCTGGGGGGCAATCGACGATCACCGTATCGCCCTGGGCCCTCTCTTTTACCGCTTTGATGAGAGGAGTGGTCCTGGCCTCGCCTAATGCCAGCTCTCCCCAGATGATATCCATGCCACCGGAACGGGCGTGAAATATCTCCCCCACAGAGCGTGAGCCTTCGCTTATGGCCTTCTCAGGACATACTATGCTGCAGGCCCCGCAACCGTGGCAGAGCTCGGGAAAGATCAGCACCGTACCAGGGAGCACGGCCAGGGCATGATAAGCGCAGACTTCACTGCATTTGCCGCAATGAGTGCACTTCTCTTCATCTATCACCGGCACAGCAACCTGGCAGCTCTCTTTTTCCAGAAGGGTTCTGTCCGGAAAGAAAAGGTAGCTATTGGGCTCTTCAACATCGCAATCGGCGATTGTGATCCTCCCTCCCCTCTGGGAATGGAGGGAGGCGGCAAGAGAGGTGGAGACCAGGGTCTTGCCAGTGCCGCCCTTGCCGCTAGCTATGGATAGCTTCAACTCATCCCCTCGAATTCAAAGACTAATGCTTATGATCCTGACAGACGTTATCAGGGCTGGCTCGGCTCAGCACATCCTCATGCCAATCATCGATGGCATCCTTGACAGTGCCTGTAGCTCCTACGAACACATCTATGCCCGCCTCGCTGAAGGCCATGACCGCCTTGGGACCCAGGCCGCCTACAATCAGCACCTGGACGCCCTCTGCAAATATGGTCTCTGTGGGCAAGCCCGTCCCGCCCATGTGCTCCGATACATTGGGCAGTACGCGGATCTCGTTGTTGTTCAGGTCCACCACGGTGAAGGTGGGAGCCCGTCCAAAATGCTGGCAGATGGCCTCATCCAGGCCGGTATTGCCCATGGTGGGAACGCAAACCTTCATTAAAACTGCCCTCCTCTGCCGGCTCCCTGGCCGCTACCCTGGCCGCCCCCTCTTCCTCTGCCCTGACCGCCGCCCCTTCCAGCGCCGCCGCCTCGTCCCATGCCCTGGCCGCCCTGGCCACCAGGGCCCATGCCGGCATGAGCGGATACGGATGCATCAGCGATCTTTGTAAGCTCGCCCCGCTTGAACTTCTCTACCACCTCTCTGACGCTACCCGCTCCCTGATACTGATAGACATCGATCTTGGCTGCGGAGAGGGTCTGCATGGCATTGGGGCCGACGTTTCCGGTGATAAGAGCGGTAGCCCCCTGCCTGGCTATCTCCTGAGCGGCCTGTATGCCGGCGCCGCTGGTTGCATTGACATTGGAGTTAACAATTGAGTTCTCGCTCATGCTGTCTGTATCTACAATCACAAAAAAGGGACAGCGCCCAAACCTGGGGTCCATGGGAGCATCAAGGCCTGATGCCCCTGCAGTAACACATACCTTCATTAAACCTCACTGATTCTGATTTTTCGAACATATCATGCTCTAATTCTGGCCGTTCTGCTCCTGCCGACAAATGTCGATAATGGGGAAAGAGCAATTACTCTTATATGCGATATTGTATTTAAAGATTTGTACTCTTCCCTCCTGCCTCCAATAGACCGGCCACCAGCACCTCCAGTGTCTCGACATCCGTCTGCGCCGTCTCCACCCCCGCTTCCGCAAAGGCATAGCCAGGTCCCTTGCCCTCCAGGCTCTCTCGAGAGAATACGACATCTGGCTTGAAGCCCAGAAGGAACTGGGCCACCTTCAGGCCCTTGCCCTTGCTCAGATCCTTATGGGGATTGGCCACGATCTCCTGGCGGAGCAGCTTCATCTCCTCGAAATCCATCTCCACCAGGGCGAAATAGGGAGACTCGCCAAAGTGCCTGCTCAGCGTTCCCCGCATATCTGCCAGAGGAGCAGCATATCTGCGACGGCTCTCTACAATAGGCTCATAATGAATCTGCACCCTGTCCACCTGAGGGATCTCCTTTCGGATTCTGGACTCGATCCTCTCGCTGGCCAGGTGGGCTCTCTTCAGATCGGCTACCCTGAGGGTCAAATTGGCCTGGACGAAGAGATAACGTCCGGAGTTCCTGGCCATCAGCTCTTTGATGGATACAACCTCAGGAGCCTCCAGAATCAGGGCTCGAATCCTCTCCAGAGTCGGTACGTCCACTGAGGCATCCAGGAGGACGCGCATGCCGGCGACCAGGATCCCCCATCCCTCCTTGATGATCACCAGAGCGATGATCACAGCCGCAATTCTGTCCAGAGGAAACGAGACCGTCTGAGCGATCAGGGCCAGGAAGACAAGGGAGGATGTTAGCACATCGGCCTTGTGCTGTACCCCATCAGCAATCAGGCTGGGCGAGCCGGTCCTCTCTCCCACTTTGATCTGGAAGCTCCCGAATAGATAGGGAAGAGGAATTATCGCTGCCACGGCATAGAGCACCCATCCCTGATAATTGATGGGCATAGCCTCCCCTCGCACCGCCTCCAGGACGATCTCATAAGCAGTAAGAAACAGCAGAAAGGAGATGGCGATGGATGCCAGGTTCTCCACCTTATAAAGCCCCAGAGGAAAACTTTCGCTCTTCCTCTCGGAGATCTTCACCCCCAGGATCAGGGCCAGCGAGGCCATAACATCCACCGTGGAGTGAATGGCATCCGCTCGCAAGGCCAGGCTCCCGGATAGGGCGGAGAGAGTGAGCTTGGCCGCCACCAGGGCCAGGTTGAAGAGCAGAGAGTAGAGGGCTACTCTCAGCACGGAAGGGGCCTGGACGGGATCTATTTCGCGGCTAGCTTGCCCAGATGCCATAGATCCTTTGCAGTAGCTTCAGGCTTCCATTATGCTGCGGTACTCCTCCTCCGATAGGTACTGAGGAGTGTACTCGACCCTCTGCCTTTCCAGGTTATTGACAAATGCCCGGAGATGGTTCTCCGATCCACGCAATAAATTGGCATACACGAGAAGTATGTCCTCTTTATCCGTTTGCGCCATATATTCCTCCAAATCGAGGATATCTATCTCCTCTATCGCTGCCCCCGCCATGAGGGCGTCCCTGACCGAAACGCTTCCCTGGGCCAGCAGATCATTGTAGAGGTCCTGCAGAGTTTCATTGGCAAACTCGTCCTCTCCCATCCTGGGATCCGGCAGGGAATACCTATCAAGAAGCCTTTTTACGGCTGCCTGATGAGTCAGCTCTGGGTAAGCTCTCCGGATGGCTCTCCAGCCAGGGCCAGCACCAAAGCAGTCTCATTTACCTCGCCGCTCGAGCTCTCGCCATCAGAGATCAAAAGATCCTGATCGGACGCATTTGCCCAGATCGAGGCTGCAAAGAGCAGCAGACATAGGCTGCACAGGAATATCCGTTTCATCTCCATTCACCATCAGTCTTTATTATCCGTATTGGATTTATAGTGATTCCATCAAGACCAATCCCGCCATCATCACCAAAAAACCGGCGATAAGCCCTATGTTTGTGGTATGCTCGCCCCCATATCGGTTGGCTATGGGAATGAGCTCGTCAAAGCTGAGAAAGACCATGATTCCTGCCACCAGGGCGGTGGCCGCGGCCAGTAGCCAGTCGTTTAGGAATGGATAGAGGATCAGGATGGCCAGAATCGCCCCCAGGGGCTCAGTCATTCCCGCAGCAAAGGAGATCAGACAGGATTTCCTCCGGTCGGATGTGGCGCAGTAAAGGGGAATGCTGCAGGCCAGGCCTTCAGGGATGTTATGGATGGCGATGGCAATGGCCACAGGCACCCCCAGCCGCAAGTCGGCCAGGGAGACCAGGGCCACGGTCATCCCCTCGGGCAGGTTATGGATGGCGATGCCGATGGTGGTCATAATCCCGCTCCGGTAGAGCCTGTCGCATTGGGAGTCCACCTGGCCGTCCATGTGAATATGGGGAATGAGGTGGTCGAGCAGATAAATCAGCACCAAACCCATCAGAAAGAAGAGATTGGCATAGCCGAAGCCCAGGACGATCCTGGAGCTGCAGAAGAGGTCCACAAAGCCCACGTAGACCATCACTCCGGCAGCAAAGCCCAGGCTCAGCGAGAGGTAGCGCATATCGGGCCTGGGAATGAAATATGAGATCAGGCTTCCGATTCCCGTGGCCAGGCCGGCGAAGAGGGTCAGGGCCAGGGCGATGAGGATATTACCTTCCACAGTAGATCTATGGCGAGAATATATTTCAATTTGCTGCTTGAAGTACATTCCCAGTAATTCTGATAAGGCCTATACCAAACAAAAATAGATTCACCCCTTCCTCTCGCCAACCTTCAGCCAAGGACCCTTCTCATGAACTCCTCAAAGCCGATGGAGTTGCTAAAGTAATTCTCACAATTTTTAAAGCCTTGACGCACTTCTTCGAACCTCCCAACCATTATCTTCCAAAGCAGCTTGAATTAGAGGCTCTACTGATCCAGGGTCTATAATTTCTCCGAGAGCCCGTGCAAGGCAAGCCGAAGAAGAGCCATTCACATTGCCCCGTGCCCGCCACTTAGCCTCTCATATGGCCGATGCTGAAGATGCGAGGGTATCATCTATCGTAGACCTTATTTCGAGGCCCAATTCTTAAAATGAGTACACCATCTCCGGTTTTTGAGTAAATGACACGATAATCACCAATGCGCAGCTTGAAGAGGCCCTTGAACTGTCCTGTAAGAGGGATTCCCGCAGCAGGGTCAGACGCTAGCGTCCCTTCCGTATCCTTGAGAATTCGCTTAGCTAAATTTTTATCCAGATGCCTCAGGTCTCGCGAGACCGAAGATTTATATTCAATCTTGCAGGCCAAGAAGCTCCCTCATCTCTCCGGCAGAGACGATCCTGTCGTCCTTGTCATTCATTCGTTCCAGAGCGATGAAGTAATCTGCATACTCTTCCAGATAAGCCTCGATCGCCTTTCGGATGATGTAAGTCTTGGGACGATCGAGCGCACTGGCAAGGTCTTCAAGGCAGCGGGCGATGTCATCGGGAAGCCGAACTGAGGCGGATGTGGAGATTTGAATCACCAGGACAATATTCGTATTACAAGTATATCAATGTATTACATGA
>WOYM01000004.1 GCA_011620785.1 Methanothrix sp. | reverse complement strand
TCGAATGAATCGTACAACTTATGGACCAGAAACGGTAGCTAAGAGTCAAGAGAATACAATCTGAAAGCGCCTCTTATTTTCACACCCCTCCTGCCCCAAGACCACAATCCCACGCGGGCACGCGCGCCCATGCGCGCGCCCAGCGGACGACGATGCGGCCCGTCCGGCCTGGCCCAGGAGCCCGAGCCGTGAGACCGGAGACAAGGATGCTGCACGGCCGATGGACTGCTGGGCGAGGCTAGCCCCAAGGCCCACAAGGATCGTCAAGCCGGAGACAGCCCAGAAACCTCTGCAGTTAAAGTCTCTGTGCGCTCTGCGCCTCTGTGGTGTGATCAGTTGTTGTTCTGTTATAATTTTCAGCTAATAATAAATGAACTGCCACTGACTCCAAAAACTCCAGCCCCCTCAAAACGCCGCCGCTTTCGGAGAAAAGCCCCCGGCGAGCGGCTGGCCATACCGGATCACGAAGATTCATCGACATCACTTTATAAGGTGTGAAAGCCATATTCATTTATCCATGAAGGACAAATAATGACGTTGGTGAGACGATGGGTTCCGTGATCAGGGCAAGATACGAAGACAAAGTCCTCAAGCCCCTTGGGGAGTTGAACCTAAAAGAAGGTGATGAGGTCGAGATAAGCGTCCAGAGGAGCGCTACCAGCAGAATCTTTGGAATCGTAAAGTGCTGGGAAGGGCTAGAGGAAGCTCATGAATACTACGAGACAAGTGTTTATTGATGCCAATATCTTCACCTACCTTCTGACAGGCCACCCCACCTATGGCAGAAGCTGCCAGAAGCTTCTGGAAAATTGCGCTGGAATGCGCCAGAGAATACCGTCTTCTTCCCAGGGATGCCTTGCATACCGCCTGCTGCAAGGTATTTGGGATAAAGGAGATGGCCACAAATGATGCTGACTTTGAGCGAGTCGGTTTCTTGAATTTATGGAAACCATGAATCCAAGCCAATAACCCCGTTATGCGCCAGACCCTACCGGGGCGGCCCGCAAAGCATACCTGTCCGCGCTCCTCTGCACACTATTCGTTCCTCCGCCCCCCCAGGCGGCAAGCTCACGCGGGCATGCGCGCCCATGCGAGAGCACGCCAGAATTCTTGCCTGCCAGACAGCGACGCAGCTCGATCGTTCCCGCCCACAAGAGGAAATGGAACACAAGCCGTGGGATACCGCTCAGGAATCAGCCCTGTCGAGGGGCGGACAGTCCTGAATCAATCCTGACCAGGCGAGGTGAATGGTCCTGGACGATATCTGCAAAACGGTCCTGGCCTACACCACCTCCACATGAATCTCTTTAGGTACACCGGCCTGGAAGAATATATCGTTCTCATACATCCAGAAGCCGTCCCAGATGCTTATCACATGATTCACGCCGCCCTTGACGCTCAGGTTGAATATGCCATTCTGTCCTACGCCCACGAGCGCTCCATCGACGTAGACCTGGAAGGCGGATTCGCCGGGATAAAGGATCGATACCGGTGTATCGCCAGAGGAAGGTTCTGCAGAAGGTTGCGATGTTGATTGTGATGGTGCATATTGCTCTGATTGCCCTGTCGTGGTGGGATATATTGAGGGCTGAGCCAATGGGGCCTGGGCGAATACATCGATTATTATAACGTTGCTCGGCTGGTTGTCCACCACAAAATAGAGCATATGTCTTCCCATCTCATCCGCCCGGTACTTCATGCTGTTATAGCCTTGATGGAACTGGTAGATCCTGGACCTCTGGGCGTTCGTTCCGTTTGTGATGCTCTTGAAAAATCCGCCTGTTCCACCCAGGGGTACGCGGCCGACCAGATCAAGAGTCGTTCCTACTGGGCTTACCAGATACTGAGTCCAGTTTTGCCTGCCCCGGATCCAGAGGTCATTGGCCTGGGGAGCGGTGATGGACAGATACTGAGCATAAGCCAGTCCCTGGCCGTTTCCATAATAGAGATAAGATGGTGGAGACTGTGTAACATTGAACTTAACGGGATTGCTTATGATCTCGCCGTCCATGGGAATGGCCTGGGCATAATAATACTCGTTGTATGGAGCGAATGTAGATGATGGCGCCATCTGTCTGGAGAAGGTCAGGTCGGAGCTGTACCAGGGGTAGGATGGAACAGGAGAATCCAGCCAGCGAACCATGCCAGCTATTCCCGGGTCCATCAACGAAGCCCTATCAATGGGAGTAACGTATGCTCCCTCTAGCCAGTCAACCGGATAGAGCTGGCCCGTAGCTGGAGCGGTTTCGCCCTCGGCTGATTGGGCCAGGGGAGTTGCCAGGACAACCACCAGGGCCAATAGCATCAATTTCAATGACATCGTTCTCATAGTATTGCCTCGTTTACATTCTGCCTTCTTGAAATTCATAAAGCTATTGAGAATAGGGATATACATTCAGAAGTACTGAGAAGCTGAATGCTGAGCAGTTGACCATCGTTTATGACAGACCTGCTCATATTCTGCCCCGGTAGTAGGCTAGACTCTTCGCATGAGGGCGGAAGAGATCCATCAGCCTTGCTTCCTCCGCCGAGTCCAGGGGTCGGTCGTCCTCACCCAACCGGGCCAGTTGCTGCACTTCTTCCGGGCTGGAGCATCCCACAATTGCGGTGGTGATATCTCGAGAGAGGGCGAACCGGATCAATAGCTCTGGTGCGATTCCCAGATTTGGTGCGATGTAGTTTCGTGCTCCCAGCACCTTCATTCCTATCACGGCCATGCCTTTATCCATTGCAGCAGTCATGACCCGGTCCATGAATCCGCCGATTATCGCCTCTGCTGGATTGACGGGAAGGAGGACGGCATCCAAAGGCCAGCTCTCTATTGCCGCCAGGAGTACCTCTGGATCGTGGTGACCGGTAACGCCGATATACTTCGTCAGGCCTGAATCCCTTGCCTCGATAAAGGCCTTTAGGGCGCCATCGGAGGATTCGATCTCCTCCAACTCCCCTCTGGTGCGGAGGTCATGGATCTGCCACAGGTCGAGGCTGTTCAATCCCATAACCTCAAGTGTTTCTCTCAGATCGGCCCGGGCTTCATGATATTCGCGGGCGGCTGATTTGCTGGTCTGGAATATGGCGGATCGGGTCTCCTGATGGCTCCTGTAGAATCTGCCGTAATATCCCTGGCTGCCGGCATAGGCCTTGGCAGAGTCAAAGTAGCTGATGCCTCTGGTTGCAGCCTCCTCAATAACCTGCAGCGCATCCCTTTCCCGGCCGTGGGTGCGGAGCACTCCCTCTCCTCCCAGGCCCACGCGGGTGACGGATGGGCCGGTCCTTCCAAATAGCCTGGTACTAATCGCCATAGAGATCCACCATTTCGATGTTTCCTGGTTTGGGTATGCTTTGATGATGGTATTAATCATGTCGTTTGAGATGAATGATGCAGGCAATCGGATCAATGGGTGATGGCTCTTTGGGGAAGCTTGGATAGGTGGGCATTGGACGCTGATTGCTGAGATATCTTAACGGATAATCTACTGGCGGATTCATGGGATTGATCTTGAAAGAAAAATAAAATAGGGCTTTGCAGGCAGTTCCAGTCCATCCCATATTTGCTTGCGCATACTTTTCAATTCGCCTTTATCGGCCGCCATGATGAATCGGCGGATCCGGAATCAGATCAACCCTTGGCCTCAAGCTTTGAGTGGAAGAGTCCCCCCATTTCATTCTGGCTTTTCGCCGATATAGATGCCTCTGCCATAACATTTGTAGTCGTCGAAGGGGCCGGAGGGTTTTGGTGATGAGCTTCTCTCTGTGCATTCCACTACCTTGCCTCCTATCCTGGCAAAGAAGGTGGGCGATGGGTCAACCATCTCTCTGATCTTCTTTTGCTTTTCTGAGAAGAAATAGTAACCATCTGGCTCCATATCAAAACTCCCCCCGTTCCATGCATGAAAACGCATATCTGCATATAGCGACTCTATCGAACTCATCGATCTCTGAATTAGCGTTCACGTTATTCGATATCATTTCAGGCAACCTCGTAACCTTTTCCATTCTCTCTTCGCCCTCTTACCGAACCAATGCCAGCAAATTCTTGTCTGCCATTGAATTGATATCGTCTGAGCTCAAGAACCTCAATGGATTATCATCCATAACCAGCAGGGGAGAATCAGGATCAGAGATGCCCATGGATTTGAGCTGCAGCTGTGATTTTTTGCTTCTCATGTCCACTTTTTCAAAATTCAGATTTGCCTCTTTTAAAAGCCACAACAAACGTTTACTCTGTGTGCAATCCTCTGTCGTATATAGGATATTCCTTCTCATATTCCAACTCCTTGAAAGAGTTGGCCGCTGTTGTTTGCCTTAGAACGCCAAAATGCTTTAATTGCATAGGCGCCATTTAGAGCAATCAACCTGATGGAGTCTATCGAGTTTGCAGACCAGAAGGACTTCATCCGGCCATTTCTTTCTATTTTTATACTAATCACTTGATTAATCCTCTATGCAGATCAGATATGATGAATCCTTGCTAATGGATTCAGCTTGAAAGATCCGGTCTTATTGGATCTGATCTGGCATTGCCTCTAAATTCCTATTCTGAATGCTATGTTGCAGCGCAATGTCTATGTTTTGAATCAAGAGACTGATTCCGCTCATCGATGCCTTTCAGAGAACGAATAACATCTATGCTCGAACTATCAACATAGCGCACATTCGGCATTCAATACCCAATCCGAGACATCGGATTGGGCCTTATAGGCCGGGTTTAATCATGGATGCATCTAAGGACGCATCGCTTCCGTGCTCTCGACTAAAATTGGGAATTAAGAGCCACGACATGCTTTAAAGGTCCTAACTAAACTTATATATATTTTGCTATCAAGCCCTACTATAATATGTCTATTTATTTAATTTATCTTCAATCAAATTTCTCCAGGTTATTATCTTAGAATTCACCCTAATAATTTCACTTTATATTCTCCCTATATTTATGCCTAATATTTTCCCAATATCTTCGCCACTGCCCTATGCATTGAATGCATATTGAATCCCTTACCGGCCAGATACATCATGGGGCATCTGCCGGTTATGCAATGCATCACCGCATCCTGACTCATCTTCTTGATCCCATCAGTCTCCGTTCTCCAGTGTATCCAGAAATTCTTGATGCCAATCGTCTTTAGCTCTTCAACTGCATGTGTAGGATCCGTTTTTGTCAGACCAATTACTGCACAATCTATGTCAGGGGATAGATCAGAAAATCGTGATATGATTCCTCTATAGATTGTCATATTGATAGATCCCGCATTCCTATGTAAAACTTATTAAAACAGAAACAGGAGATGGCTTCTATCCACCTCCTGTTGAGCCTTTCCGGACCTCATACCCAGCTCTGACAAGATACGTTATCATTTCCTCCAGATCCATCTCGCGCTGTGGGATTTCACTTCCTATATCTATCTTAATTTTTTTATTAATACCATCCTCTTTATACATCTCTCTGTTAATCAATAGATGATGGAGTATGCATAGGACTTTTCTAGCAAGTGCAACCACAGCTACGTTAGATCCTTTCTTAGCCTTCACTCTCAAAAAGAACCTCTTCAGCTTTGATTCTCTGCCTCTAGCGATGACGCGTGCAACCTGAACCAGTATCCATCTAATATGCCTTGATCCGTGTTTAGTAATGCTGCCCGTTATGAGTTTTCCAGCCGATTGATAGACTGAAGGAACAAGACCTGCCCAGGCCGCAAGTTGCTCTGGCTTCTTGAAATCAGTGATATCGCCGATCTCAGCAAGGAGAGTAGAGGCTGAGGTAAATCCCACTCCGGGAATGGACATCGCTATCTTCAAATCATCTTTCCGATAGGCGATTCTGCCCTTAATCTCTTTGTGAATTTCGTCTATTCGCTTTTGGATGGCCGCCATCTGTTCCAAAGAGCCGCGTATCAGAAGGATCTGTGTGAAGTCAAGACTGCCTTTGATTGCTTCTCTGATCTCCTCAGCTGTCGCCTTAATCCTTTTCAGATTTACGCTTTTGAGAATGTCATCGATGGTTCGTCCTTCAAGTAGACCGCTCAGAATGGATTGCCCGGTCTTCCCGAACATATCAGATAGAACCGAGGAGAGCTTGATTCCGCATGATTCAAGGGCATGATGAATCCTATTCTTTTCTCGCGTCATGTCATTGACATAACCTTCTCTGATTCTTGTTAGCCTCCTTAGATCTCTATCAGCTTTTGGGAAGATCCTTGAAGGCTCTATCATGCCATTGAGACACAGTTCTGCAATCCAATCAGCATCGTCTAAGTCGTTCTTGTTTCCAGGAGTGTGCTTGATTTTGTAAGCGTTACCAACAATTAGGCCAATGGATCCCTCTAGAACGGTGTGAATAGGAACCCAGTAGGTTCCAGTAGATTCAACTGCCACCTGCTCGCAGCCATTTTCGATGACCCAATTCTTGAAATTTAATAGCTCGTCTAAGGTCATACCGAATCTTTTAGTTATCTTCGTGCCGTCTCTGGAAAGTATGGTGGCTATGAGGAACTTTTTGTGGATATCCGCTCCGCAAACTATATTCCATTGTTTTTCCATACCTATGGACCGTCCTGATATGGGCAGCCGTAAGTCCTCGAAGGTGCAAATTCCTATACGCGTTCAAGGACGCATTCTGGCATCCGAGAGACGATGGCTAGTTTCCGCAGCGGGATCTGAGGTCCCAATGTGGGAAGAGCCTTCACTGCCCATATCAAACTAACCATGGCATCAAACCTTAACAAGTTTTACGTTCTTCGGGCATGAGCCTTCGTCCTGGATCATAAGGGTTTCCATTCAAAGAAGTTTCCGAATCCTCGCGCTTTCTCTTTAAAAACCGCCTGAG
>WOYM01000063.1 GCA_011620785.1 Methanothrix sp. | reverse complement strand
ACCTTCGTGACAGGGTCCTAAGCCCTGCGCCTTTAACCACTTGGCAACCCCCGCGTTCTTCGGCATGCACCCCTTTTTGGGGCTCGGCCACATTAAAGAACTCTGCTCTACTAGAACTTTGCGATCCCCTTTAGGGCCCGTCGCCCTTGCGCGCCCTCCTGGCCGCCGCTATCAGCTCTCTCATCTCCCCAGGGGAGAGATCGTGCCTGTGCTTCTGATCATCCCACTCCCGCCGGAAGGGATAAAAGTACTCATAAAGCTCCAGAATATCCCGGGACCAGAGAACCGAACCCTCATCTATCACTGCCATCTTGATATGCAGCGGCAGGATCTCGAAGATCCTCAGGTCGTACTTCTCGGAACGAAGATGGGAGACGAACTCCCTCCACAGCCCTGCCCTATCCTCTGCCTCCGGGGCCACCAGGCAGATGTCTATGTCGCTATCCGGCCCGGCATCGCCCCGCGCCCAGGAGCCGTAGAGCAGCACTCCTAAAACCCTCTTCTTCCAGGAGGGCTCTGCCAGAAACTGCAACTCTTTTCCTAGCCGTTCGGTAACGACCTCTCCAGCCATCCCACCACCTCCTCTCCGAAGGCGACAATCCCGCCCTCCAGATCCTTCATGCTCTGCATGGCCAGGAGATCGTCTCTCCTATTGTACCTGTGAACCAGATGATTGCGAAGGCCGTTGGCCTCGATGAGAACCTCTCGAGACTGGGCGGAAAGAGCAGCGAGCTTTTCCAGGTTGCTGTAATCATCCTGAGATGTTATGCCCAGATCCTTGCACATCATAGCCACCAGATCGAGGCTGGCCTCCACCGCCTCCTGGAAGGCTTTGTAGACGGCAAGCTTTGTCTTGTCATCCTCTAAAAATTCGTCCTCTGAGACATTGGCCAGCCACTCCTCCACCTGACCCGCTCTCTTGAAGACCAGATCCAGCTTATCTTTATACCGACAGGCTCTCTTTGCACTGATCTGGGTCAAGGAAGATCACTTCTCGCACTGCTTCTCTCCCATCAGCCAGGCCATCACCGCTTTGCTGGTGTGCATCCGGTTCTCTGCCTCATCGAACACCCGGGACCTGGGCCCGTCCATCACCTCATCGGTGATCTCCTGCCCCCGGTGGGCAGGCAGGCAATGCAGGGCAATGGCCTTTTCCGCGGCAGCGGCCATAAGCTCGGAGTTGATCTGATACCGGCCGAATACCCTCAGCCTTTCCGCCTCCTCCGCCTCATCCCCCATGGAGACCCAGGTGTCGGTGACCAAAACGTCCGCACCCCGGGCCGCCTCCTCCGGCTCCTCGACCACCCGCGGGCTTCCGCCCAGGGCGCGGGCCTCTTCCAATATCTCGGGCTTGGGCTCGTACCCTGGCGGGGAGGCCACGGTGATCTCCATCCTCAGGATGGCCGAGGCCAGAATCAAGGAGTTGCAGACGTTATTCCCATCCCCAATCCAGCCGATCTGCAGGCCATCCAGAGCCCGGAAGTTCTGGCTCATGGTCTGGAGGTCGGCCAATATCTGCAGGGGATGCTCCCAGTCGGACAGGGCATTGATCACCGGGACGCTGGCGTGCTCCGCCAGCTGGAGCACAGTGCTGTGGGAATAGACCCGGGCGGTGATGCCATGCACATAGCGGGAGAGCACCCGGGCCGTATCGGCTATGGTCTCCCCCCGGCCCAGCTGCAGCTCGCTTGACGATAGGTAGAGAGGATGGCCCCCTAATTCCGAGGCCGCCACCTCCAGGCTGACCCGGGTCCTGGTGGAGGGCTTCTCGAAGATCATGGCCAGGCTCCTTCCCTCCAGGGGCTGGCCATGCCGGCCGCGCCTGGCCCGGAAGGCCTCCGCGCTCTGGATAAGCCGCAGGATATCCTCTCGAGATAGATCGGCAATGGAGATGAGATTCATGCTCTGCACCTCACTCTTACTCTTTTATCCTCTGCACAATCTCTGACAGTTCAGTCACATTATCCTGTGATGGTGTGACCGTGGCGGATATACCTTTAAACCCCGAGGCTCCGTGCCTGCAAGGCTCGTCGTCTTCCAGCTGATGAGACCACGGGCTTTCGATCATGAACGCCACGCCCGGATGAGCCTTATCCCCAGACGCCCTGGCCACGAGCACCACCCTGCCCATCTCATTCTCCACCAGAACCCGCGCCCCGTCCTTCACCCCGAGACTGGCCATATCCTCCTTGTCCATGAGAATCTGGGCGCTGAGCTGAAGGCACTCATCGGAGTGCATCCCTTTCCTTCCCGCCTCATACTGGAAGATATCCTCGTAGGTGGCGATCTTAACATCCACTGCCATTTACATCGCCTCCATAATCCTTGTCAGAATCTGCTCTTCTGCCAGCCTGTCCGTCTTCATAAATGGCTCTAAGCTCACCTTCATCCCGTCCGTTCGGATGGCCGTCCCCCCGGCTTCCGGGCCGGAGATAGCGGACGGTATGACCACTAAAGCGGCATCGGAAGTCATAGACCGGCACGATTCTATGGCCACTATGGGCACCTTAGCCAGAGCCCTGGCCACGCCCACGGGCAGCTCTGCCAGCGGGTCAGAGCCCAGGGCCAGGAGGGCATCAGCTCTC
The DNA here is from genome assembly GCA_011620785.1 of Methanothrix sp. GTDB lineage: Archaea > Halobacteriota > Methanosarcinia > Methanotrichales > Methanotrichaceae > Methanothrix. The sequence continues at coordinate 31,957 of WOYM01000063.1, read as the reverse complement.
TTCGCCGCCCCGGCGAGGGTGTCCTCCGGCCGGTGAAGGATTTCGCCTTTGTCGTGCTGGAAGGACACGCTCTTAACGAATCCCGTCCGGTCAAGCAAAAGCTGGTTGAATCCGCGGGTGTTGAACCCTCTGGCCACTGGAATGGCCTTGAAGGTGGTGACCTCATTCAGCTGGGCCATTAATTCTAAGAATAGCTCCATCTTACCCTGCAGGGATTGGAGCATCCCTCTGCCGGGAAAGATCACCCCGTACTCAGTCTTCTTAAGAATGCTCCCCAGCTCGATCATCTTCTTCTTGTCCCCGATCTTGGGGATCTTCCCCACCAGCACATTCAAGATAGCCTCCAAAAACTGGAGATCCTCTCCCGGACCCACCCGGTAGGTGGTTTCGGGGCAGAGCCGGGCGGTGGGAGATTCCCTCACATCCACCACGATGCAGGTCCTCTCCTCCTCATAGCTCTTCTGCCTCTTCTCGCCCCGGGGGAAATAGGAGAACCGGGACAGATGGCGGGGCTGGCTGCTGGAGGGGTCAGACCCCCAGAATATGGACGTATCGGCAAAGTTGCGCACGTCGTCTAAGGTGCAGCTGGGAACCTTTCCCGCCAGGACCTTTTCCATGAAGAGTCCCTCGCAATAGGTTGAGGGATCATCGACTGCAGCGCCGATCCTCTCCGCCAGATCCATTCCCACCGCCTGAGCCTCGGAAGAGGAGTTTGACCAGCCGTATATCAAGGGTGACCTGGCATCCTTCAGAATCTCTGCCGCTCGGGTGATGGCCTGCTCCATGGAGGCATCCCGGCCCTCGATCATGGGCTTTGTTCTCTCAGCAAAGAGGCTCTGATAATGAGCCTGCCCCTTCCGGCAGATGTTTCTTGCCTGGGGGACGGCTTCCTTATCCGCGTAAAGGATATCCTCGCAGATGAGCGCGCAGCCTGTGCAGCTCTTGTAGTTGTAGTCTGTCATACAAATCACCTCAGACGAACTCTATGGCCTTGCTCGGACAGGTCGCAGTGCAGGCATTGCACAGAATCTTATTCGGCCCGAAGCGCCGGCATTCTTGCAGGTTATTGGCCACCACCACTCCGTCCTCCACCCGGAGGATGACACGATCCCCTTCCGGACCGAGGCCTGCGCCGACCCTGGCGGGCTCGGCCGCCACATTCACCGGACAGGCGATCACACAGTTGCCGCAGCCAAAACACTTCTCCGGATGAATGACAAGGCCGGTCTCAGAGGCGTTCTCCAAAGGAGCCACGATCTCCTTCAGCTTGGCGAGCTTCGCCTCATACTTCTTCTCTTCAAATAGAGGAGTGCACTCCTCCAGCTTCTTCTCCCTGCCCAATAGGCCTACGGCAAAAGCCATGCAGGTGGGAAGCCCGCACTTCTTGCAGTTGGTCTTGGGCAATAGCATATAAATCTCCATGGCGCCTACCATAACCAGATACCTCAGTTTGGGAAGGATACAGCAGTAACATCAATCTCGATCATATTTATTGCCTGCGCAAAGCTTTTCATACTTCTTCAGGAATTGTCTTTTCAATGCCCTTCAGCAATCCCATTGCCCTTTTGGGCCTCCTTGGCATCATACCCCTGGTAATAATCTACCTCATCCGGCCCCAGCCAAAGGAGATCCGCTTCTCCTCCATCCAGTTCTTGCGAGAGGGGGAGGCGAAGCGCACTGCCGTCCTCAGCCGTCTGATAAGCGATCCCCTCTTCTGGGTGCAGCTACTGGCCATCTGCTCTCTCTCCCTTGCCGCCGCCGGGCCCTACACCAACGAACAGGGGCCGGCAAGCAGCCATCTGGTAGTGGTCCTGGACGGCTCTGCTAGCATGCAGTCCTCATTCTCCGCCGCCCAGAACATCATCCGTTCATACCTCGACCGCTATGAAAGAATCAGCATCATCTTAGCAAAGAACATTCCACAAACGGTCCTCACCGATGGCAGTCCGGCTGAGGCCCGAGATCAACTCCCACGGCTTGTGCCGGCTGCAGTCTCAGCAGACCTCTCCAGCGCACTGACCCAGGCCAGCATACTCCTGGGCAGCACCGGGGGGGATATTCTTCTGGTCTCGGACTTCATCAGCTGGACGGGAGACGATCCCGATGTCACCCGCAATCTCATCGAGGCCGGCGGCCGGGTGGGAATAGTCTTTGCCGACTCATACCAGGGAGGGAACAACCTGGCCCTGACAGAGGGCTGGAATGTGCCGGGAACGGGATACGTAAACCATACTGCTCTGATTCACAACTACGGCCCGACAAGAACCATACCCATTACCATCACCGGCCCGGGCGGCAAGACCAGCCAGGCAGCTGCAATCCCCCAGGACGGCGACTACTACCTATCCTTCACCGCCTATCCCGGGGTGAATGAGATCTCTCTGGATATTGAGGACGCCATCTCCTGGGACAACCGGGCTTATGTCTATGTGCCAGACCAGGCTAAGAGGGACGTTCTTTATCTGGGTGAGGCCGGGCCAGCCCTAAAAGCCCTCCAGTCCCTGCCAAATGTAAATGTTATGACCTCAGGCAGGTACTCGGACTTCGATCTGATCGTCCTGGCAAGGAACGCCTCGGCCGACGGCGAGCTCAACCGCTACATCGACGGCGGCCGGGTGATCTACCTCCCCTTCGATCTTGAGAGCCCCCAGTATCTCCCGGTAAGGGTGACGGGAAAGCTCCCCGGCCCCACCAGGCTTTGGGTGAGAAATTTTGGTTTTGCCGAGGGCCTGCACTTCGATGAGATCGGGATTTACAGCTACCCGGACGCTGCTGCTCGCAGGGACGCGACCACCATGGTGGAAGCCAATGGTGTCCCCATCCTCGCCTACTGGCGGCTGGGCGAGGGGATTGTGATCTATGACGGCCTGGAGATGGACTCAGACTTCTATCTGCGCCCCGAATACCCCATATTCTGGTATCAGATGATCAACTGGATGACGGGGGTGCCGGATATAGAAGACTCCAACCGGAAGACCGGGGAGATCATAGCCACAGGCGAGCAATCCACCATCCAAACCCCCAGCATCAGCCTCATCGCCAGCACTATTGCCCTGGACGAGGTGGGCATCTATCGCTTCCAGGGACGAGCGGTGGCGGCGAACATGTACAACCCCACCGAGTCCTCCCTCCTCCGCAGCCGAGATTTCGAGCAGGGTGAATTTCTAGGAGTGGTTCGCAATACCATTGTACAGAGGGATCTATCCCCCTGGGTGATAGCCCTGGCCGCCCTGGCCATCATTCTGGAGCTGGCCATCATGCGCTGGAGGAGGGAGACATGATCCAGGATCTCTATTTCGCCCGGCCGGAGCTCCTCTGGGCCCTGCCACCCCTAGCCCTGCTGGGGCTGGTCTACGTCCACTTCCGGGCCAGGAATAAGATCCTCGCCCTCTCCAGGCTGCTGATCTTCTGCTTGATACTGGCAGCGGCTGCAAACCCCTATTTCGTTCAAACCCATGTCGTCCAATCGCAAAAGCCGAGCATCACCGTCCTGGATGACAAGACCGGGTCGATGGCGGTATTCGATCCCGATGTGGCGGCACGAGTTGCCGATCTGACCGGGGCCTCTTTGCGCACATTCTCCGGTGACTCGACTCCCCTGGGGGACAGGATCCTCCAGCATGCCCTTCCAGGAAGCATAATCCTCCTGGTGACGGATGGCTACAGCAATAGCGGCCGATCTCTAGAAGATGCCCTCGCCCTGGCCGGGAGCTCGAATAGCACTGTCTTTGCCCTGGATATCGATCCGGTGAAAGGCGATGCCGGGGTGGAGATATCAGGGCCAAACACCGCTGTCCTGGGAGGAGACTACCCCTTCCGGGTGATGGTTAGAAGCTCCCTTTACTACAGCGGGCCCCTATCGGTCTATGCCGATGAGAAGAAGATCTACAGCGACCAGATCCAGGCCAATGGGAGCGCCTCGATCAAGATCTCTCATTCCTTCCTGGAGACGGGAAACCATATCCTCAGAGCGGTGATCGCCCCGGATATGCAGCCGGTAAACGATGTTTACCAGAAGTCGATATATGTCGTCCCCAAGCCGGAGGTTCTCCTCCTCACCTCAAGCGACTCGTCCCTGGCCCAGAACCTGGATGATCTTTATAAGCTGACTGCGGCCTCTGAGCTTCCCCCCAGCCTGGATAGCTATAAGTCCATTATCCTTGATGATATCGAATACAGCTCAAGCCTCGACCGGCTGGAGGATTATGTGCGCGAGGGAGGCGGCCTGGTAGTAGTGGGAGGCAAGAATTCCTACGACCTGGGAGAATACCGCAACTCGACTCTGGAGAGGTTCCTGCCTGTGCAGTCCTTTCCCAGCCGCTTTGAGGGAGGCAAGACGCTCATCTTCGTCCTGGACATCTCCTTCAGCCTGCAGTCCACCCTCACCAAGGACGGGACCACCCTGCTGGACTATGAGAAAGCCCTGGCGGTGGAGCTGTTGCAGTCCCCCCAGTTCCAGGATTACAATGTGGGACTGGTGGTCTTTGGAACCCGGGCCTATAATGTGATCGATCCCGTGCCCTTATCCCGGAGCCAGAACGTCCTCGCGGACAGAATCGCTACCCTTGCCCCCACAGGAACGGAAAACAGCTATCTTGACTCTGGCCTCGAACTGGCCAGAGACATGATCCGGGCCAGCGGAGGCGAGGGGGAGATGATTGTCCTCTCCGATGGAAACCTCCAGAACTATGGGGATGTCGTAACACGATCCAAGGAGCTGATCCGGGAGATGAACATCACCACCAGGCTGATTCAGGTCCAGGCCATCCCTGGCGCGACGGGTAGCTTCCCGGATATCGCCAGCAGCACGGGCTCGGAGTTCACCTATTTCGTCTATCCCGACTCCCTGACCACCATCAGCACCCCTCTGCCCGAGGAGACGAGGCCGCCGGAGAAGAACATCACTAGCTACGACCTGGCAGTGGTCAACCAGAACCACTATATCACCACCGATCTGGAGCTGAACGCCACCATCACTGGCTTCAACGATGTCACCCCCAAACCCGGCTCTTTGAAGCTGGTGGCACTGACCGACGGCAAGCCCGTCCTCACCGTCTGGCGTTACGGCCTGGGGAGGGTAGCGGCCCTGACCACAGACAACGGCATTGCCTGGGCCGGTCTGCTATATCGCAGCCCCAGCTCTCAGCTGATATCCTCCGTCGTCAACTGGGCGGTGGGCGATCCCCGGCCGCAGGAAGACAGAGTGGAAGGAGAGGATGGATGGCAGAACACACCCCTGCAGATCACCATTGCCAGCAACTCCCGGCCCAGCCTGCCCGGGGCGAACGTGGAAAAGATAGGAGATAACAGATACACAGCGACGTTTACTCCCAACAGCAGCGGCATCTACTATATAGGAGACTACGGAGTTGCTGTCAACTATCCCCTGGAGTACAGATATATTGGATTCAATCCAGATCTTCCCAGCCTGATCATGGCCAACGGAGGCAAGATCTTCACCGAGGAGGAAGCGGGGAGGAGCCTGATTGCAGAAGCATCTCGGGTCAGCCAGAGGATGACAGAAGAGAGGGTATCCAGAAGGGACGCTCTGCTCATCACCGCCCTCTTGATATTCCTGTTGGAGATTGTATCAAGAAAGATCAATGACATACGAAGGCAGGGGCGGACGAAGCCGTGAGGTCACCATCAGATTTTAATAGCATAATCAGCCTGTAGTGAGATATATTATGGAGGTAACTGCCACCAAATGAGTTCCCAAATGTGTGCCGTCTGCGGCCTTCCACAGGAGCTATGCATCTGTGAGGAGGTTGCCAAGGAGCAGCAAAGGATCGTAGTCAAAGTTCAGAAGCGTAGATATGGAAAAGAGGTGACAGTTATCCAGGGCATTGATCCTCATGAGATCGATCTGCAGGAGCTGTGCACTCACCTGAAATCCAAGCTGGCCTGCGGCGGGACGGTAAAGGACAGTCTGATCGAGCTTCAAGGCAATCATATACAAAGGATCAAGGATATCCTGGTCAAGAAGGGATTCGGCGCAGATCAGATAAGCACCTGAATCCCATTTTGCAGGTTTTTATCGATGGGCAGGCAGATCCTAATTTGCTTATTTTCTTTGCTTAAAAAGATTGATTATGAATCGCATTGGAAGGAGCCACCTCGTCTGAGCTCATAACAATTGAGAATATCCACTCGCTCAGGCTGGCGCAATGCTCGGGAATGCATTCCTCTATGCAGCCGGCGCAGGGCTCAAAGGCATCCAGAGCCATAAGAGGATCGAAACGTCTGCCGCTAGTCCTGCTGACGCAAAAGAGCCTATAGGTCCTGATGCCGTCGACCGACTCCACCTCTCGGGTAATATGGCGATCTTTGAGCAGCTTGGCCACTATGCGAGAGCATTTCCTGGAATCGATCTTCAGTGCCTTCCATAGATCGCTTTGCAGGGCTCCCTCAGGATGCGACTTAATGTAATCTAATGCTTCCTCGACAGACATCCCCGACACTCACTCCGCTGGGCTGATTAGAATGATGTTATTGCCGCGCAGGATGACCGATCCCAAAGAGCGAGTCTTCTCGCCCCCGATCAGCTCCACGGTCTCCAGCAGGTGCAGGTTCAAGTACTCATCTACACTGTTGAGAACACCCTCCAGCACGTATCGGGGTGATCCCTTCATCTCTACCTGAATCTTGCTTCCTACCAGACTCTGTACCTTCTTAGTTGGGAACATATTTCAGACTCCTCTAGACGGACACCACGCCTTTTACCCCAGCAACGCTCTTCACGAGCTCCTTCTCGATGAAGTTCTTCAGGGTCATCTGGGAAAACGGACAGCCTGCACAATGCCCCTGCAGCCTTACGGTCACAATGCCATCACTGATATCGACGAGCTCAACATCTCCGCCGTCCACGCGAAGGCCCTCCCGGATCTTTCCCAGGGCCGCCTCCACCTCGTCATTTAGGTTTTGCATGAGTATTATCGTCTCCTTTAACCTTTATGGAATTAACCTGGTGCCCGATTATGGTAAACCTTATCCCTTTTAAAGCTTCCTCGAGCTCGTTTATGAGCTGCTGACACTTATCTGAGCCTACAACGGTATTGACCATGACTCCGGGCTCGGAATGATCTCGGATGGCCTTCAATGCCATATCGGGATCCTCGCTCAGCTGGAAGCTCTTCCAGTTGGTGGGTGCCATTCCTTGATACTCAATGAGATAAAAGCCGGTGATTCCAAGCTCCGTCAAGCTGTTGATGACTCTGACGAGATGCTCGTGATCTACAAAAATCTTGACCATGGTCTTCATGGAGTTTCCTCACCCATATATCGGCTATAAGACCTTATAAAACTTCGCGATACCGGGATATTCTTTTATCCTACCCAGGCCATGCATACCCTACCATGCCATCCAGAGATATCAGAGACGTGCTGAAGAGCAGGGGAATCACTGAGGAAGAGATCATATCTGCAGCAATGGAGCTATACTTCCCCCATCCCGGAGTGGAGACGCGCGAGCGAGCAGAAGCCGTATTCCGGCGGGAGATGAACCTAGCTCTGTCCGACCCCAATCTGGCCCTGCTCATTTACGCCGCCCTCCTACTGGAGTCGGAGGGAGAGAGGCGCAACCTTCCCAACCTGAAACCGTCCGACTATGAGAATGATCTGACCTGCCTTATCGCGGACGAGGTCATAGGCCTGAGCATAGCCAAGTACGTGGGCGGGTATAAGGGGCTGTTCGATTATGTGCGCTACGACAAGGCCAAACCGGGAATACTCTCCCGGCTGGGACCCTTCCTGGATGATGCTCTGGCCGGGCTTATCGGCGGAGTCTCAGCCAACATGTACACCAGAGCGGCGCCGGATCAGGGGAGCGGGAATTGACGGGCCGATTGTTCGCCTTTAAATCCGGTTTCGGATGGCTGTCCACCATACCGGTAGGCATATCCATGGAGGGGGTGGAAGCCCTGATGAACCATGTCTATGTCTTTCCCCTGGTGGGCTTGGTTTTGGGGGCAATCCTGGGAACGGTATCCTACATCGCTCTGCAGGCATTTCCGGCGAGCATTGTTGCCGTAGTGGCAATAGTCGCTATCTACTGGCTATGCGGCATAAACCACATTGACGGCCTGGCAGACTTTGCTGATGGTGTGATCGCTCACGGCACAAGGGAGAAGAAGATCGCTGCGATGAAGGACGTATACATGGGAACCGGAGGAGGACTATATATCGTTGTTTTAGTCCTGGCGGCATTTGCCGTCCTGTCCAGCCTGCCGGAGAGGCTCTTGCCCCTGGCACTTCTCACTGCAGAGGTCAGTGCCAAAGAGGCTATGATATCCTTTGCTGCCTTCTCCAGCTCCCTGCAGAAGGGTTTTGGGCAGATAATGATTCAGAGGACGGATAAGGGCCAATTCCTCCTGGGCCTGGTCATATCGGCGGTCATCTGCTCAGTTGCCCTGGGGGCTCTAGGACTGGCGGTCCTGGCCGCTGCCCAGCTGGCCTCACTTTACCTGGTATGGGTCTCGAAGAGAAACTTCGGAGGAGCGACTGGTGACGGCATTGGAGCGACAAATGAGATTGCACGGGTGACCGCTCTCGCTGCCGCCCTGGTGTTAGGAGGTGTTCTGCCCTGGACGCTCTGGTGATGGCTGGAGGACGCGGCTCCCGTCTGAATAGGGGAGAGAAGCCCATGGTGACCATCTTCGGCCGGAAGCTGATCGAGTATGTAGCCCTGGCCCTGGAGGAGAGCTCGGTGGAGAATATCTACGTCGCCACCACTGAGAATGTGCCCCTCACCCGGGCCTGGGCACGGGATTGGAATCTATCTGTGGTGGACACCCCGGGGATGGGCTTTGTCCCGGACATGATCTCTGCAGTGAATGGGGCAGAGGTTACCGATCCCATAATGGTCATCATGGCCGATCTGCCCCTGATCACAAGCGAGCTCATCGATACCATAATTGAGGTCTATGAGGATCGTCCTGAGCCTGCACTCTCCACCCACACTCCACTGGACCTGCACAGCCGTCTGGGCCGGAGGCCCGACTCCCTCTTCAACTACCGGGACCAGCTGATCGTGCCCTCAGGGATCAATGTGCTGGACGGAGGAGAGATCGAGAGAGAGCAGGAGGATTATCATCTGATAATGGAGAGGATAGAGCTGGCAGTGAATGTGAATGTGGCAGAGGACCTCCGCCTCTGCGAGAGAATACTGCAAGGTGATTTTATTTGAATGACACCATAACGATTAACGGCGAGAAGTTCTCTCTCGGAGACCTGATGTTGCTCACCGGCGAGGATGAGGTAAAAGAGCCGAAGGGCCATATACTCCTCGTGGCCCGAGCACTGCGCAATCCCATGAGGCTTCCCTGGCTACTAAAAGAGATATGCAGCCTCTGCATCAAGGAGGAGGAGCAAAGGGATATGAGGCTTAGCCTGATTCGAGTACAGGTGGATGCCGAGCTGAAGATGAACCAGGATATACAGAGATTCCAGCAGAGGCGTTATGTCGCCCAGGTGATCGAGATCCTGCTGTTCAACGATCTGATGCTTGCCCCCAGGGAGGCAGTGGAAGAAGGCGATATGGAGTAGCTGATGGCTGCGGCCAGCCGCCGGTCCATCTGGCGCGCAGGAGCGAAAAACGATCTGATTTCCAGGGGGAGTCCCTGCTGAGAAGCCCTTCTGGCCTTAAAGCTCCATTTCTGGCATGGGACGACGCCTGGATCATGAGGCAGCATGCCGGGCAGAAGCCTGGCAGATCCTCACAAACTCAGATCTGATTGGTCTCATTCTGCATTTCTGCGACGCTCGGTGACGCTGCAGTGCTCCCAGGTGCGGATGGGCTCCCTCGCACACTGCTTCCAACAAAAGCGGCCTTTGTCGTCAATCCCACTCTGGCTGCATTGACGGTGATATTGCTCTTGCCGGCATCAGGATCGCGGCTCAAAAACTCATTGATGCTCTCGGTATATAGTGCCGATGACATGCCACCAGCGCTCTTGGCGAAGGCGATGTTCCCAAATACTGCCGGACTGATTCCGGATAGATCCAAAGCATATGGATTCTTCCATACATACGTGGGATCAAATTGATTTATTATGCTCCTGTTTATTGCAGGAATATCTTCGCGATTACTAGCTACTGCCTCAGAAGGCAGCTGGGCAATTGCAGGCGCTATCAATGCCAGCATGGTTGCCAGGACCATTATGCTAAAAATCTTTGCCATATTAATCCTCCTAAATGCGCATCCTGCCCTAATTCCCACTCCCTGGCAGAGATGCGATCGGTGATCGATTGATGCTGCTATCGCGGGAGCTGAATGCCATTTCAACACCGCAGATAGCGGTTCGAACTATAATGATAATAAACCTTGTGGTTATCGTTTATCCCGCTCCAGAACCCGGAACTCGTACTTTCCTCCATCCATCCTGAGAGTCCATATCCTCCAGCCCGATGGGAAGCAGACGTTTTTATGAGCGATTCCCACAAGGTCGAACTGGATTGTATCACCCCTCTTGAACTCCCCAGCAGTCAGGGTCTCGCCCAAGGTGAGCGCTCCGATCTCCCTATTGTTCACCAGCAAGATCACATCGCGTTCTTCGGCTCTGGTCATGGTTACATACAAGGTGCCGTCGATCGGGGCGGCGATGTCTGGTGACGGTGGCGAGGTTGGAGCAGGACTCAAGCTGATGGCAGCGGAATAGAATGGAAAAGCTGAGCCTATGCCGCACTCTCCCTGCTTGATCCTGAACCATCCTCCCTCCCCCCAAGCGGGACCCCAGGAGTTCTTCCCTATCCAGCAATTCTCCCCTTCGTCATAGCCAACGATCAGAATGGCATGGTTGCCTACGAAGTCCCCATAATCCTGACTGTAAATCCCGCCATCATGGTCGAAGAAGTCTGCATAGACCGACAGTCCGCTCATGAGCGGCCCGGTTGAGGCGATATGGGCTTTGGCCTGCTCTGGGCTGAAGATGGTCTTATAGGATGTGATGGCAGTCAATCTGCTCTTGAAATCCGGGCATGGCTTCCAGTCTCCAGCATAGGGAGAGCAGAGCTCATCGCAAACCCCTGACTCCGCCCCCATGAGCATCCGCACGAACTGGGCACCGCTCTCGCACTTTCCTCCTCCCCGGGGAAAAAGATAGGCCTCAGAGAGATCGGGCTGCAATTTAGGGTCCTTATTTGCGATCTTTATCATGGACTCCATCAGGGCGACGGTGGCGAAGGCAACGGAACTGCTGCATTTTCCCTGATCGCGAATGGGGGTGGTATAGTCTTTGCCCTCAAAACTCCTCCAGTCAAAGGAGGAGGGAGGCTCCACCGCCTTCAGAAGTTTTGCCATGGCGGCAAACATGGCCATATTATGCTGAATCTCTGCTGGCGATACTATCAGCCCGGTCGAATATGTCTTTCCCATTGTCTTCATCTCCAATTTATGGCAATTCTGCCCGCATCGCTACCCACCGCCCAGGCTATCGGTGTCTAAGACGATTTGTAGTCGAAATATCCAATAGTATAATAGGCTGGATGAAATATATACTTGGCTATGAAGTACAAAATTTTTTAACGGGGGGTGGATGAACTCATAATCGACCATAAACGCTTGAACTCCTTGGGAATTGTCCGCTTTTCAGGTAATGCCAACCGACTGGACGTCGACACCTCTTCCCTGGGATACGTTTAACATCGAGAAACAATTTATATGGCTTAAAGACCACGAGAAATGGAAGCATTATGGTCCTGGACAACTTAGGCGGATCGCTGCGCAATGCCCTAAAGAAGATTGCCTCAGCGAACAAGATAGATAAAGCACTGGTCGACGAAGCGGTGCGGGAGATTCAGCGCGCCCTCCTGCAAGCAGACGTGAATGTGAAGTTGGTGATGCAGCTATCCAACACCATCAAATCAAGAGCATTGGACGAGAAGCCCGCTCCGGGCATGAATCCGCGGGAGCATGTGATCAACATCGTCTACCAGGAGCTGATAAACCTTGTAGGCCGCGGTGCCGACATCCCTCTGAAAAAGCAGAACATCATGCTCGTGGGCCTGCAGGGCTCGGGGAAGACGACCACCGCAGCAAAGCTCGCCACCTTCTTCCAGAGGAAAGGCTTGCGCACCGCGGTGATCTGCGCAGACACCTTCCGTGCGGGAGCCTATGACCAGCTCAAGGCCCTGTGCGAGAAGCAGGGCATATTCTTCTACGGCGAAAGGGGCAACACCGATGCCCCTGCTGTAGCCAGGAACGGCCTGGAGGCCACAAAAAAATACGATATCCGGATCGTCGATACCGCAGGGAGGCATGCCCTGGAGGGGGACCTGATCCAGGAGATGAAGGACATCCACGCAGTGGTCAATGCCGATCAGAAGCTGCTGGTGATGGACGCCGCTTTAGGCCAGCAGGCCAGCGAGCAGGCGAAAGCGTTTAACGAGGCGGTCAACATCACCGGGGTTATCATCACCAAGCTTGACGGCACTGCCAAGGGCGGCGGAGCCCTTTCTGCGGTGGCTGAGACCAAGACCTCGGTGGCCTTCATCGGAGTGGGCGAGACGCCTGCGGATTTAGAGCGGTTTGAGGCCGATCGCTTCATCTCCCGCATGCTGGGGATGGGTGACATCAAAACCCTCATCGAGCGGGCCCAGGAGGTTCAGACCGAGCAGGAGGTGGATGTCGAGTCCCTGATGCGGGGCAAGTTCACCCTCAAGGATATGTACCAGCAGATGGAGGCCATGAACAAGCTCGGACCATTAAAGCAGATCATGCAGATGCTGCCCATGGGAGGTCTGGGCTTTGAGCTATCGGACAAAGAGTATCAGATGACCAAGGACAGGCTGGACAAATACAGGGTGGTCATGGACTCCATGACCGCAGCAGAGCTGGATGACCCCAAGATCATCACCGCCTCGCGCATCAAGCGCATATCCCAGGGCAGCGGCGCTTCGCCTGACCTCGTCCGCGAGCTGCTCAAATCCCATCAAGCCATGCAGAAGGCGCTCAAGGGGATGAGAGGAGGCATGGGCAAGATGAACATGAAGAGGATGATGAAGAGGTTCAACCCAGGCGCCAAGACATAACGATGCTCTGGACATTGCTGCTTTTGTTGAAAATCATATCGATTTTCAAATACAATTGCATTCACCACTCAAGCTTCTTTTATGCAGATGATACAGCAATCAAATGATATAGCAATCGCGGGCTTAACTGGCGCAACTGAAAAAAAATGACGGATCTATTCCGCCAGGGTATTTTGCGATCTTGCCAGCCTTAAGTCCGCATTATGCCATAGCTGGAACGGCCACCGGCTGAACCGACAGCAGCTTTCCAGAGGCTATGCCCGGCTGGGTCACTCCCGGAGCGGTGTAGACGAAGCTGCCGTTCATGGATCCCGGGGTTATGGTCAGGCTCAAGCGATAAAGGCCCTGGCTCTGCACCGGGGACACGAACAGGGCCACTCTGTCGCCCAATATAGTGCCCGCAGCGGTTACCTGAGCTGCGTTTCCATTCTGCATCAGTATACCATATCCCGATACTGCATCTTGGTTCTGGTACAGATTAAGGGTGAGGTAGCTGGTAGCTGCTCCGGTAAGGGTAAAGGACCAGTTCCCTGCTATTGCTATTGCTACATACCTGACAGGCACCTTGGTGACGGCATTGGGGCTCATCCCCGTCTGTCTGTCGATATAAAACAGGCTCTCATTTCTAAAAGATAGCGATGGATCATCTGCAGCGCCATAGAGTCCTTCTTGAACCTCTTCACGGATCACACTGCCGGACATATCCTCAGTGGGAAACTTCGGAACTGCATCGGCGCCGAGGGCCGCTGCCGAGAGGCAAACGACCAGGGCCAACGCCATAAAAACAAACTTAAATCCCATTCTCCTGATAACCTCCATGTCATAGCATACCAGGAAGATCTTAAACCTTATCTCTTCGGGAAAGGGGCTATCATGCTTCAAAAATGATTAAAAAATAATTTAAAAATTTTGTTTCTTCGACTGTTTAACCCTCTTGTAGTGCCGGTACATGATCCCCAGGGCATCTGCCACCTGCTCTGGGGTCGAGAAGACCGGTATTCCCGCCTTCTCCATCTTTATGACACCGGGCATCTCAAACTCCTTTCCGGCAACGCAGGCGATGATGGGTTTTCCCTTGTAGTCGATGCTCTTCAGGGTATCAACATAGCTGTCCAGGATTTCCGCCTGGAGGATGACAATGAAGCTGCCCACATCATTGCTATCCACCCCGATCTCTATGGTGCTCTTCACAATCCTGGCATCCTGGCTGAAGGTGTAGTCCACCGGGTTCATGCCGCAGACATAGTCCGGCAAAAGGTCCATCAGCCTCTTCTTCAGAGGCTCCTCCAGCTCGGAGAGGCGCATGCCATTGTCGATGATGGCATCGGCGGCAATAACTCCAAGCGAGCCGGCGTAGGTTATGATGAAAACCCCCTCCCGGTCAGGCAGGGGCTGCTTGGATATAGCTCTGGAAAGGTTGAACATATGCTCATAGTCCCGGGCGCGGATGATCCCCGACTGGCGGAAGATGGCGCTGTAGATCTGGTCGTTTCCAGCCAGGGAGGCAGTATGGGAGGCCACGGCCTTCTTTCCCGCCTCGGTCCGGCCGGACTTGAGAACCACTATGGGCTTTTTCATGGTGATCTGGCGAGCCTGGTCTATGAACCGTCTTCCGCCTTTCACCGACTCCAGATACATGCAGATGACATTGATGTTCTCATCCTTGCTCACCGCCTCCATGATATCGGTCTCATTGATGTCCAATTTGTTGCCGATGGTGGCGATGATGCCGAAGTCCATGATATGGCGCAGACCCCAGAGCATCCCGGCTGCGCACACCCCTGCCTGGGAGACCAGGCCGATGTTGCCCTGACTCAAGGCATCCACAATCCCTATGGACTGCACCATGCTGCAGTGAGTGTTGATGATCCCCGAGCAGTTCGGTCCAAGCAGTCGCACGCCATACCTATCTGCGATCTCTTTCATCTGCAATTCGATCTTCTTGCCCTCTGGCCCCAGCTCCGCAAACCCGGCCGACTCGACCACGATATAGCGCACGCCGCACTGGCAGCACTCCTCCACTACATCCGCAGTCATGCCTGCAGAGACCAGAATGATGGCCACATCCACCGGCTCAGGCACCGCGCTGATGCGGGGATAGGCCTTGATGCCATGAATCTCCTCTGCTCGGGGGTTGATGGGATAGAGCTCACCCTTGAACTTGTGGCTGACCAGATTGGTGAAAACATTCCAGCCCAGCTTTCCGGGGGTGCCGGAAGCCCCGATCACCGCTATGCTCTGAGGATAGAAGAGGTCATGCAGATCCTGCTTCTCTTTCCCGGCGGGTGGACTGGCCCTGGGCTCGCCCAGGATGATTCTGGCGTCGACCACAGTGCAACCATGGGGATAGAGGAACACTGGATTCAGATCCATCTCCCAGATGCGGGGCTCCAAGTTCACGAAATCCGATATCCTCATCAGTAGATCCTTCAAGGCCTCGATATCCGCAGAGTGGCCCCGGCTGCCCTTGAGCAGGGAATACCCCCGGATCTCCTCGATCATCTCCTGTGCATCTGAGCGGGTGATGGGGATGGAGCGGAAGCTGACATCCTTCAAGACCTCAACGAATATCCCCCCCAGGCCGAACATCAGAACCGGCCCGAAGGTGGGGTCGTTTGCCACTCCCACGATGGCCTCGATTCCCGGCGGGGCCATCTTCTGCACAGAGATACCCTCCACCAGCTTTCCCTGAAATGAGCTGACAATATCCCGGTAGGCTCGCCGGACGTCGTTCTCCTCATTCAAATGGAGCTTGACCCCTCCGGCATCGGATTTATGGACTACATCAGGAGAGAGAACCTTCAAGGCCACTGGACTGGCCAGGGACTTGAATATCTCCACTGCTTCCTCTTCGGTTCTCGCTACCACAGAGCCGGTTGTGGATATCCCCAGCTCCTCCAAAATGGCCTTGCTCTCATGCTCCATGAGGTAAGTTCTGTCTGCTGATTTTGCCTGATCGATAATGTCTTTGATTAGTTCTGCCATTTTCAACCCCAGATTGCTCTTTTTCGTTCTGCTCTGAAGCGATGATCTTATCTTAGATAAAAGGCTATTATCTTTCATGGAAAAGGAAATTGTCCAGGTCATCCTTGAAAAGGAGCTCACTGTCAAGAACCCCATTCTGATAGAGGGATTCCCGGGAATCGGCCTGGTAGGTAACATCGCCAGCCAGTACATAGTCAACGATCTGAAGATGACCTATATCGGAGCGATGAACTCCAAATACTTCCCGCCACTGGCAGTCCTTTTAGGAGGAGTGGTGAACATGCCGGTTCGCATCTATGAGGATGCGAGCAAGGGGGTAGTGATTCTGACCGCCGATATTCCCATCCATCCCCTGGCCTCCTATGAGGTTGGAAGGGAGATAGTGGCCTGGGCAGAGTCCATCAATGCACAGGAGGTGATCTGCCTGGCAGGAATAACCGTGATGGATGATCAAAACCGGGTCTTTGGCGCTGTAAGCCGCCAGGAGCTGCTGGATAAGATAAAGGGCAAAGCAGAGATCTTTGAGATAGGAACGATCACCGGAATTACCGGTAGCATCATGAATGAGTGCCGCATAAGAAACCTTCCTGCGGTCTGCCTACTGGGGGAGACGGCATCAGCAGAACCTGATCCCCGCTCGGCGATCGCTGCCATCGAGACCATTAACAAGATCTATGGCCTGGGAGTAAACACTGCCAAGCTCGCTGAACAGGCAGAGGAGATCGAGGTGCAGATGGCTCAACTGGCCCAGCAGATGAAAGCGGCCGCACCCGAGGAACAGCAGACCCAGTTGCCGAAAGAGTTCCCAATGTACGGGTGATGCCAGATGATTTACACAAGCCTAACCGGATTATCCAGACATGTGATAAAAGAGATTGTCGCCGCCAGAGTGAGGACGGTGGAGATCAGGAGCCCGAACAATTTCTTTGCCGTCTACAACTGCCAGCCTGGCGAGAGGATCTTCATCACCGATTCAAGCGCCCTGGATGTAGTTCCAGGCACTACCGGCCTTATCACCACCATAAAGGCCCTTCAGGTCATAACCCACAGAACAATCCAGTCTGGGGAGAATTATTATGAGGAGAGCGAGTCTCAGGCAGCAAGGCTGCAGCTTCAGCTGGTGGGCGTCGGTCGGGTGAGAAGGATTGCGTCCATTGAGCCAGCAACGCCCCTCACTCTGGACGTGGATGAGGTGAGGTACTGCGGGGCACGTTAAACGCCTCCTTTTTTCCAAAGTAGAACGCCTGAGAAGAGTGGCATTGCCCAAGCGATGAAGGTTCTTCTCGTCACCGGAAGACTGGCCTCTGAGCAGGTCAGAAGATCAGCCTGTGGCGCGGATGTGCTGGTGCTGGATGTCGATGTAGCGGCGTTTATCACCCCGGAGATGCTCTGCCGGGCAGGGCCTCGAGGATACGACCTGATTCTGATTCCAGGAGCCATAACCGCCGATTTCCGAGGGGCTGAGATGGCTCTTGGCACCAGGATCCGCCTGGGACCAAAGCATGCTGTAGACCTGATATCGCTCTTGCCCCGCCTTGATGAGGTTGAGCTCTCCACCACTGTTCCGGCCTGCGTCCTACTGGAGGCGAAGAGAAGGCAGGAGGCCATCATTCAGCTGGAGCGGCAGGAGGCCCAAGCCCGGGGGCAGTTGACCATCAAAGGCGTCAAGATCGGCGGCAGCTCGCGGATGAAGGTCCTGGCGGAGGTAGTCGATGCCACCAGGCTCCGGGATGAGGATCTGGTGGAGCGGATCAGATACTTCGAGGAGAAGGGTGCCGATCTGATCGACCTGGGCGCATCCTTGGACGCCACCCCTGCCAGCGTCAAAAAAGCGCTGAAGAAGGCAAGGGAAGTCACTGCCCTTCCCATAAGCATAGATGCCGTTCGGCCGGAGCTCATCTGTGCCGGCATTGAGGCTGGGGCGGACATGATACTCAGCCTGAACGGTGAAAACCTTCCCCTGGTGGGAAGCAGGGTGGCAGAAGCGGGTATACCGGCAGTAGTCATACCGGGACCCGGATCCGTCACCCTGGAGGAGAACCTGAACAAAGCAAAGGATTATGCAATCCAGACTATTGCCGATCCGGTCCTCGATCCCCCCTTGATGGGCCTGGCCCGGTCGATGATCAGATACATCAGCCTCCGTGAGGCCGATCCTGATATCCCTCTTTTCTTCGGGGTGGGCAATGTTACTGAGCTTTTGGATGGAGACAGCCCGGGGGCCAACCTGCTCCTATCCGTCCTGGCGATGGAGGTGGGGGCCTCATTGCTCTTCACCCCCGAATACAGCGCCAAGGCAAAGGGCTCCATTCAAGAGCTGGCTGTGGCCTCGAGGATGATGGTTCTGGCCAAAGGGCGCCAGACCCCTCCAAAAGACCTGGGCCTGGACCTATTGATACTCAAGGAGAAGAGGAGAATTCCGGAGGAGGTTCCTCCCCAGGAGCCGGTGGAGGCCTCGGCAGACCATAAATTCGAGGCTGACCCTGCCGGAAGCTTCAGGATCTTCCTCTTCGAAGGGAGGATCATGGCTGGAAACGGCAGGATCACAGTAGCTGGCACGAGCGCCCGGAAGGTGCTTAACACCCTCATCGATCGGGGATTGATAGGAAGGCTGGATCATGCCGGCTACCTGGGCCGGGAACTGGAGCGTGCGGAGATAGCCCTGCGCCTGGGCCGGAGTTATATACAAGACGAGCCCCTATGGTCGATAGAGAAAGGTTAAATAATAATTATTTCGTGAGGGAGAGAGGATGAATCAGAAGGCTTTCGCTATCTTCGTAGGCGCTCTTATGGTGCTCTCAGGAATTGCTTATTTCCTGCCCCTGGGCACCAACCAGAAAGAGATTGCTGTTACATCAGATGCCAATTCCCCTGAGACCTTTGGCGTTAAGGGGAGCCTGGTGGACTGGAGCTTCGATGGACTGAGAGACGTGCTGGAGATGGCACCGCAGAACACTGATATGGCATACTGGATAAATATCAGTTCATCTCAGAATCTGACCGATGCGGCAAGTATCGTCCTCCCGCAGTCCATAGGCCTGGTCTATGGGGACCAGCTTTATTCCACCAAGATCGAAAGGCTGGGAGAGGTTCGCTTCAATAACACCTGGGCGGAGTTCCACTGGATCGAGCCTTATCCAATGGGCTACAACAGCCTGGTCATTCCCTATGAAGGCTATATGATGATCCCCATGGGCACCGACTTTGTCATGGCCATGGGCAGGCCAACTCTATTCGGGCCGCAAGAAGCAGTACAGCAGTCCATCGATGTCATATCCGGTGGCCAGCCATCGGAGAACTTCACACTGGTTGATGATAGCGGAGCTGACCTGCAGGTAGCAGCCCTAGGTCGCGGTGGAGCGAGCATGCCCATGGCTGGCGGGTATAAGGAGTTCAACCTGAGGATCACATTGTCCAGGAGCGGTGAGGATGGTTTCGACATCGTCGCCCGGTATATCCAGCCAACAGCAGATACTAGCCGGAAAGCGAGCGATCTAGCTGAAAAGAGCGACCTAGAGTATTCCAGCAGTGGATCTGAAGGAGAGTTATCCGGATTCGTTTCCGAGGAAAACATTCAGTTTGTGCTGATGGGGCTTCTTGGGCCCTAGCGCAACCTTTTTACATGTGGAACTAATGGCAGATCTAGTCTTAAGGTATAATCCAAAAGGCGCTTTTGCGATGAATGATGATGGGCGTTGTCGCCCGGAAGGAGAATTAAGTTATGGCAAGACCAATATATGTAAGGTTTGATGTTCCAGCAGATCTGGCCACAAAATCCCTGGAGGCCTTAGAGCTGGCTCGCGATACCGGCCGAATAAAGAAGGGCACAAACGAGGCCACCAAGGCCATAGAGAGGGGTGTAGCCCGTCTGGTTATAGTTGGCGAGGATGTTCAGCCCCCTGAGATCGTCGCTCATATTCCCGCTCTATGCGAAGAGAAGAAGACCCCCTATATCTACGTCAAGAAGCAGAGCGAGCTTGGTGCCGCTGCAGGCCTGGGCGTTAAGAGCGCAGCCGCAGCGATCGTGGAGCCGGGGAAAGGAAAAGAGATTCTGGATGAGATCGTCCAAAAAATTGGATCTCTGAAGTAGGTGATATCCTATGGAGGACGATAACGGAATACCGGCAGAGGTAATCGAGGTCATCGGCGTCACCGGCATGCATGGGGAAGCAATGCAGATCAAGTGCCGTATTCTTGAGGGCAATAACAAGGGGAGAATCATAACCAGGAACAGCATGGGGCCCATACGAATCGGCGATGTCCTTATGCTGCTGGAGACGGCAAGAGAGGCAAAGAAGCTTACCAGCAGGTGAGGAAGATGGAAGAAAGAAAGTGCAGCTTCTGCAATAAGACCATTGAGCCTGGCACGGGCAAGCTCTATGCCAAGAAGGACGGAACGGTATTTTACTTTTGTTCTGCCAAATGCGAGAACAACGTTGCCCTTGGCCGGGTAACGAGAAGAATAAAGTGGGCCCGCAAGGGGGCATAAGGCCTGGCGGATATCGAAAGAACATTCGTCATGGTCAAGCCCGATGGTGTGCAGAGAGGCCTGGTGGGCAAGATCCTGCAACGGATTGAAGAGAAGGGCTTCAAGATCGTTGCCATGAAGCTCGCTGCGATGCCTGAAGCGAAGGCTAAAGAGCATTACGCAGAGCATGTGGGCAAGAAGTTCTACCAGGATCTGGTGGACTTCATCACCTCAGGACCATCCGTCTCCCTGGTGGTCGAGGGAAGGGGTGCCATTGCCGCCATGAGAAAGATGAACGGTGCCACAAATCCAGTGGAGGCCGTACCGGGAACCATTCGCGGTGACTGGGGCATTGAGACGGGACGGAATGTGGTGCACGGCTCAGACTCCCCGGCGTCAGCATCTCGCGAGATCGCTCTTCACTTTGATCCCTCAGAGCTGGTGACATACAAGCGAATAGATGAAGAATGGCTCTATGAGTAGCTCCTGGCAGATGCTTCTGCCAAGCCCTCATGAGAGCCTTTAAATTCCCAAAAAATAAATCACTTTTTTAGGGCTAATTCTGTGAGAAGCGATATTTTATGCAGCAGAAATCCAAAAAGGCCGGCAAGGCAAAGGGCAAGCAATCAAACCTCAGGACACCGATAGTAGTGGTGATGGGGCATGTGGACCATGGCAAGACCACACTCCTGGATAAGATCCGAGGTACCGCGGTAGCCAAGGGAGAGGCTGGCCTGATAACCCAGCACATTGGAGCTACAGAGGTTCCCTTGGATGTGGTTCAGGATTTCTGCGGATCGCATTTCGGAAAGGAGATCGAGATACCGGGACTGCTGTTCATTGATACGCCTGGCCACCATGCATTCACATCCATGCGCAGCCGGGGCGGCTCCCTGGCCGATCTGGCAGTGCTGATCGTGGATGTAAACGAGGGCTTCCAGCCCCAGACCATCGAGTCCTTGAGCATTCTCAAGCGCTTCAAGACCCCATTTGTGGTTGCTGCCAACAAGATGGACCGCATTGGCGGATGGCATACCACCACCAATGCTCCTTTTGCCAAGAGCCTGAAGGTGCAGAGCGAGAGGGTCTCAGAAATCCTCGATACCAGGCTCTATGAGCTTGTGGGCGAGCTCTACAAGTATGGCTTTGACGCAGACCGCTATGATCGCATCACCGATTTCACCCGGACGGTGGGCATCGTGCCCATCAGTGCCATAACCGGAGAAGGGGTTCCTGACCTTCTCATGATCCTGGTGGGCCTGGCGCAGAGATTCCTCAAGGATAACCTGCAGCTCACCGCCACCGGTCCAGGGGTGGGCACCATTCTCGAGGTCAAGGAGGAGAAGGGGTTGGGCACTACATTGGATGTCATACTCTACAATGGGGAGTTCTTTGCCGGGGATACTGTGATCGTCGGCACATCGCGCGAGCCCCTGGTTACCAAGATCAGGGCCTTGCTCAAGCCCAAACCGTTGACCGAGATCAGGAGCGAGGAGAGGTTCATGCCGGTCAAACATGTATCTGCCGCTTCTGGGGTGAAAGTCTCCGCTCCAAAGCTTGATAACGCCCTGGCCGGATCAACCATCCGGGTGGTCTCCAATCCCGACGAGGTAGAAGCC
This sequence comes from Methanothrix sp., assembly GCA_011620785.1. GTDB lineage: Archaea > Halobacteriota > Methanosarcinia > Methanotrichales > Methanotrichaceae > Methanothrix. The sequence goes on along the minus strand of WOYM01000063.1, from coordinate 9,859 downwards.
CTCTCCCTGGAATTGAAGTCCGAGTTGGACGCAGTCAGGATCGACACCGAGAACGAGGGGTTAATCATCAAGTCGGACACCATCGGCTCGCTGGAGGCCCTGGTGGGGGAGCTTAAGGCAAGGGATATTCACATTCACTATGCAGATGTGGGGCCCATATCCAGAAGGGATGTGATAAGGGCCGCTGCCATCAACGATCCCCTTCTTTCCGCCATCCTGGGATTCAATGTGGATATACTGCCCGATGCCTTGAACGAGATCCAGAAGACGAGTGTACCTGTCTTCTCCAGCGATATCATCTACACCATCATCGAGAGCTATGAACGCTGGGTGGAAGATCAGAAGAATAAGATGGAGCAAGAGCGCCTTGAAGCGGTCATCCGGCCGGGGGCAGTGCGCATACTTCCAGATTGTGTCTTCCGGCAATCTAAGCCCGCGGTGGTGGGAGTTCAGGTGATCGGCGGGATCGTCAGGACCCAGGTCAATCTAATGAGAGAGGACGGGGCCAATGTAGGAGTGATCAAGGGAATCCAGGCCCACAATGAGAACCAGGGATCGGCAACCGTCGGCCAGGAGGTGGCCGTATCCATCGACGGGCCCACTGTGGGCCGGCAGATCCATGAAGGTGATATCCTCTATGTCAATATCCCGGAAAAGCATGCCCGCATTGTGGAGCTGGAGCTGAAGCCGAAGCTGGCCGAGGATGAGAGAGAGGTGCTGGAGAATTTCCTGGAGATCAAACGCAAGAAGGACCCATTCTGGGGAAGGTAGGATATGACATTGCAGCGAACTGAGTTCAGGCGGGATGACGCCGATGGCCCTGCCGCTTAACGAGATAATAATTCCCCTCGATCTGCTAAAACTGATATCTGGCGAGGTGTTCATTCTGTTTGGAGCATTGATTCTCAGAGGAGATCAAAAGGAGGCAGAAGAAGAGAGGGAGCTATCGTCCGGAAACGCTCTTCTATCCGGATTTTCCCTTATCTTTCTATCGGAGTAGGGAGACAAGACCCAGATCGCATCCGCCCTCTTTGCCACGGAGTATAATCCAATCATGGTCTTCATAGGAGTTATGGCAGCGCTATTCATCCTCTCTCTGTTGGCGCCATATACGTTTGCTATTGTATCATAATGGCCCAATAAAATAGATTATAGCAATAGGAAGGGCCTTTGCCCTGCTATCGCTTTGCTGAATTTATGTGGTGGCTATATTATTATCTAAACCTTTTCTACCTTATCGGCCTTGGGGCCTTTCTCGCCCTCGATGACATCGAAGCTCACCTTGTCGCCCTCATCAATTGCGACACCGGGCTTCAAACCAGTCACATGAACGAAATAGTCCTTACCATCGTCACCAGCAATGAATCCAAAATTCTTGACTCGATTGAAAAACTTAACTGTTCCATCTACCATTTTTTATTCCTCAATAAGATTAGACCTTCTGGAGGAGCTTCAACTACTTAAAGTTGCTGGCAGCTTCCCTTCAGGAGGCAAATAACAGCCATGTGAAGCCCAATCGATAAGAAAAGGTTTTATAGAAGAGCAAATACTGTTTAACGTGAGACCAAGAGAATCATTTGCTGGAGGATTATTATACATGGCAGGAATGGGTGGAACACCAGTTATCATTTTAAGAGATACCCGCAGAGAATCGGGAAACGAAGCCATTTCGAATAATATTATGGCCGCCCGCGCAGTGGCCAATGCCGTGCGCAGCTCAATGGGCCCCAAAGGCATGGACAAGCTGCTGGTGGATTCCATTGGCGACGTCACCATCACCAACGATGGGGTGACCATCCTCAAGGAAATGGATGTGCAGCATCCCGCTGCCAAGATGCTCATCGAGGCCGCCAAGGCCCAGGATAAAGAGGTGGGTGACGGCACCACCACTGTAGCTGTGCTGGCGGGGGAGCTTCTCAGGAAAGCGGAGGTGCTCTTAGACCAGAAGGTCCACCCCACTATGATCGTTCAGGGCTATAGAATGGCAGCTGATGAAGCAGTAAAGATCGCAAAGTCAATCGCCTTCGAGGCCCAGGAGTCAGATCGGGTGCTGCTGGAGAGAATCGCCCGGACGGCTATGACCGGCAAGCTGGCAGATTCTCCTGACAGCAAGATGGCCGGCTATGCCGTTGATCTGGTCCTCAATGCCACCGAGGACTATGGGGATAAGAGGGTCTTCGACATGGACAGGGTCAACGTGGAGAAGAAGGTGGGCGAGAGCACAGCAGACTCAGAGATCATCGAGGGAGTGGTGATCGACAAGGAGATCGTCCACCAGAATATGCCCCGCAAGGTCACAGATGCCAAGGTGGCCCTGCTCTCCTGCCCCATCGAGTCCAAGGACACTGAGACCAAGACTGAGGTCCAGATCACCTCCTCCGATCAGTTCCAGATGTTCATGGAGCATGAGAAGAAGAGGGTAAAGGAGGCAGCGGATAAGGTGATCGCCAGCGGCGCAAATGTGGTCTTCTGCCAGAAGGGCATCGACGACCTGGCCCAGCATTACCTGGCTCAGGCCGGTGTTCTCGCCCTCAGAAGGGTGATCAAGAAGGACCTGGACAAGCTTGCCAAGGCCACGGGAGCTAACATCGTCACCAGCCTGGATGAATTGAGACCCTCGGACCTCGGATCAGCCGCTCTGGTGGAGGAGCGGAGGGTGGGAAGTGGGATCATGACCTTTATAACCGGCACCAAGAATAGCGCTGCAACCCTCCTCCTCCGTGGAGGAACCCAGCAAGTCCTGGATGGCCTGGAGAGGGCCCTTGACGATGCCTTGCATGCGGTGGCAGACGTGGTGGAGGACAAGAAGCTGGTGGTTGGCGGTGGAGCCCCGGAGATCGAGATCGCATTGCGTCTGCGCGAATATGCCGCCACTCTGAAGGGGAGGGAGCAGCTTGCCGTCGCCAAGTTCGCTGAGGCGATGGAGATCGTGCCCAAGACCCTGGCCGAGAACGCTGGCTTTGATGCCATCGATAAGGTGGTTGAGCTGAAGAGCAGGCACTCCAGCAACAAGAACATAGGGCTCAATGCCTATACCGGGGAGACGGTGGATATGTATGAGCTGGGCGTGGTCGAGCCCCTGCGGGTTAAGATTCAGGCTATTTTGTCAGCCACTGATGCTGCTTGTTTGATACTGCGCATCGATGATGTCTTAGCCTCCACCAAGGAACCTCCTGCACGCGGTCCAGGCGGCATGCCTCCTGGGATGGGGGGCATGGGTGGAATGGGAGGAATGGGAATGGGAGGAATGCCTCCCGGGATGTTCTGATCATCCCGAAACCATTTTTTTTATGGCACAGACATACTCTTTTGGTTTATTTTGGTTTTTTGAGGATGCCGCTTTGGCTCAAGCATCCATATGCACCTAACGAAAATGCAATAATGCAAATCCGTTATTCATATCGATCACGTTATCTATATATAACTTACAATGAGATTTGCTTCTGAGGTCAAGCCGCAATGGAAGGGTATTGGATCTGGCTGGCATTTCTGGCTTTAGCGGTGATATCCCTCAGCATCATCCAGCTGGAAGCTGGTCGCAATAAAAAGCTGCTAGCAGGCTATCGCCATATGCAAATGGACGTAGAACAGCTGCAGGGCCGGCTCAGGGAAAAGGAGATGAAGCTGGACCAGCTCCAACGGGAATGCGCAAATCTGCTCAAGCTCAAGAGCCGCAGCGTGGATCTTGAAGAGGAGCTCAAGAAGACGAAAAGATCTGCAGAATACAATTCGTCGGAAAGGCTGCAGTACCTGGAGAGCTACCTTGCCCGCCAGGAGCAAAATCCTTCAGCCATCTTCCTGGGCACCTTTCCACCCCTTCGCCTCCACTCCATTGAGGACCGACTCTGCAGGATGCTGGAGACGGCCAGGTTCGAGGTGGTGGTTGTATCCCCCTGGATAAAGAGGCAGACCTGGAATCGGATTGCCGCTCCATTGCAGAAGTTCTTCCGCCGGGGAGGGAGGCTGGTGGTGTTCATGAGAGGGCGGGAATCGGACTACAGCTCAGGAATGAGCGATGACATCCAGGATGAGGTAAGAAGGCTGGGGGGAGAGCTCCTTTTCGTCCGGCCGCTCCATGCCAAGATCTATATGATCGACAGAAAAGAGGCGATAGTGACCTCTGCCAATCTCTCCCAGGGAGGGATCGATGACAACTACGAGGCAGGGGTATGGCTGAACGATCCCCGGGTCATCCATGATATCTGCTCTTATGTGGATGGCCTGTACAGGTGCCGGCAGAATTGAAAAAGGAAAGGATCATTTAGGCCCGTTGGAGGATTGAGATAATTTGTTCTGGATTTCGATCTTGTGAGGTTTATCATCCGGACGAGGATACATTTCTCCTCTTGCAGGCGGCCATAAAAGAGGCCCGCCCAGAGGATCATGTGCTCGAGGTAGGCTGCGGTTCGGGTCTCGTATCCCTGGAATTGGCCGGACAGGTGGAGAGCCTTGTCGCCCTGGACATAAATCCACATGCCGTCAGGGCGACCAGGGAGAGAGGGGTGGAAGTGATAAGATCCGACCTCTTCGGAGGAATAAGAGGGAGATTCGATCTGATCATCTTCAATCCCCCTTACCTTCCCACCGAACGGGCAGAGAGAAGCGATCAATGGATCAACTATGCCCTGGACGGAGGGGAGAGCGGCAGGGAGACCATAGGCCGGTTCCTGCTGAATCTGGCTGGCCACCTCCGGCCGGGGGGAAGAGCACTGCTGCTCATATCCAGCCTGACCGGACCGGAAGAGGTGGAGATGATGGCAGGGGACGCCGGGCTTATCACAGAGCGGGTGGCCAGCAAAGGATGCTTTTTTGAAAAGCTCATGGTGCTGAGAATCACAGTCCGCAATTGAGTTCTCCGGCGGGATAGTAGATTCGGAGGATATCATTTTATAATATAGACTTATCAGCATAAGAACTGCTTGCAAGTCCATCGCCTTTACTATTCAGGAGAGCGATCAGCCTCTCCAGCACTAGAGAGACGCCTTCTCCGGTCTCGGTGGACATCTCTGCCAGATCACTGTATCTCTTGATATCAACCTTATTGGCAACGATCAGCATGGGCAGCTTGATCCAATTGGATAGATCCTCGGCCAGACGAAGCTGTGAATCCAGAGGATAGCCGCAGTGCTCGCTTGGGTCCAGAATGTATAGCACTACCCCCTGCAGATGGCTGAGGGCAGCCACGGTCTGCCTCTCGATCTCATTTCGCTCCGACATTGGCCGGTCGAGCAATCCGGGAGTGTCCACCACCTGATACCTCTTATCGTCACGAACGAAGTGGCCCACAATTATCCCCCGAGTGGTAAAAGGATAGCTTGCCACCTCTGGTTTGGCCCCGGTAATTCGGATGATGAAGCTTGATTTCCCCACATTGGGATAACCGGCGATGAGAATGGCTGGAGCTTCCGGATCTATGGTCGGCATCTTTCGAAGCAGATTCCGGGCAGAATTCAGGAACAGCATATCCTTTTCAATCGATCTCATCACCGATGAGAAGCGCCCAAAGGCCGACTTTCGGAGGGGAGTGCTGTCCGTCCCCCTGGCCCGCCGGATCTTTCCCACATACTCTCTGGTTATCAGTCTTGTCTGCCTGGAGGCCCAGCGCAGGCGAGATAGGCTGATACGGATCTTATCTACGCCAACCGTTATCTCCACCATCTCTCTGTAAAAAGGAGGTAGGTTCTCAAAGGAGGGAAACTTCCGGATCAAATTGGCAAGGTTATCTGAGAGAATATTGCCTGCATTCAGGACCATGGACTCATTGTCGGCAGCACGGGAGGCGCGCCGGAATGATTTATCTAAAAGCTCCTGCGATGTGGGGATAGTTGGAAGACGCTCAAACATCAGTGAGGACTAGCCGGCATTAACAGATAAAGCTTCGGTCCGGCCTTCTGTCTCCTTTGGGGCATGCGCGGCGTGGATTGCGGGATTCATTTAATAAATGGTTTTCGGAAGGCTTAAATAGTACTTCTTTATCTATATAGATGAGGTGACCTTTTGAAGAGGCTAGGCACCGCGCTTCATGTCGTGCAGAATAAACTGATCGTCCAGAGTGAAGAGATCGTTGGAAGCGAGACCGCTATCCCCAGGGGGAACTCCTGGGTGGTGGATCAGAAAAGGACCAGGGTCGGAAAGGTTTTCGATATATTCGGTCCCATCGATCATCCATATATAATCGTTCGGCCGAATAGAGGAACAGATGCCGCTGCCCACATCGGAAAGAAGCTCTATATCGATGAGGCGCCGGGGAGAGATAGCAAGTGGAAGAAATTGAAAAGCTGAGAGAGATAGAGAGGGCGGAGCCGGAGAAGCTCAAGGAGCGTACCCGGCTCAGACGCGAGAAAGAGAAGGTAGACGAGTTTGAGAAGTTTACAGTCGAGTGTCCAGAGTGCAAGAGCCACACCCTGGTGCGCGACTATGAACGAGCAGAACTGGTTTGCTCCGACTGCGGCCTGGTGATCGATGAGAACTTCATAGATCAGGGGCCGGAATGGAGAGCCTTCGACCACGATCAACGCATGAAGAGGTCGAGGGTTGGGGCGCCCATGACGTACACCATCCACGACAAGGGACTCTCCACCATGATCGACTGGAGGAACAGGGACTCATATGGCAAGACCATATCCTCCAAGAATAGGGCTCAGCTCTACCGCTTGAGAAAATGGCAGAGGCGCATCCGGGTCAGCAATGCCACAGAGCGAAACCTAGCCTTTGCCCTGTCCGAGCTGGACCGAATGGCATCAGCTCTAGGTCTATCCAGAAATGTGCGGGAGACGGCGGCGGTTGTCTACCGCAAGGCTGTAGACAAAAACCTCATCAGGGGGCGGAGCATTGAGGGCGTGGCCGCAGCAGCGCTTTATGCCGCCTGCCGCCAGTGCAATGTCCCTCGCACCCTGGATGAGATCGCAGAAGTATCCAGGGTATCGAGAAAAGAGATCGGCAGGACATACCGGTTTGTATCCAGGGAGCTGGCCTTAAAGCTCATGCCCACCAGCCCAATCGACTACATCCCCCGCTTCTGCTCCGGCCTGAATCTGAAGGGCGAGGTGCAGGCGAAGGGAATTGAGATCCTCCGCCAGGCAGCGGAAAAGGAGCTCACCAGCGGGCGCGGGCCCACTGGCGTGGCCGCAGCTGCAATCTACATCGCCTCCATCCTCTGCGGGGACCGGCGTACACAGCGCGAGGTGGCAGATGTGGCAGGAGTGACAGAGGTCACCATCAGGAACCGCTACAAAGAACTGGCAGAAGAGCTGGACATAGAGATAATCCTTTGAAGGGGTTATCTTTAGCATCTCTTTTTTTAGAAAGGATTTCATCAATACTGGCAGCGATTTGCTCTCTGGCAGAATCTATTCTTGCAGCATGCAGATCTGCGAATTATTTAACCTGATCTCTTGCCAAACGATCTCAGCTTTCGCGAGTGGCTTTGACCTCGTCGCGCGCGGCTCAACAGAGCTTGGAAAAGAAGTGAGAAGGAGGGAGGCAAAAGTCAGTGATGTCGGAGGAAAAGATGCTTCGACCTTTGCCAATTACTATATACGGCAATTGCCGATATAAAAAACTTTCCCTTGATGGCAGCGGACGATTCCAGGGCAAAGAGATGCTCGGCTGGTGAAAAGATGTTGGAGGCGGTCAGAGATTCGCCGAACCCCCCATCCAGAAAGAAGCTGCCATGATGCCAAAGAGGAGGTCTCTGGAGGTTTGATTTCCAAGGAGATACTCTGGGCGACATCGCAGTTCTCACAACTATTTGCCAGAGGCCTTTTGCAGCAGCAATTGTGCATCCCCATGCATGCCGGCGAGCTTTTTGGTTATAGGGTGCTGCGGGCCGTATTCCTGCTCCGCCAGCCCTTTAATCCGCCAGATATCGGAGAGGAGCCTTCCGATCTCCTTTTGAACGTACCTGCGGTTCTGCTCGGTCATTGTCAAAACATCTCAATCTTCTCAAAGCCCCTCTTTCATTTTACCCTTTTCGCCGTCCTTCCCAAAAGCTGTGGTATGATGCCCAATGGAGGATCGAGTCGGCCCGAGGTTATAAAATACAACAGGAATAAGGCCTGAAGAAGAGCTGTCTCAAAAAAACTTATATTTCTTCTTCCCATTCTCTGTATTGGTTAGGAGGGAGAGATAGATGGTATCGCTAACGGTATATGATGGAGCCCATGGCATCGGAGGAAACAAGATCTACCTTGAGCAGAGCGGAGAGGGAGTCTTCCTGGATTTCGGCAAGAACTTCGGCAAATACGGGGCCTTCTACGAGGAGTTTTTAAAAAATCGGGACACTCGGGGGATTCACGACCTCATGCACCTGGACCTGCTGCCCAAGCTCAATATCTACCGACCGGACCTCATCCCCTCTGACCTTTCCATGAGCCAGTTCCCCACCCTCAACGTGATGGCAGTCCTCCTCACCCACGCCCATCTCGATCACTGCGGCAATATCGGGATGCTGAAAAAAGACATCCCCCTGGTGGCCTCAGCGGAGAGCATCGCCATAATGAAAGGAATGCAGGACACTGGCGCCTCCTCCCTGGAGACGGACACTGCCTATTTCTCTCCCCGCCAGGCATCCGAAAAGCTGGGCGGCCTTTATCTCTCATCTGTGGCCGGCATGAGCTACCAGGGCAGGGACTTCTGCTGCACCGAGGAGCCATCCGATGCTCTGACCTCTTTTCTCTCCCGCAAACCTGGACAGGACGGCAAGAGAGCCAAGAAGCTGGACCCAGGAAAATGCTGCTGCTTTGATAATGCCGCATTCCCCTTCGAGATCTCCGCCCATCCCGTCGACCACTCCATCTTCGGAGCTACAGCCTACATCCTCAGAGGCGAGACGACGGTGGCCTATACGGGCGACTTTCGCCTGCACGGCAAAAAAGAGCAATCCACTCGGGAGTTCATCAGCCGGGCAAAAGATGCATCTGTTCTGATCACGGAAGGAACGCGAGCAGGTCCGTCTGAGGGGGAGAAGACCTCTGAGCGATCGGTCTGTGAGGCCTGCAGGGAGAGCGTTGAATCCTCCTCCGGCCTGGTCATAGCCGACTTCTCCCCCCGGAACTTCGAGAGGCTGGAGTCCTTCCAGGAGATTGCCCGGAAGAGCGGCAGGGAGCTGGTGGCCATGGCCAAGGATGTCTACATGCTGCATAATCTGCAGTGCATCGGCGGATCAAGTACTACCGATGAGCTTCGGATCTACAGCGAGATCATGGACAAATCGAAGAGGAAGTGGGAGCAGGAGGTTGTCGAGACTCATTATGCTGATCGATACGTTGATCACATCTCGATCCGGGAGCGCCCTGAGGATTACATCCTATGCTTCTCCTTCTTTGATATGAAGCACCTGCTGGACATCAAGCCAGAAAGCGGAACCTACATCTACTCTGCCTGCGAGGCCTTCAATGAGGAGATGGAGATCGATTTCAGGAGGCTGTGGCATTGGCTGCGGCGCTTTAACATCAATTCCCGCGGCTTCTCCCTGGATGAGAACGGCGATCTGGACTTTGAGAAGCGCTATCATGCTTCCGGCCATGCATCGGCCGAGGATATCACCTGGGCTATCGAGCAGATAGATCCGGATTACATAGTTCCGGTTCATACCGAGGCTGAAGAGTGGTTTGCCGATAGCTTCGAGAATGTGGTGCTGGTGGAAGAGGGAAAACGGTATGAGTTTTGAGCCGGTTTCTCAGGACGGAGGGGAAAAGTACATGCCAATTGCCAAAATAAATCGAGCAGATCATTTAACAGACCTAGCTCTAAAAATTTGGCCTATTCCATCAGTTGAATCCCTTGAAAGCTATCGCATATTTAGTAATCTTCCTCGTTCGACAATCTTTCGAATGGCAAAGGGAAGATGAAGGGATCT
>WOYM01000072.1:4943-6950 GCA_011620785.1 Methanothrix sp. | reverse complement strand
GCTCTATCGGTGCACTCTCACCATGAGCGAAGATAACCTCTCCGGCAGCTTCAATGCCTATGATGCTCAGGGAGGGGCCTGGTCGGGAACGATGCAGGGAAGCCGCCAGGCATAGATCGGATAGGCCAAAAATTATGGGCAAGAAATTTGCCCAGTGACTCTCTTATTCAGTTCCTGTCTTATCTTGTTTCTCGGGGCGCCTCAAGTAGAAGCTGTTGCCCTGGTATTCGATGCGAATGAGCTCCTTTTTTTCCAGCAGCTCTTCTATGATATCCCAGCTATTTCCAGATTTTTCTAAAAATCTTCTCAGGGCAACTTCTCTCATGGGGTGAACGGAGGCGATCGCCAGGATATCCTCTTTAGCTTCGCCGGTGAAGTCGAAGCAGTCCCCCTCATATCCGACCAGGAGCTCAACCCTCTTCAGCCTCTGGCTGAATATCTGATAAGCCAGGCACAGGCTCTCTGGGGAGGGCATCTGTACCCATGATTCTGTCGGAGGACGGATGGGAACGGAGATATATGATACTTCAGGATCGATCTTCTCCAGGAACTCACCTATGGCCAGGAGGCTGGCCTTACAATCGTTTATGCCGGCTAAGAGCATGCTCTCCGTGGCCAGGATGCCACTATATTCCTGGGTGAAATCCTCGATTCCCTGAAGGATCATATCGAGCCTGAGACTGCGGTGGGGACGGTCTATTCGCCGCCAGGCCTTCTCGTCCAGAGAATCCACCTTGACCGACACCCAGTCTGCTTTGAATAGGTCCTCTCGAACCCTTTCATCCCATATCAGAGAGGCATTGCTGATCACCGCTATCTTGATTCCCAGGGATCGAAGCCGCTCGATCTCTTCGCCCAGGTTGCTGTCCAATGTGGGCTCGCCGTCAGGAACAAAAGATAAGTAATCTATGGTCAGGCCCAGATCTCTTGCCTCTGCCACCTTCTGGGCCACCTGGTCGAAGATCTGCTGGGGGGGATAGTAGGGGCGGCGATCTGCAGACATCTGCAGAGTCCTGCCCACCTGGCAGTAGGCGCAGGAATAGCTGCAGATCTTGGCCGGTATATTATTGATCCCCAGGGATCGTCCCAGCCTGCGGGAAGGCACAGGCCCAAAAGCTATCAATCTCTCCATCTCCATTATCCTTAAAACTTGATTGAATCTCCCACTGTCAGAGGCTGGCAGCTCTCCCCCAGTATATCCTGCAGCCGGGAGAGGGCTTTCTGACCGGTGCAGTGACCCGGCCCGGACAACTGCCGGGTCCAGATCGAGCAAGGTCCTGGCAGTGGCATCTATGCGCTTATTATCTGCACCCATGAGGTGGAATCCGCCTATCACCGCATACAGCCTTTCCTCACCTGTTATCCTCTGGGCATATCTTATAGTGTTGATGATGCCGCTATGGGCGCAGCCGCTGATCACAACCAGCCCCTTTCCAGGCAGATGTATGGCCAGTGATTGATCGTCAGGCATGGAGTCTGGAGTGTACTGGTCATTTTTCATAGTCCAGAATCCCTCCACCGTCTCGAAGGACTCCACCCGGGGCACTTCGCCGGTGGTCATGACCCCCGGAGCCAGCGTTGCCGGGCCGCGGCAGGGGAGCATTATCGCCCCTGCAACCTCCATTTGCTCCCGGGTGAAGGGAGCGCCTATGTACTTTAAAAAAAGGCCGGACCTTCAGCTTGGGGGCGAAGATATCGGGATGGGCAACGATCGGAACTGGTGCCATCCTCCTCTGCAGCAAGCCCATCAGTCCCCCGGTGTGATCGTAGTGGCCGTGGCTGAGGCAGATCAGGTCGATCTCATCTGGATCTATATGCAGAGCATCGGCATTATGAAGCATAACCGCCGGGGTGGCCCCAGCGTCCCAGAGCAGCTTCATGTTCTCAGATCCCAGATTCATATCCAGCAGGATGGACAGGCCGTGCTGGGCCTGCAGATCATCGTTTTCAAGGGATGCGGAGTTTTCAACCACAACGGTCAGAACGAGGTCCTGGAGCATGGGTTAC
>WOYM01000072.1:0-4843 GCA_011620785.1 Methanothrix sp. | reverse complement strand
ACCCGCACCGTCTCTTCAAACTCGCTCCTCTCAAGATGGCGCGGCTCGTATTCTATTCCCTGCTCTTTAAGGTCGGCGATATAAGAGCGAAGGTGCTTTCTTGAGCCCGCCAGGAGTCCCTGATACATGGTCCTGACATCCTCGTTCTCCGCCGCCGCCAGCTCAGCCTCCAGGTCCATGATGCTTATCTCCTCAAATTCTGCCGCCACCTTCAGGGCCAGATCATACGACTCCAATCCCTCTGCCAGGAGGCGGTCGTGGATATCCTGCAGTGTCTGGTTTCCGAATGCTCCCGGCACATCCTCGGGAAGGGAAAGGTCGTACTTCTCGATGACCGCCTTCGCCTGGTCCATGTGGCTCTCCTCTGATCTGGTCAGATCCAGGAAGATTGTCTGATTATTCCTCTCATATAGCGATGAGTAGATGTCTCGGGCTGCTTTTTCCTCCTCCCAGATGAAGATGAGACCATCCTTCTCCCTCGGGATCAGAGCTCCCAGGAGGGAAGCAGACGCCACACCACCCGCGCGGATCAAGGAGAGGATGCCCTCGCCGTAGGCCACATCGTGCTTCTGGCTGATGTCTGGATTGTCGGACAGCGCCCAGATGATAGAGACCGCCTGTCCAGAGGAGAAGGACTTGTCAAATCGGTCAGAGGACTGGAGCGATCTCTTCAGCTCTATTGTGGTCCTGCCAGCTGATTCGCTTCCAGAAAACTCCTGGATATCGTCTGTACCACCCAACATGGTATCCTCGATATGCGGGCCGTAGTTGCCTGTGCAGTACTCATCCAATACCACAGCAGTGCCTTTGTCCACCGAGGCCAGGATTATATCGGAGTCCTTCATCCACTCCAGAGGCTCAAAGCCCAGTGCCACCCAGCCAAGAGTGCTGCCGTTCAGGGCTATATAGAGATCTTCTTCGTCATTTCTCCAGGAGATCTGCATGTCCCCGCCGCTGTAGCCCTGCCTGGTCGGGGCCTGGAGGAGCATGCTGCGGGTGTATTCCCCCTCACTGACTATCCCATCGGCCTTCCATTCCTCTGTGGCCTCCTGCTCTGAGACCGCCGGGGCCTCTGGCCGCTCAACGCAGCCTGAAAAGATCAGCAGCAGAGCCAGGAGCAAAACAGCATTGATCGCTCTCATATCCAAACACCATTTCAAGATATTTGGGCTGCAACATATATCAGGCTATGCCATTTGCAGCTTATTTTCTCCAATCCCTCATCGAGCTTCGATAGAGGAAAACTTAGATATACCAAAACATCACTATTAATGATTGTGATTGATCATGATAAGGCTCGTCATTGCATTCCTTCTCTTGTGGCTGCTGGCGGCTTGGATTCTTGCCTGGCCAAGAAGAACGACCAGAGCGTAAATCCTAAAGGTCTGCTATTGAGATGAGATCCTAATCGATGATAGCTGGCCAGCTAGGGGGGCAACAGAGAGATCTCTTTTATCTCTCATGTTCTTCCAGGATCTCTATCAGCTCCTTTGAGGTGAACCGGCTTATCAGATCCAGCGTCCTTTTCATCTCCTCATAAAACTGCAAGGATTCCGCCAAAAGGGCTTTCAGCTTATCGTCTCTCTTGTACCCTTCATCCTTCTCTCTCTTGTACCCTTTATCCCTTGCTCTATTACACCATTCATTCTCTCTTCTTTCCAGGTTATCTCTCACCTGAAGAAGGGCTTGCAGGATCAGATCAACCTCCTCTTTGGCTGCTGAGAGAATGACCTGCCTTTTTGCCTCGGCATCGTTCACCAGGGCGTAGCGATGCTGCTTGATGTTATGATGCATATCCTGGGGGTCGACCACCCGGCGAGCTATCCCCAGGTTCTCCAGCAGGTTCATGCTGGAGCGGACGGTGGTTTTGCTGTAGCCGGTGTTCTCCGCCAGCATATCCAGGGACATGGGTTCACTCTCCAGGAAGAGGGTGCCTCGCAGAAGTCCTATGGCATCACTCTTTCCATATTTCCGAGCTGATTTGATGCACGCCTCTATTAATGGCTTTTTCAGCTTCAGTGCTTCCCTGTCCTTCACAGCATTCCACTCGAAAGAGGCGTTTAAGTAATTTGCTCTCCTCGCGGCAAGGAAGCAAAGGGTTTTATGATACAAAGACCTATTTTTGTGCATGAAATCATATCCATCTGGAAGCAGTGATCTGGAGCAGATGATAGGCAATGCAGCGGTTGAGGTTGCTCGCATATCAATTCAGGCGGCGAAGAAGATCCTGGGTGATTTGCCAAGCGATATCTCAATGGAGAAGAGCCAGGATCAGCCTGCTATAGATCTCATGGACGGAAAGGACGAGCTGGTAGCTCTCATATCCCTGCCGGGAAGGAGCAAGGATATGATCGATCTCCGAGTGACGGAGGACACCCTCACCATAAGCGCCAAATCAGCGGCCCGTGAGGGAAAATACCTGCGTCAGGAGATCGAGAACCGAAATGTAGAACGTGAGATCAAGCTGCCTCTTGAGGTCAAGCCGGAGCAGGTTAAAGCCAGCTTCAATAATGGCATCCTGGAGGTCCATCTTCCCAAGCTAATGGTGGTAGACTCCCAGAGGATTCAGGTGGAATGATATCGAGACTCATTTTTTTCGCTAAAAAAGCAAAAAAGCCAAGCCCAAAGAAGAACTAAATGGCAACTCCTGCTATAGGCCCAAAGCCCGATCAGCGGACGGATGCAAAGACGAGGATGAACGTCCTCTTGCTGGGCGTTGTCAGCTTTCTCAACGACATCAGCAGCGAGATCATCCAGCCCATCCTCCCTCTTTTCATCGCTCAACTTGGTGGAGGCAGCATGGCGGTTGGCCTCATCGGCGGGGTGAGCGACGGCCTGCCCAGCGTCCTCAAGGTCCTCTCGGGATGCTGGTCTGATCGCCTGGGCAGGAGAAAGCCGCTGGTGGTGGCCGGATATGCCATATCGGCAATGGGCAAGCTCTTCCTGCCTTTTGCCTCTGCCTGGCAGCATGTCTTCCTCCTCAAGACCCTGGAGAGAAGCGGCAAAGGAGTGAGGTCCGCTCCAAGAGACGCCATGATATCCGAGTCCACTGATGAGGGCCACAGAGGACGGGGTTTCGGACTGCATCGGGCCATGGACTCAGCGGGTGCGGTCGTCGGCTCTTTGCTGGCCTATCTACTCTGGCAGGACGGCTACAGCTTTACTTTTATCCTGGCGGTAGCGGGAGTCCTTTCCATTGTGGCTCTCATTCCCTTCTGCAGGGTAAAAGAAAGCTTCCGCGCTCCGGATTGCAGCACGAGCAGCATCAGATTGAATCTCTCCTCTCTATCGCCGGAGCTGAAGCGCTTTCTATTCATAGCCTGCCTTTTCGCCCTGGGCAACTTCAGCTATATGTTCTTCATCCTCCGCGCCCAGGACCATTTCTCCGGGTCTATGGCAGTGGCAGCGCCCCTTCTTCTCTATCTGCTATTCAATCTGGTCTATGCCCTCCTGGCCATGCCGGTGGGCATATGGTCTGACCGGGTGGGAAGAAGAAGGGTTCTTGTCATGGGATATTCCCTTTTTGCCCTGACGGCAGTTGGATTTGCCGCTGTCTCCAGCCTCTGGGGCTTGATTGCCCTTTTTGCCATGTATGGCCTGGTTTATGCCCTGGTGGACGGCTCGGAGAGGGCTTATGTCTCCGACTTGTGCCCGGCCGGGCTTCGGGGCAGCTCTCTGGGCATTTATTACGGGGCAGTGGGAGTGGCCTCTATCATCTCCAGCCTGGTTGCCGGAGCCCTATGGTCTCTGTGGGGCGCAGAGGCTTCGTTTCTATATGGTGCTGCCGCTGCGGCTTTAGCAGCAGTGGGGCTATTGGTGATGATGAACAAGTGATATAGACATTTTTCATGCATTTGAATTTTTTATCAGCTGGTTACATCCGGCACCCGCCGCCCAAAAAGAGCGCGCGCATTTATAATTAGATAAATATACGTTATGCTGGCCAGCTGACCACCAGCCTCCAACCGGATCTCTATGCCTTTACCATTGTCCCCTGTCCTCAGCCTGCCGGTCATGAGCTCTTCTGTCGCGGAATAGAAAAGCTCATGGTAAAGGCGGGCTGTTGCTATCTTGGACAGCATTCTTGAATCATGCAGAAGCTAAATGTATCAAGAGAAAATTCATAGTAATGAGCGGGTGTTTTTGATGAGGTTCGATGTAGTAGTAAGACAGGATGAGGATGGCTACTATGTTGCCACTGTTCCGGAGCTTCCGGGCTGCCATTCTCAGGCAAAGAGCCTGGATGAACTGATGAGCCGAATTAAGGAGGCCATTTTGCTATGTCTGGAAGAAGAGGATGCGAGTGAAATGGGCAGCTTCATAGGGGTGCAAGTAGTTGAGGTTGAAACCGGTTAGCGCAGATAAGGTTATCAAAGCCCTGGGAAAAATTGGATTTCAGCCCGTGAGGCAGAAGGGCAGCCATTTGTTCATGCGACATGCAGACGGAAGGTCCACAGTAATTCCCATCCACCCCGGCGAAGAGTTGGGAAGAGGAATTTTGAAGGAAATTATTAGTGATACTGGCATGAGCAAGGAAGAATTTCTTCAGCTCTTGGATAGGGTTTAGCCAATGTGATGGAAATCTCTACCAGTGCTCTCGCCAAATGCAGAAAATGCTCAGTATTTTATAATTAATTGAATATACCATGATTGGCCAGAACTCCTGCTGACTTCGATACTTATCGGGTAGCGCTTCGGCTTCGAGTATTTGAATCATAACTGCAATGATGTTAACTGGATCTGATCGTGCCTCTTTGCAGCTGTTTTTCAGTGTACGCCGTGAGTCTGCCCATTGGGCCGCGGCCAACGAGGCTCCATCAACGCCGGGGTGGCTTGGATACAG
>WOYM01000102.1:25626-34809 GCA_011620785.1 Methanothrix sp. | reverse complement strand
TCTTATTAACGTCAAGGCCGATAAGATCTTTTTGTATAATTTCTCCCACAATGAATGTTATATGAACAATATCTATTTATAATTATCGTTCTGGCAAATTGGTAGCTCTATTGAGCATGTACGCGTCCTCCTCCTGCTTGGCAAGCCCCCTCTTTCAGTCCCTCGTTCTTCCTCGAACCTGCATCAGACTTATGAATGATTACAATTATGCTGCTGATTTGAAAGCCCAAAATTAAGGAATCATGATAAACGGCTATCTTTCCCGCCAGAGGCATTATCTGGGCACTAACATCGGCACTCTTGGACCATATGATTCCGATTTCTTCCAGCTCGCTGCGACAACAATGCTCATCCAACCATGACCTCCGAATAAACCAGGGATTCGACGCAATTGCAGATAGCCAATAGATCCGCTTTTCTCAATCAACAAGAATTTTTTATGGGAAAAAGCACCATAAATCTAGCTTAAAAGACCATTAAAGATAAAATAAGTCAAAATAGAAAATATCATCATAAATAGGATTCAACAATTTTATATCCTTGCAATGAAACTCAAAATAATTGTTTAAAAGGCATTCCAGTGTCGTAAACAATTGATCATAGGTGAATAAAGAACATAAAGATAAAGAATGTCTTTTAAAGCTCTAATATAGTAAGGCGATTTAAAATGGTTGATAATAAAACAGAAAATTCTGCTCAGACCCCTAATGGCGGCCTGTTCTATCCGCCCGAGGATCTCGTCGAGAACTCCAATGTCATGGCCTGGATGAAGGAGAAGGGCATGAAGTCGGAGAAAGAGCTGAGAGCCTGGTGCTCTGAGAACTACGTCCAGTTCTGGGATGAGATGGCCAGGACCTATGCCGATTGGTTTGAGCCCTGCAAGGATGTTCTGCAGTGGAAAGCTCCTTTTGCGAAATGGTTTACCGGCGGGAAGATCAATATCGCCCACAATGCCCTGGACAGGCACGCCAAATCACGGCGGCGGAACAAACTGGCCTACATCTTTGTGGGCGAGCCCGTGGGCGACGTGCGCAAGATAACCTACTACGAGCTTTACAGAGATGTCAATAGATTCGCCAATGCCCTCCAAAAGATGGGGGTCAAGAAGGGCGATCGGGTGGGAATCTACCTGCCCATGATTCCCGAGCTGCCGGTGGCAATGCTCGCCTGCGCAAAGCTGGGCGCCATCCATGTAGTGGTCTTCTCAGGATTCTCCGCCGTAGCCGTCCGCGACCGCCTGGAGGATTGCCAGCCAAAGGTCCTGATCACCTGCGATGGCTCTTACCGCCGGGGAAAGCCCATCGCCACCAAGCCCCAGGCAGATGAGGCCATCGCCGGCCTTGAGTACATCGAGAAGGTGGTAGTGGTTAAAAGGAACGGCCAGGAGACCCCCATGCAGGAAGGAAGGGATGTCTGGTGGGACGACTTTGTGGCCGGCCAGCCGGCAACATTCCAGACCCTGCCCATGGACTCCGCAGATCCTCTCTTCATACTGTATACCGCAGGCGCTGGAGGCAAGCCCAGAGGAATAGTTCACACCCACGCCGGTGCCAGCGTTGGCCCCGCTTTCACCACCTCCTGGGTTTTTGATATCAAGGATACCGATGTCTACTGGTGTACGGCTGACATCGGATGGATCACCGGGCATAGCTACATCGCCTACGGACCGCTCTGTTTGGGAGCGACGAGCGTCATGTACGAGGGCTCACCTGACTATCCCGACTTTGGCCGCTGGTTCTCTATCATCGAGGAGTACGGAGTCTCGGTGATCTATACCGCGCCTACCGCCATCAGGATGTTTATGAATGAGGGACCGGAATGGCCGCAGAAGTTCGACCTCTCCACCGTCCGGCTGATGGGATCAGTGGGCGAAGCCATGAACCCCGATGCTTTCATCTGGTGGAGGAAGTATGTGGGCGGAGGATCGGCTCCTATCATGGACACCTGGTTCCAGAGCGAGACCTGCTCTCAGGTCATCGCCCCCCTGCCCATAACCCCGCTCAAACCCGGCTCACCCTCATTCCCCCTGCCCGGATACAATGTATTGGTGGTGGATGAGAACGGCCAGCCTTCAGCGGTTGGGGCTACAGGCGATATCATTATCACTGAGCCCTGGCCATCCATGCTCAGGGAGATCTATCGGGATCCAGCCCAGTATAATGAGACCTACTGGTCCACCTTCCCGGGCAAATACTTCTCCGGAGATAAAGCCCGGGTGGATGAGGATGGCTATATCTGGGCCCTGGGACGGGGAGACGATGTCCTCAAAGTTGCAGGACACCGCATCTCCAATGCCGAGGTGGAAGCCTCAGCCGAGAAGCACCCCGCGGTGAAAGCCGCGGCTGTGGTGGGCAAGCCGGACAAGGTGAAGGGCGAAAGCATTGTGGTTTATGCTGTCCTCAACCCCGGCGTTGAGGGTGACGCCAACCTGCAGAAGGATATCAAGACCTTTGTGCGCAAGACCCTGGGGCCGATTGCCATACCATCGGACGTGATATTCGTTGAGGATATCCCCAGGAACAAGGCAGGAAAGCCTGTGCGCCCCTTGATCAAAGCTCGGGCCCTTGGAGAGAAGATTGTCGACACATCCGCTGTCGTCAACACCAAGGCCCTCGACCTGATTCCGCTCCTGGGCTGAGCGGAATACTTTTTTTTAGTGGGCGCCGCGAGTCGGTCCTTTGGGCCTCCCGCGCTAATGCCCTAGCTCCCTCAACGCCGGAGTGGCTTGGATACGAACGAGGCAGAGCCGTTGATTGGTCCTTGATATATCGACATTAATAATCTCCAGGCGGGGCCCGGTTGAACGGCAAGCTTGTCAGCAACTCGAGCTTCAACGCCTTATTTCTTCTCCGATAGGTCAAATCCACTGGCAGGCCAGTCTGGTGAGGTGGGTGGGCAATGAAGATATTATATCAGATCGCCAACTCTCGCCCATGAAAGTAGGAATCGTGGTCTCCGACCGGGACGACTGGACAGCCCAGGCTTTAATGGCCTCATTTTCCCGAAAGAATGTGTCTGCAAAATTCCTCGATTTCTCCGAGCTGATAAGCAGCATCGACGGGAGTCTGGATTTCAGATGCGGCGAGACCGATCTGTTGAGTCTGGACGCTCTGGTGGTCCGGGACCTGGGGAGGCGGGGGGCAGTTGATGTCTCTTTTCGTTTCGAGGCCCTGACCGCCCTGGTGGAGTTGGGAATTTCAGTTATCAATCCCCCAGAGGCCATCTCCAGTGCGGCAAACAAATATGCTACATCCAGAAGACTGCATGATGCTTCCATTCCCACTCCCAGGACGGTGGTCACCACAAGCCCGGAGATTGCCGAGGAGGCCCTTCATTCCTTTGGAAAGGCGGTATCCAAGCCGCTGTTCGGCTACAAAGGCAAGGACATTATACTCCTAAACAGCATCGAGCAGTCGGACATCGAGAGTCTGCGGAGGATAATTGAGGCCAATGGTCTGGTCTACCTGCAGGAGTTCATCACCGTTGCCTCCGGCTCACCGCGTGACATCCGGGCATTCGTGGTGGACGGCAGATTGCAGGGAGCCATCTATCGCAATGCTCCACAGGGAGAATGGATCAGCAACCTGGCGCGAGGTGGCCGGCCCACCCCCGGTCCGAAAACCCGTGAGCTGGAGGACCTGGCGGTGAGATCTGCCCGCGCCGTTGGCGCCATATATTGCGGCGTCGACCTCCTGGAGAGCAAGGATGGCCTGACGACAATAGAGGTGAACGGGACCCCATCGGGCAAAGGGATCTATGAGGCCCTGGGAATAGATGTCACAGAAGCGATAGCACAGCATGTCTGCTCCAATCTGGATCACAAAAAGGGATGATTTCCATCAAAATAGTTATCTACGTGACCGGCCATCTCTGAGAGCATGTTTACAATACTCACCGGTGCGCAGTTTGGTGATGAGGGAAAAGGCAAGGTTATAGATCTACTGGCAGAGAACTACGATGTCATTGTTCGCTTCCAGGGAGGCGACAATGCAGGTCATACGGTGGTTGTGGGAGGAAAGAAGTACAAGCTCCATCTGGTTCCCAGCGGCGCGATCTTCGGCCGCAGGCTTCTGATCGGACCCGGAGTGGTGCTTAATCCCCGGGTTTTATGGAATGAAATTCAGTCCCTGGAGTCTGAAGGCATCAAGGTCGACTTGGGAATTGATCCCAAGACGACGATCATCATGCCCTATCACATCGAGCTGGACAGCTTGCGTGAGAAGGCGAGGACGGAAAAGATCGGGACCACAAACCGAGGCATCGGATTTGCCTATGTGGACAAGGTCGCTCGCGAGGAGGTCCAGATGGGTGACCTCACCGATCCTGCCTTGCTGGAAGCCAAGCTGAAGGAGATCGCGCCTGGCAAGGAGAAAGCAATCCTTGATATGGGCGGCGACCCGACTGTAGTCAGATATGCGCCTTACATCGATGAGTATCTGGAGATCGGAAAGAAACTGAAGAGCAGGATCGCCGATGTCTCGCGGGAGATCAACATCGCTCTCCTGGAGGAGAAGAGCGTCCTGGCTGAAGGGGCTCAGGGGGCATTTCTGGATGTCATTCACGGCACCCAGAAGTTTGTAACCTCCAGCTTCACAATCGCAGGAAGCGCCTGCGCAAATCTGGGCGTCGGCCCGGTGATGGTCGACAACGTGGTGGGAGTGATCAAGGCCTACATCACCCGGGTGGGCGAGGGGCCCATGCCCACGGAGCTAGTCGATTCCCTGGGCGAGCAGATGAGAGAGAAGGGCGGAGAATACGGCACCACCACGGGAAGGGCGCGCAGATGCGGCTGGTTTGATGCCGTCTTAGGCCTGAAGTCCGTCTATCTCAACAGCTACACTGAGATGGCCCTCACCAAGCTTGATGTGCTCACGGGCATCAATCCCATAAAGATCTGCGTGGGCTACGATCTGGACGGCGATACCCTTGGCTATCCGCCGGAGAGCACCACAGACCTTGCCCGCTGCAAGCCCATCTATGAAGAAGTGCCCGGCTGGACGGAGGATATAACCGAGGTCAAAGACTATGATGATCTGCCCGAGAATGCTCGCGATTATGTAGAAAAGCTCGAGGACCTGCTGGGCGTGGAAATATCTGCGGTATCGGTAGGACCGGGAAGAGAGCAGACCATATTCCGGGAGATGGAGGAAGAATGAAATCAGCATCTTTTCCTTTTATTTTTGGCTAAAAGGCTCTTAATGCTCCTTTTTGAGAAAATGGATAAGGTCCTTCAAATCCATGGCATTTATGAGGTCCTTTTTCTCCAGCCAAGCTCGCCTGGCGACGTTAATCCCGTACTTCATGTTAAGAAGCTGCCCGGCGTCATGGGCATCGGAGTTGATGCTCATCTGAACTCCCATCTCCTTTGCCGCCCGTGCATTGACATCATTCAGGTCCAGGCGGCTGGGATGAGCATTGATCTCCAGGGCGGTCCCGGTTTTTGCCGCCGCCTTTAAAACCGCATGAAAATCCATATCCGATGGCTCTCGCTGGTTGATGATCCTTCCCGTTGGGTGGCCAATGATATCCACGTTCTCGTTTTCTATGGCCGAGATCAGCCTTCCGGTTATCGTCCTCTCCTTCTGCTGCTGGGCCATATGGACCGAGGCAACAACGACATCCATCCTTTCCAGAAGATCATCGGGATAGTCCAGACTGCCGTCTGCCTTTATGTCCACCTCAGCGCCCATCAGAACGGTGATACCTTCCAGGCTATCATTTGCCTCTGCCACCGCCTCGATCTTCTCCTCCATCTTCTCTCGTCCGATCCCTCCGGCGATGCCGACCGATGGGGAATGGTCGGATAATGCGATATACTCATAGCCCAGAGACCTGGCGGCTTGGGCCAGCTCGATTATGGAGGCTCTGCCGTCCGACCAGATGCTATGGACATGCAGATCTCCCCGAATATCCTTCGCCTCGACGAGCCTGGGCAGCCTCCCTCCCAGCGCCGCCTCGATCTCTCCCCGGTCCTCCCGCAGCTCAGGCGGTATGTACTGCAGGCCCAGGGCCTGGTAAACCTCTTCCTCCTGATCGAAGAACAGATCCTGGCCATTGGTCAAGCGGGTGAGGGAGTACTCGCTCAATGAGTAACCGCGATCGAGAGCAAGCTGGCGCATGCTGACATTATGCTCCTTGGAGCCGGTGAAGTACTGAAGCACTGTGCCATAGGACCGGTGCTCGACTATCCTCAGGTCCACCTGGATGGTATCATTCATAATGACGCTCGCTTTGGTGGGACCCTTGGCCAGGACCTCCTCTACTAAAGGCATCTTCACAAAAGCCGCCACGATCTCCTCCGGCTTTCCCGCAGTGGCCAGAATATCGATGTCTCCCACTGTCTCCCGTCTCCGGCGGTAGCTTCCTGCGGCAGTGGCATGCTCCAGGCCCTCTATACCTCCCAGATATGTCAGAATCTCATCAACAATGGGCTCAGCAGTGCTGTAGAGTATACGATTGCTGCGCTTCCTGTACCTTTCGATGGATTTCAGTATATTCTTCTCACGCACCACGCCCATTCTGGGAAGCCGGCGAATACTGTGTTCCCTTGCAGCCTTCTCCAGCTCATCCAGGTTGGTTATGTTCAGCTTCTCATGGAGCATAAAGACCGTCTTTGGGCCCAAACCTGAGATCTGGAGAAGCTCAGCCAGGCCCTGCGGTGTATCCGCCAGGAGGTCTTGATGAGACTGAATCCTGCCGGTGCGCAGGTACTCTTTGATCTTCTCAGCGATCGCTTTCCCAACGCCAGGAATGCCCTCCAGCCTTCCATCCCTGCAGACCTGCTCGATATCCTCTGTCAGGGATTCGATTGCCCTTGCAGCTCTGCTGTAAGCTATTATCTTGAAGCGATTCTCTGCATGCAGCTCCAGGAGCTCTGCCATTTGGTAGAGAATGCCAGCAATCTCGCGGTTCTTGACGGAATCGATCACAAAAATGAATTGATCACTTGTGGTATAAGAATAATGCTTCCTAAAGAAGCTCTTCTATATGCTTCAATTCAGAAATATCTGTCAGATCGCTGATCGACTCATGCATCACATCTATCTGGCATTCCTTTGCTGCAGCCATGAGATTGGTCCCTCCGACCAGTGCCAATCCCACGTGATCCCTCTCCACAGAGACCCCCAGGACATTCATATTCGGCTGGCCCAGCTCCAGCACCCCGGCGAATCCCGCCTGGGCCAGAGCTTCAAGCACATCCTCGATCCTGTCCCGGGCGAGCATAGGTGCCTCGTGAAGGTTACCTAAGATCCGGCCGTTCCCGGTGCGCATCATCCCAGTGATATTCATCAGCCCTTGAGCGGTCAGGACATCAATGGGATCAACGGTCGTAGCCCAATACATGAGCATATCTGTGAACCTTGTCGGCTCCCTCTCCACCACCTCCACCAGACCTCCTCCCTTGGGATGAACCGGTATGCCATGCTTGAGCATAACGGCGCAAAGGGTCAGGCTGCAGGCGGTCTTGATTTTAATCCGCCTCTTTCCTTCTATGACCTTGATCATCGGCGACACCGCCAGGCCGCTTTTGATGGTATCATAAAAGACTGCCAGGGTCTCATCCAGAGCCTCTTTTCTTACCCTGGTGGTATTGGTTATGATCTTGCCCTTCATACCCGCTGGATCGAAGCTCACCTGATGCATCAGGTTCTCAATTCTGGCCAGGGTGAAGACCAGAGGTTGCACTGGGGTCACATCTTCCAATCAGCGATAGGGCTTTATTAGCTTTTTTAGGGGGCCACTTTCTTTTGGCTTTTCTGGAAGCTATCTTATATCACTTGATCCAATACATTCAGTAATGTTGCGCCAAAGATTCGTTCTGGATACAACTGCACTTACAGACTCCATGGCCTGGGAGAGCGAGGGCGCCACCGACATCTGCGAAGGAATGAACGCCATCCTGGATCGCATTTCAGAGGGCAGGCTTCACCTGGGAATCAGCTGCTATATACCATATCCATCCGTCTACAATGAGATCAAGGATTTTGCCAGGCATAATAGCTGCGATTCTCGCATCCTGGGAAAGGTCGATACCTGGCTGGTCAAGAAGACTCCGGACAGATACAAGGTTAAGGTGCCTTCAAAGATCTTTTATGAATATGTGGATTACATGAGGAGCCGTATTAATAAGGGTATGAACATATCTGAGGAAGCTGTATGGGAGTCGGTCTCCAGATGCATCGCTTTGTCAGAAAGCAAGGGCGATCTGAGAGAGATGAGGGATGAGATAGAAAGGGAGGTCGTAGGGAGCATAATAAGGAAGTTCCGGGAGAAATACAGAGCTGCCCTTCGCTATGGCATTCTGGATAGCGCTCCCGACATCGATGTTCTGCTGCTGGCCAAGGAGCTGGATGCTGCAGTCGTCTCCCAGGATTTGGGGATACAGCGCTGGGCTGAGCAGTTGGGTCTGCGCTTCATGGAATCCAGATCTTTTCCCATAATGATTAAAGAGTACATGAATGCATTGCCGGAGCTTTTTATAGAGGAGAGAGAAGAGAATAGAATGATCTGATCAGCATTGATCATCTTTTCTATAATCTCATCTAATCTATTGGCTTCACACTTTCCAAGGCCGATTTCAGCTCTCCTAACTGGATTGGTTTGCTCAGATAGCCGTTCATGCCGGCCTTCAAGAACTCCTCTCGATCACCCTCCAGAGCGTAAGCGGTCATAGCTATGATATGAGGTTGCGAGACTGATCCATCCATCTCTCGAATGTGGCGGGTGGCCTCAAGGCCATCCATATCCGGCATCTGTATATCCATGAGAATGACATCGTATTGCTTTCTCTTCACACTGGCCAGGACCTCAGGACCGCTGCTGGCTACATCGGCTCTATAGCTGAGATGTTTCAGCATTAGGAGTGCTACCTTCTGGTTTATGGGATTATCCTCTGCCAGGAGGATGGACAGATCGCTGGTCTCTCTGGATGAAGTGGACTGAGCTTCCAGATCCTGAAGCTTTCCCTTGGATGGAGATATCAGATCAATAAAAAGTCTCTTTAGCAGATGGGGTTTCACCGGCTTGGTCAGCCATCCGGAGAGCGAATCACCCTTCTGTACCATCTCTCCCATTTGGCTTATCATCACCACAAAGGAGGCAAATCCTTTTTCCATGATCTGCCGAGCAAGAAGCAGGCCTTCCATATCCGGCAGGACGGTGTCCAGAATTGCAAAATCAAAC
>WOYM01000102.1:0-25526 GCA_011620785.1 Methanothrix sp. | reverse complement strand
AAGAAGCAGGCCTTCCATATCCGGCAGGACGGTGTCCAGAATTGCAAAATCAAACTCTGCTGCTGATGTTCCTCTGGCCATGAGCTCTTTGGCCTCTTCAGCTCTAGCTAGAGCTACTGCCTCCATTCCCCAGGAGCCGGCCATCCTGACGAGCATATCTCTGACCGACTTATGGCCTTCCACTATCAGCACCCTCTTGCCAGTGAGGATAGAATCTCCAGGCTCTGAGCGGCTATCATCATGATGTAATTGGCAGCGAATGGTGAAATGGAAGGTGCTTCCCGCTCCCTTCTCGCTCTCTACCCAGATCCTTCCCTCCATCATCTCCACCAGCCGGCGGCTAATGGCCAGGCCCAGACCTGTGCCGCCGTAATGCCTTGTGGTTGAGGAATCAACCTGGGTGAAGAATTGAAAGAGACGGCTTAGATTCTCCTGAGAGATGCCGATTCCAGTATCCATAATTCTAAAATGCAGCTCGATTCTTCCATCATCCAGAGGGGTTGTACTCAGGGATAGGACGATCTCTCCCTTCTCAGTGAACTTGGTGGCATTTCCCAGAAGATTAACCAGGATCTGACGCAGACGGATCTGGTCTCCCACTATAAACCTGGGCACATCATCGTCCTGGAAATACGCAATCTCAAGGCCTTTTTCCGCTGCTTTCGCCGCCACCATATCCATCGACTCCTCTATGCAGCCCAAGAGATCAAATGGTAAGATCTCCAACTCCATCTTCTCTCCTTCGATCTTGGAGTAATCCAGGATATTGTTGATAATGGCGAGAAGGGAGTTTCCGCCGGTTCGAATGGTCTCCAGGTAGTCGCGCTGTTCAGGCTTCAAATCGGTCTCCAGGAGCAGGCCGGTCATGCCAACGACGGCATTCATTGGCGTTCTGATCTCATGGCTCATATTGGCCAGGAAATTGGATTTCGACCTTGTGGCTAATTCGGCTCTCTCTTTGGAGTTCTTGAGGTCCTCCTCCACCATCTTCTGGTCAGTGATATCGCGAATGGACTCGATTGCTCCATAGATATTTCCCTCTGAATCGTACAGAACCGCTGCACTACTCTGCAGATAGGTCAACTTTCCATTGAGGTTTGAGATGAAGCTAACGCCAGCCAGGCTGCCCTCCTCATGCCGCTTGAGCTCTTCATAGCAGCCCTCTACATCATGATCCTGATTTGTGACCAGGTCAATCAGAATTGGCCTTCGCTTTTTATAAAAGGGCAGAGAGTACTCATATTCGCCTTTTCCCAAAATATCCTCTGCCTTGACCTGGGTCATCATCTCTATGGCCCGGTTCCAGGCAATTACCACTCCTTCTTTATTGATGACGAAGGTAGCATCCGGAAGGAAATTTATGATATCCGCCATCCTGCGCTCTGAGTCCCTCATGCCTGCTTCTGCTTGAATTCTCTCCTGCACCTCACACTGCAGATCTCTATTAGCATCCTCCAGCTGCTTGGTTCGCTGGGCCACCCTTTCTTCAAGCTCTTCGTTGAGGCGGATGACCTCTGCCCTGGCCAGCTCTTTCTCCTGAATATCCTTCTGAGCTTTTTTATAAAGGCTGACATTTTCGTTCAGGATAAGTATCTGTCGCAGTATGACCAGGCCAATTATCATCCCCACTGCCCAGGATAAGCTGGCGAAGGAAATGCCAATCGGATTTTCATGGCTCCAGACCAGCAGAGCAAATGCTCCCGCTGCGAATAAATAGGGAAGGTAGAGTGGCCAGGTCAGCCCTCCTGAGCGGAATTCCCCGAATTCAGGTATCTTGAAGGAATTCTTCTTTGATACGACATCCGCCTGAGACATGCCCGCAAGGCCTACCAGCGCATAGGATAATGGCCAGCCCAGATCGAGAAGACCTCCTGCTGCATAGGCATCAGACCATGACAATTGCAGGAATATGGAATCGGTTATTATCAGACAGATCATTCCGGCAGCAAGAAGGAGCAATGAGGTCTGTTCATTGCCGCGGATCTTCCTGAAGAGAAGCTCCAGGACTGAGAAGAGCAAAATCAGATCCCCAAAAGGATAAATGATATAGATTATCAATGTGAGAATATCGTAGTTTGCTGATTCCTGAATGACTGGACTGATTATGTAGTTCCAGAATATGATTATCCCGGCAAACATTACTATTCCGAAATCCAGGGCCATCTTGAGGCGCTCTCTGGAGGAGAATTGCAGTGAGGGGAGGGCTATGATCCCCAATAGGAATAAAGGATAGTATGCCAGATAGAAGACGTTTGAGATGGAAAAAAATGGGTCAACCTTGAGAATGGCCTCTTCATAGGCCCAAATAACATCCCCCATGGTGAAGCTAAATGTGGCCAGAGAGAGGATTAGCCAGGTCAGATATCCTTTTTTTCTCTGCTGATAAGAAAAAGCCGCCGCATAAAGGAGGGCTAATGCGGCCATGCCGTTTATTGGGATGAGCGCCAGGTCTGTGAAAGCGGTTGTCGCCTCTGGATCATCCCTCAGGATGAACATCACCAGGGCATAACAAATGACAATTGAGCTTGCTATGGCCAATGAATAGCGAAATGGAAAGACCCATCTGGCTGCGCGCAGCTCGGATGAATCTGGCGGCTCGCCTGCAAAGCTCTCAGAATTGTCAGTAGCTACAATTGCTGTCTCGGCTGCGTTATGCATCTTCATCATCCATAGAACGGTGATTTCATCACTATGGAGCGGTCGATATCATCATCCAAAGGCGCAGTTCGCTCGTCTGCAAACCTGGCAGGAGGATAGTTGGCGAATCCGGGTTTAGATTAAATTCAAGATGATTTATCAGATATCAACCTCGATCATCAACACGATTTTGACCAACATCCCAACTCCACTCAGATCCTTATTTGTGGTTTCTAATATAACAATATATCCGTTCATTCTCCTCGATTTAGCAAGATAAATGCGGAAGTCAGTTTAAAAAAGCTCATTTATGGTCTCTTCTAGCAAGAACAGCTTCAGCCAGGCCAGATAGTCTAGATAGAGCAAATCGAAAGGCAATTTCTGGCGGAAAAAGTAGATATCATACATCCTCCTAGCATTTGAGCAATGCCGAATTTCAATGTCTTGTTGGAGGGTGCCTGGCTGGTCAGAGATGTCAAGACCGAGGATGATGCCATCGGTGTGGCCATCTCTGAGGCAGGAAAGAGATTGAACCAGAGAAAGATGGACTTTGTTGAGGTAGAGGTGGGCCAATGGGATTGCCCGGAGTGCAATGAGCCCTTAGATGGCGTCTTTCTCGTCTCCAACACAGCTCTGGTGGCCCTTTTATTTGAGATCAAGATCTTCAATGCAGAGAGCGAGGAGCATGCAGGAAGGATAGCAAAATCAACGGTTGGAAAGGCCCTGGGCACCATTCCTCTGCGGGTGATCGAGGCAGAACAGATCAACTAGATTCCCCAATCCATCCAAAAGGCGGGATCAGCTTCTCTTAGAACCTGGGTCTCCCAGGCCTAGAGATCTTGCCAGCTCCCTCAGATCCCTCTTGCCTCCCCTTCGCGGCCTTGTCCTCTTGGCAGATGAGGGCTCATCCCTCTTACTGCTGCCCTCCTGCACTCCCCCTCTCTGGGAAGCGTTCTTCGAATCGCCTGCAGGGAGGATTTTAGAATTGCTTTCCAGAGTGCCTCCGGAATCATTCTCCATCTTCCATTTCGCGATCTTCTCCCGGATCAATTCCCCTCCTTCTCTGGCATCCACCAAAATCAACTCCTCCCTCACCCAGCCTGGAAGGAACTGATTGACTCCCCCGAGATCGTCATCTCCAAACCTGCGGTCGCAGAACAGCAGTACGCCCCTTTCCGATTCCGCCCGGATAACCCTTCCAGCAGCCTGCAGCCCCCGGTTTATCGCAGGCAGGGTGTAGGCGATGAGCATACCCTTGATCTTGCCATATTTCATGGTGTAGTAGCTGTTGATCTCCTTTTGGATCTCGTCGTATGCCGACAAAGGCAGCCCTACCACTGCCACTCCTTTCAGGGCCTCGCCTTTATAGTCGATCCCCTCAGCCAGCTTTCCCCCGCACACTCCAGTCAGAACCGCACCGCCTTGGGCTCCCAAAGAGAAGAACAGATCCAGAAGCTCAGGGACCTGGTCTGCGCTGCGGGGCTCAACACAGAGCTTCTTTCCAACCTTTCTTGAGGATGAGAGACAGACGTCCCGGTAATTGTTCATCATGGGATAAGAGGTGAAAAACACCGCCACATTTCCCGGGACGCACTCGATCAGTGATCTTATGTGCCCCGATATCTCCTCCCTATTGTCCATATCCTCCCTCTGCTCCAGCTGGGTCGTGGCCTTCTTAGCCACCAGAAGGAGGCGGTTTTCCTTGGGGAAGGGGTTGGGCAGGCAGAGCTTCTCTGCTCTGCCCTCCTCTCCCAGGCAGTAGAGCTCATAAGCCTCCAGGGGGGAGAAGGTGCCGGAGAGCATGATAGTGGCATTGACGTTGTCTGTAATCCGCCGGATGTTGGCAGCCGGATCGATGTTATTGACCTCCAGCCGGACGAGCTTCCTTTTTCCCGTAGCGGTGACCACGATCTTCCTCTGAAGGGCGACATCGGTCTCCGCCGTCTCCATGTCTCTGAGAAATAGCAGCACCAGGGCGAGGCTGGGCTGAATATCCCCCTGCAGGTTCTCCCTATCTCCTTCCGCCAGGTTCAGATCGGCGACTGCCACTGCAACATCTGAGAAATATGATAACGCGTCTTCGATGTCATCGATTCCATCATAGAGGAAGGCGCGAAATAGATCGGCATCCATCAGGGCCTCGCCCTCGGGCATTCTATCCAGTCGGCTCTGAAGGAACCTCCGGAGCCTGGGAAGGAGCTGTCGTATGATCCTGATTCCCTCTCTCCTCCAGGAGGCTTCCTCCCTCGTCTCCTCCAGCCTTGCCTGCCCCAAGGTGCCCTCGAACTTCTCCACCTCGGTCTCGGCAAGATCTATCATCCTTTGGGTGAGGTGGCGTGAGTTCATCGCTCTTACCGCATCTCCCAGGTTATGGGCCTCATCTATGATCAGGGTGACCTTCTCCGAGTCCATCTCCAGCCACTGGAAGATGATGTCCTGGAATTCAGGACTGAAGAGGTGAGAGTAGTTCATGATCACTATATCGCTGTTCTTGGCGTAAAGGCTCATGATCTCATAGGGGCAGATGCCCTGGCAGGAGTCCATAAGCCCCGAGGGTGCAGTGACCCTCTTTTTCAGGCCCTCTACTACATCCAGGGCCCTGGCGGAGCGGCGGAAATGGACGGTTCCATTTATCTCAAAGCCCTCTCTGCTTCGCAGGTAGTACGGGCAGAACGTCCTGTAACCCGGCTCCTCCTCGGGAATGCTATCTGCATAAGGATCGTAGATGGCTGCATTGCCCTTGCCGATCTTCGAGGAGACATAGTTTTTCGTCCACTCTCTAAGCCTCAAGCAGCCGGCATAGACGCTCTCTGCTCGGAACTCGCCCTCCAGAGGGCAGATCCTCTGCTTTCCCACCATATAGGCGATCTCCGGCTTGTGGCGGGTCTTGGACCAAATTCGATTGATCTCATCGATGTAGATATCGATCTGAGAGACGGTTCTCACTGCTACCACGATCTTTCCCGGAGCGGCGGCCAGAGCGGCGCTGATGCAGCTCGTCTTTCCAGTGCCGGTGGGAGCATCTATCATCAGAATGCCCTGCTTTCCTCTGCTCACCACATCATAGACTGCGTCCAGCATCCTGTCCTGGTGAGGCCGGAGAGACTCATAGGGGAAATAATCCAGGTACACAGAGGCATGATTCCACTGGGAACAGATAAATGCTATCCATAGAACGGAAGAAATAGGGGAGAAACCATTGCAAAAGACTCTCTTGTATAGAAAAGTTGAAATTGTATTGATGACATCCTTACTCTGTAGCATTGATGGTGAGGGTAATGAAAGCGGAAATTGCAGTCTTGATCATGATAATATTGACAATTGTCTTTCCTGTATTGTCTTCTCCTTCCCAGAACGAAGATGGCCAAGACGGCCTTGCTGGATATGAGACCTCCAGATTGTCGATCATGAGTACAGACACGAAGAGGCTGGAGGAGAGGATGGCCGGAGCCCTAGTTGATATGATGTCCAAGAGCCAATCGGCCGGTGTGGGAAAGGGTGGCAATGGCGATTCTATCAGCTCTGGTTTGAAGGGATCAAATCCACTCAATCCGGAATTGCCTGGCACGAATCATTCTGTAGCTGGCACATCAGTCCTCAACTCTTCAATTGCTAACATATCAGCACTAAACTTCTCAACCACTAATGCATCAATCAACTCATCAGCTATCAATGGATCTGCCACTGAAGCATTCGCTGGCAATCAATCTGTGCTAAACTCATCAATCCCGGCCCATGGTGGTTCAACTGGAAATCAAGGCATAGGTTCCAGCAGCAATGCTAAGTTCGATGGCTACTATGGAATCAAGTCCTCCCAGCATCAGATGGGCAAGAACAACATCGACTCCAGCACCTTCCTTAGCGGGAGCTTCTCTATGGAAAAGGCAGTAAAATTCCAGGATATAGGAATCTAGAGGCGGTCAAGATACCATGAAAAAGACCAATATCCGCCTGGGGACTGCATCTCGTCGCTTTCAGTCAATTCTACTGGTGTTGCCACTCCTGGCATCGCTTCTCTTCGTCTTCCTCATCTCTTTTTATCATATCTCTCCCGCCGCAGCCTCTCTTTATAGTGGGGAACTGACAGAGGAATGGAACAGGACCTACGGAGGAAGGTATGGCGATGGTGCCTGGTCAGTCCAGGAGACCAATGATGGCGGTTACATCCTCGTGGGCCATACGGCAACCAGGGGGGAGGGAAGCGACCTGTGGTTAGTAAGAGTCGATCCAGAGGGGAATCCCTTATGGAGCAGGATTATGGGTGGATCGGGCGAGGACGTAGGCTATTTTGTCCGGGAGACCACAGATAGCGGCTATATCATCGCCGGAAGCACCAACTCCTTTGGCTTGGGCGAGGAGCGGCTGTGGCTCATCAGGATGGACGGGAATGGAAGCCTGCTCTGGGATAAGACCTTTGGCGGTTTTGTGCACTCTTCAGGCGATGGTGGCTGGTCAGTGGATGAAACCGATGATGGGGGATATATCGCAACCGGCTATACCCAATCAAAGAGCATTGGTAGAAAGGACCTCTGGCTCATCCGTACCGACAGCAACGGGAATCTGCTATGGGATAGAAGCTATGGAGGGGCAGATGAGGATGTGGGATTGTCTGTACTGCAAAGCCAGGATGGCGGCTTTATTGTGGCCGGCAGGACGGCATCCCTGGGGAAAAGGGGGGACGATATCTGGCTCTTGAAGACCGATGACCAGGGCGTCATGAGCTGGAATTCAAGCTATGGGGGAGATAAGGATGATGTCGCCTTCCAGGTGGCGGAGCTGGCCAATGGTTACGCCCTGGTAGGCAGGTCGGAGTCAGGCCTGGAGGAGGAGAAGATCATTCTTATCCGGCTGGATCAGCAAGGCCGGAAGATCTGGGAGAGATCGTACCTGGGAAGCTCGGGAACATCCCTGCAGCAGACGATGGATGGCGGCTTTGTCATCGGTGGAAGGATCGATAATGCTGATTCGGGAAGGGATGCCCTGATCATAAAGACCAACTCTGTCGGACTGGAGGAGTGGAGAAGGGTTCTCGGTGGTAAAAGGGATGATCTCGGAAGCTATGCCATTCAGAATCGGCAGGGAGACTACATCCTGGCGGGAATAACCTCATCCTTTGGATCTGGAGCAGAAGATGTCTGGCTGGTTAAATTGGCCTTGGGGCAGGAGGAGGACAGTTCTGCCAAGATGGCTAACCTGACTCAATCGCTGCGATCCAGGGCCAGGCCATCGCGCTCTTTTTAGGAGGTAATATCCAAAAATCTTTTAAATATCAGGGGCAGATAGAGGGCAGATGTACCAAGTTGTCAGGATCTCCGATATAGGTCTGTATCTTCGCTGCCCCCGGCTTGTCTATTTTGATTCCCTTGGAAAGCTGCCCAGATTTGGCAGTGCCAAGCAGATCCTGATGCACAGCCTCGCTCTCTCATTGCTGCAGAAGGATGATCTGGAAGGCCAGCTTAAGGAAGCCCTCCTGAGGCTGAAGGTGGAGCTGCCTTTAGTCTATGATCTTAAGGATGATGAACTTCAGGCCGCTTTGAATGAGGCGGATGAGGAGATTGGATCGATGGCTAGAGGCCTTATTGGCTGGATGGATCAGCTCATCCCCTTTGAGGCAGAGGTGGAGCTCTATTCGGAGAAGCTGGGTCTCTCCGGCAGGCTGGACAGGCTGGCTCCAGGAGATACCCCCTCGATCATCCGCACCGGCCGGCCGCCAGAGAACGGAATCTGGAAGAGGGATCGTCTCATGCTGGCCGGCTATTCACTCCTTTTAGGAGAGAAGGAGAATATAAAGGTGGATTGGGGACAGGTGGAGTATCCAAGCCTGGGCATGGTGCGAAGGGTGCCCGTCCGCAGCACAGACAAAGCCCGGGTGCTGCGCATTCGTGATAGAGTTCGCCTGATCAAAGATGGCCAGCTTCCCGACCGGCCGGAAGGCTCCCCCTGCCAGTCATGCCATGCACAGACGATGTGCGAGATGAGGCACTCTTTGGCCTCAAAGTTCTTCTAATTGCCACCCATCCCATAGCTTTTAAAGGAGGAGCCCTATTGCTCTTGGGAAAGTGGCGCATCACACTTCTATTTGATGGCTGGAAGGCTCATTTGGCTGTCCTGCCCACCAAGAGGAAATACAAAATGGCAACCATCGAGGAGCAGATCAAGGCGCTGGAAGAGGAGATCTTCAACACTCAGAAGAACAAGGCCACCGAGCATCATCTGGGCAAGATTAAGGCCAAAATAGCGAAGCTGAGGGCCCAGCAGGAGCTTCAGAAGATCAAGGGCGGCGGAGGGGGCAGAAGATACTACATCAAAAAATCAGGAGATGCCACGGTAGCCCTGGTGGGGTTCCCGTCCGTAGGCAAGTCCAGCCTGCTCAATTATCTGACCGGATCCAAGTCCGAGGTGGCAGCCTATCAGTTCACCACCCTCGAGGTCATTCCTGGGGTGATGAAGCACAAAGGCGCCGAGATCCAGATCCTGGATATGCCAGGGATCATCAAAGGAGCGGCGCGGGGAAAGGGCCGGGGCAGAGAGGTGATTACTGCCGCCCGGGCCGCGGATATGATCCTCTTATTGGGGGACGTATTCAATTACAATCTGAAGATCCTGGAGCGGGAGCTCTATGAGGCCGGCATAAGGCTGGACAAGCAGCCGCCAAACATCCACATCACCCAGGAGAAGAAGGGGGGCATCATAGTGCGCAGCACTGTTCCCCTGACCCGGATGACGGAGTTCGAGATCGCAGAGATCATCCGCGCCTACGGCATTGTGAACGCCAATGTAACCGTTCGGGAGGATATAGACACTGACACCCTGGTCGACTTCCTGGCCGGGAACAGGGTCTATATTCCCTCTCTGGTGGCTATAAACAAGTTCGACCTGCGCTACGGTGGGATCGAGGACAAGATCGAGGAAGACCTGGGTAGGGACTATATGCCCATATCCTGCGCCACCACTGAAGGCCTCGAGGAGCTAAAAGACCGTATATATGAGACGCTGGGATTCATTCGCATCTATCTCAAGCCCAAGGGAGGCAAAGCAGATCTTGAGGAGCCTCTGGTGCTCCTGGATGGAAGCACAGTGAAATCGGTATGCGAGCATCTTCATAGGGACTTCGTAAACCTATTTCGATATGCACTGGTCTGGGGAAAGAGCGCCAAGTTCCCTGGCCAGTCCATAGGGCTGGATCATGAGCTCCAGGATTGCGATGTGCTCTCGATAATCACCAAG
Organism: Methanothrix sp.; assembly: GCA_011620785.1. Classification (GTDB taxonomy): domain Archaea; phylum Halobacteriota; class Methanosarcinia; order Methanotrichales; family Methanotrichaceae; genus Methanothrix. Next base: position 15,662 of record WOYM01000102.1, on the reverse strand, counting down.
AGGAGATGATCGGCAGGAGATGGCCGGGCATTTTGGCAGCGGAAAGGCGGCTGCTATCATATTTTTTTACCAACAAGTATATATGCTCAGCCATCCTGCATGTATTGCTGCATTTCGTCTATCAAAGTAATTTGTTGAGATGTTTTCTGTAGCAGTCTCGATTCTTTTGAGTCGATTCAAAAGGTAAGTGAATTAAATGTTTGAGCGAAAATATGAAAATAGTGGTAGCAGCAGAGGCGGCTACAATAGTGGTCCGAGAGAAATGACTGACGTAACCTGCTCAGAATGCGGCAAGCAGACCCAGGTTCCATTTAAGCCGGATGGATCCAGACCGGTCTACTGCAGCGAGTGCTATCAGAAGCACAGACCTGCCAAAACATCCAGAAGATATTAAGCTAATTTAGCATCACATAATAGTCGATCCGTTTTGATTTGAAGGCAGGTGCTTTCGGGCAAATAGACGAGCGGCAAAAGGATACTCATGCCGCTCAATGGCCTTCAATCGACAGGTTCGGCTCTTTCGATGCGGAATTGTAAGAAATGGGGTGCGTTTAAAATGAAACCATCTGAATCAGCGGATTTGGTTAAATTTGAGGGCATAATCTCAGAGCTCAAGAGAAGAGGAGTAGTAGTACTGACGCACCGCCCGACTCGATGGGGCTATGTGGTGGATGCAGTCGTCCCTTCGGCAAAGATCGTCATTCTGAAGGTGCCAGATATCACAAAACAGATTAATGTGGCCATGAGCCAGTTCAGGGATCTGATTAACCGTCTGGAAGACGATGGATATCAGGTCGCAGTGATTCCAAGAAACAGAATGAGCCCAGAAGAGATCAGAGCCTTCTGTGACCGGATCGCGACTGAGCCGTCACTTGCTTCTGCTTGAAAGTCCCATCTCAGGCCGGTATGAATCCGTTCTCAATCGCAATCTTCTGGCCTTCTGGACTCAAGACATAATCGGTAAATGCCTTTGCCCCAGGACTTGGTCTGCCCAGGGTGATGAAGTAAAGCTCGCGGGCAAGGGGATAGGTTCCATTTTTTATATTTTCTATCGTCGGCGGAACACCATCCAGGGATATCACCTTGCTGTCTCCTCTCATTATGTAGCTATATCCGACATAGCCTATGGCATTGTCGCTTCCCCGGATAGCCGTCTTAACCTCGGAGCTTTCAGCCGCCTCATAGCTGACTCCGGGAGTCTCATACTCTCGACTTCCCATTATGATCTCATCGAAAGAGTCCCTAGTTCCAGAGCCTGGCCTCCTTCCTATGGCGAAGATCTCCTCGTCTGGCCCCCCAAGCTCTTTCCAGTTGCTGATGCTGCCAGAATAGATCCTCCTCACCTCATCAGCGGACAGGTCGGTGACGCCAAAATCGTAAACCTCTGGGCTGACCATCAGGCATATGGCATCGTATCCCACGGTGATCACATTAAACTTCTCTGTTGGCGTCTCGTATCTCTGTCGCTCCACCAGATGAAGCTCCCGAGAGGTCATGGCGATCGCCGATCTGCCCTCGACCACGTTCACAATCCCTACCCCCGAGCCTCCTGCGGTCACAGTCACATGGTAGTCATCCTGGAGCATATTGAACTCCTCCGCTGAAATCTCTGCCAGGGGCATTACGGTGCTGGACCCAGATATTGCCACATTCTGCTCTCGTGCTTCGACTGATACATAAACGAAGAAAGATACCAGCAACAAGATCAGTAGTATGCTCTTGACCTTCATCACTATCAAAGAAAGGCCTGATATTATGTAAGGTTAATGTTCAGATGAGTGTGATGTCAACCATCGTGACCACTCCCGCCCCTTTACTATAGTCAAGAACCTGATTGTTGGCTAAATATAATTATTCGAGGCCCAGAGATTCGGAGCGTTGAGGCATTGGTGATCTCGTTTTCTCTCAGGGAAAGATTTTCTAGATTGCTGCAGCGCTCAAGTCCAGTGATATCTTTTATGCTTGCTCCTGTCTTGATCCGGTTTTGGATGGGGGACCTGGCGGGACGGGATCGTAATAGTCACTGTGTTGATATGGCTTTCTGCCCGGACGCCGTGGAGGGTGCTGATTCCGCGGAGACACGATTATCAAAAAAATTGAAGGTGCAAGATTAAAGTGCTTTTCTCCGCTCTCTCAGTCTCATACACACATCAAATCCTCTATCATTGAGTTCATACGTGGTTTCCCCGCCAGTCGGGTGTTTTTTGATGTATCCGAAGGCAACAAGTTCACGCAAAGCCTTGTCGGCCTTTCTACCCTGAATCTGTGGCTTGTTCATGAAGGCATGTTTTGGAAGGTGAGCTCCTTTGCTGCCCTTTGTTTTCATGCAAAGACCGACGAGAATTGCTTTTTGGATGGCGTTTAGCCCTTCAGCATCGTCTCCTACTAAATTATCACCTCCTCGACAGGAACCATGGACTATTCTTGTATTTAAGCGCATCTTGTAATATGTTTAATCAACGATTTTCCATTGAAAAATATTCCATATAGATTAGATATTAAAATTAAAAAATCATAATGATTTTAACAATAAATAGATGACCCAAATTAGTTAAGTATTTATAGATTGATTGCACCGTCCCTATATGACGAACCGGGTACAAAGGAGACTGATTGGTGAGCACTTCTATAGCAAGGATGCCCAAGGAAGCAATTGATGCAAGAATTACAGAGGGACTTGATACCGATTATGAGCTTTATAAAGCAATCGATAAGAATCCCGGCCTGAGTGTGTATGGATTGGCTAAAGAGATGCACTGGTCGAGTGGCAGAGTGCACGGATCCATTCGAAGGCTGGAGAAAGAGGGACTGGTACACACAAAGAGATCGTTGCAGGGTGGAAGAAGCGTTCTGAAGGTATTCGGTGCGGATTGGTCCGAATTCTTCACTGAAGAAGAACTGCAGGAATTTCAAAAGCTGAAGTTCTGAAAGGCAGTTGACTGGGCGCCTATCGGGATCTTCTGGAATCGGACCGGCCACTGAGGACTGTTCCTCTGAGGGGGACACTGTTGTCGGTGCTGATTCTGCTGAATATGATCGCATTCTTCAACCTTTCGCATCCCCTGCCCAAAATGCGTTCCCAAGATCTCTCGATGCATCATGATGCGTTTGATGCCTTTGCGGCGAGCAGCATAAACGTGCAGTTGCCCACAGAGCGATGACAGGGAACGGCGTGCCGACATTCCCGCCAGGTTGGCATCGACCAAATCGATCACCGTGCGTTTTCCTCAAATCGGGAAGAATAGGGCCGTTGGGTCATCAGTCCCCGCTTGTGCTGAGGATGACCGGCCGGCCAAATTTCTTGGCCATCTTGGCCAGGCCCACGACATTGTTCTTGAACTCTTCCAGATTCCTATCTCGCAACAGCTGCATCAGGCCGACCTGGTGATAGATCAGCAGCAAGCAAGCGTCCTTCAGATTCAATCCATCAGCAGGACCGCCATTCTCTCAGTATTTGCTCATTTACTCGACCTCTTCTCCAATTGCGGCAACCCCATCAGCCGCGCAACTCATCTGGGATGGAGCTAGCGCTTCTTTTTGCACCGCATGCCAGATGTTCATGGGAATGGGGGCATGATATCATTGAAGCCCGATCATGGCCCCGTACCTGGAATAGACTTCCCTGACCAGCTCGCCCGCCTTGGGATTATTCCAATCATGCATCCATTTTGATTCTCGATTTGTCCCCTGAGGCTACGCTCTTGAACATCGATGCCTGGTAGTCTACCAGAACCAGGACACTATTCGTGTCTGTCAACAGCTCCAGGCTTCCTTCGTCTTTGGCCATTTCTTCTCCTCCTTTGGCTTATACCGACTTGAAAAATACTCAATTTCAATTTGCGGACCCGATCCAGCTTATTCTCTGATATGGCTGCCGTCACAAAACGGTTTGTTCTCCGATCTTCCGCACCTGCAGACGGTAACCCGGTTCCGGATCTCGTACGGTTTGCCATCTGCTGATTGGATGGGGATTCCTCCGCGCACCCAGAGGGGACCATGCTCTCCTTTGGCGGGATACTCGATAACCACAATGGACTTCTCGAATTCGGGCTCTATCGCCTTCCCGCTCTCATTGTCCCTGATCAGCAGCCTTCCTGATGGGCAATTGCATGCTTCCTCGATGGCCGTCTTCCTGGCTTCCGGGTCGTCTGATTGCTTCACTAGGTTCCAGATTCCGCCGGCTCGCATGCAGAATCTGGCATGAACACAGAGATGCTCGTTATCAGCCAGAATCAGAGAAGGGCCGCGGATCACTCCCGCCCCTTTATCAAAAGGCTCTCTATCTCCGGCCTCAGTCCCCTCAAAGTGAATCTTTATATGGGTCCCATCGCAGAAGGGCTTATTATTGGATTGGCGACACCGGCATAATGCATACTTTTCATTCACGGGGTATCTTTTCACTTCCCGCCAGGTCCGGCTGTAGCCATCGTCATCGTTGCAGATCTCCGAGATGGTAAGCGGTACTCTGCCCGTCACAATATATGGGCCATTCTCGCTGACTGTAATCTTGGCGGAGTCGTCCCCTGTTTTTGATTGGCTATTCGTCTGTTCGGTCATAGTCTGAGGGCGTCGGGAAAGTATATAACTTTTACCAATTTAACTTAATGTTCGTCAATAATTAGTTCTGCATTAGAAATATACGTTATGCTGCGAAGCATTTATATCCGTTCGATGCTTATATTTCTTAAAACTTCTAAATTGGAAGTGCTAATATGTTTCCACGCAGGATACAACGCCAATCAAGCACCGGCCCAAGATTTATATACAACTTCATTTGTCTTAAAGCCAATTAATTTGATTGAAGCGGAGGTAGTAACGTTGAAAAAGAAAGCTCTGGAAATTCTGATCTCTCTTTTCTTGCTTATATCAGTATGCTGCGGAGATACGGTAACCCTGATCGATTTTACTGGACATCAGGTCGAGCTGTCCGCTCCCGTAACCAAGACAGTATCTCTCTCAGCCGCTGCTTCTGAGATCCTCTGGGCTCTGGATGGGGGAAAAAGCATGGTCGGCCGCAGCACCAGCTCCAACTTTCCCCCAATGATCGAGAGCTTAACTGTCGCGGGAAAGCACTCCAACTCACCGGATTTAGAGCTCATCATGGAGCTTGAACCCGAGCTGGTAATTGCCGATACCATGCTCTCGGAGGAGGACCGGAAGGTGCTCGAGGAGGACGGAATTGCCGTTGTCGTGGAAAGGTTCATAGATCCCCATAGGACGCTCCTGGTCATCGAGAACCTGGGAAGGATTCTTGGAAAAGAGGAACGCGCTTCTGAGCTGGCGGGCCAGCTGAAAGGTTATCATGATCTCATAAAGGAGAGAATCTCGGGCACAAATTCGGAGGAGAGACCAACCGTGTTCTTCGAGTGGCTGGGAAAGCCGTATCATTCGGCATCTAACGGCACATCCTATGACAACTTCATCGATTTTGCCGGCGGAGTCAACATCGCAGCCAATGAATCGGTCGATTATCCCGATGTCAGCCCGGAATGGGTGATAGAGAAAGATCCTGATGTCATACTTCACATTCTGGGAAGCTCGAAGGATTATACAGAGGAGGAGCTAGAGCAGTGGAGGGATGAGATCATATCTCGGCCGGAGCTGCAGAACTCAAGGGCGGTCAAAGAGGGACGGGTCTACGTTTTAAGCGGTACGGTGGCCACGGGAGGCCGCTCTGCGATCGGCGAGCTTTACCTGGCCAAGTGGTTCTATCCCGAATTATTCGAGGACATAGATCCGGGTGCCGAGCATGAGAAGCTCATACAGAAGTTCTACGACATGAAGCTGGAGGGAGCTTACGCCTTTCCCTCATCTTCCTTTTTAGATATGGAGATCGAATGAGAACAACCACACTGTTGATCGTCCTTGCTCTTCTTCTAGCCCCTGCCTTAGCAGAGGAAGAAGAGAAGGTCACGATTACGGACGAAGACGGCCGGAATGTGGCCGTGCCCCTGGACCCCAAAGTCGTCGATCATCGGCAGTATCCTATCCACATGCAAAGCCCAGTACTGGAGGACGGGAATGCCTGCCTCATCCAGCTGCCGTCTAACATCCTCTTTTAGTGGAGGCACTCCCTCTACTACTGTCTTTTACCAAAAGGCCTTCCTCCGTTTCATGAACAGATACAGAAAGAATGGCACTCCCATAAAGGCGGTCATGATTCCCACCGGCAAAATGACCGGAGCCATGATGGTCCTGGCCACCGTGTCCGCACCCAATAGCAGTAGGGCACCGAAAAGCCCTGATGCCGGAAGCAGGAACCTGTGATCTCCCGACACAACCATCCTGGTGATATGAGGAGCCACCAGGCCGATGAAGCCGATGGTGCCGGTAAAGCAGATCACGCTGGCAGTGATCAGAGCGGCCAGCATCATTCCCGAGACCCTTACCAGCTCTACATTGACCCCCAGGCTCTTGGCCGTCTCGTCTCCCGCCCCCAGAGTGTTGATGTCCCAGGAGAGCCTCATCAAAATCAACGAACAGAGCACCGTCACCAGGGCGATTATGCCCACCTTGTCCCAGGAGGAGCGACCGAGGCTGCCCATCATCCAGAAGACCACCTCGTGAACCTGCTCTGCATGGCCCACATACTGCAGAAATGAGGTCATGGCACTGAAGAGGTACATGATGGCGATGCCCGCCAGGACCATGGTCTCCGGGCTGATACCACGGTACTTGGCCAGGCCGTATACCGCTAAAGAGGCCATTATGGTGAAGATGAAGGCATTGCCGACGATCAGATACTCGCCGCCGATGAAACCTGCTCCGAGAATTATCGCCAGCGATGCCCCAAAGGAGGCAGCAGACGCGATTCCCAGAGTAAAAGGACTGGCCAGAGGATTTTTGAGAATGCCCTGCATGGCTGCTCCTGCAATGGCCAGCCCCATTCCTGCAAAAATGGCCAATATCACCCGGTGCAGCCTCAGCTTCCAGACGATAGTATCCAAGAAGTCTGTAGTTTGAAAGTAGTCAGGAAAGAACCTGGCCAGTATGCAGGAGTAAACCTGAAACGGAGTGATATGGGCCGAGCCAAGCGTCACTGCGACTCCTGCCAGAGCTACTATTCCCAGCAGCGCAGCGACCAAGACCAGGAATTTGCGTTTCAGGAATCGAGCGTACTCATCCTTAAGATCCAGTTCCGGCAAGGCTATAGCAGCATGAGATCTCTCCATTTAAAGCACCACATCTTGCTCTCTAGAAGGCGGCCTCTTGGTTTGGCTTGCCAGGCGATGGAGCGGTGCTGTTGCGCCATTCCCCTCCATCCGGGATCCGGGCAATGGAGACATCCTCTGTTGCGGCATCATACTCTTTTTCGTCCACCAGGTCTCCAGTGGGATCATACAGCATTATAGCGTCACCCTCATTTCCCTGATATACACCGCTCTCAGAGACGAATATGACCAGGAATTCTCCAGGGCCTATCACAGTCCCATTGGGGATCGAGTACTCTGTGGGCGTCGACCGGAAAACCTTATCCCGGAGAGCATATCCGCTAACATCCACGGACTCGTTTCCGGAATTGTAAAGCTCTATGAATTCATCATCCATTCCCCCAACCTGTCCATTGCCGTTCCAATCCTTGGCTGGATTGGCCAGCATCTCATTGATCAGTACATCAGCACCGGCCAGGTTTACCAGCATGAGCATCGATAGCAGATAGATTGAATATCTCAATTTAAGGCCTCAAAAATATATTTTATGATTCATTATTTAAATTTGGCAAAGGCTTCCTTGGTACGCCCAACGAATATCTCGACAATGCCGTCGTTCTCGCCCATTCCCAAGAGATTGTAGTCGATCTCGAATCCTTCCTTCTCCAGCATGCTCTTCCAGGATTCGGACTCATTGCCGGTGAGAGGGTTATCTATGGTGACATTATCCCTATCCAGCAGCTTTCTCCGGATAAAGTCTGAGGTGAAAGCGATCCTTACCTCCGCCTGGGGGAAATTCCTCCCGATAGACTCTCTTGGCAGGCCTGTCCATGGCCCCGTATGAAGGAACCACAAACGCCACGGCGATCAATGCCGCCAGTCCTAATGCGATCTTTCTCATATGACGCCCCTATTCAAATAAAGTTTATTTAAGACAAGATAATTGGTTATAACATAAAAGAGTTGCGCTGAATTGATCTGATATAAATTTTTTCAAATAGGCTTGGACTGCAGCTTCTCGATCTGAGCACGAACCGCTTTGGGCTCTTCCTCCAGATTCCTAACTACTGCCTCCAGATAGTCTCTCTTCCTCCGGGGCCAGCTGGCGAAAGGGATCGGCTGGAATGTATCCATAACCCATACCATAGCCTCTGCCAAAATCTGCTCCCCGCGACACCAGGGATTATAATATCCTGCTGCTCTATTCCCGCGGGAGACCAACCACCAGAGTCCCGTGAAATCTCCCCATGGCGTATGTTTTGAACCTAAATGGTAACTTATGAGAGAATATATTTAAATATTTCTGTTTCGCAAGGTTGAAATACCGCCCCATGCATAACAGACTAGCATGTCTCCCTGTCGAGGAAGAAGAAGGGGCCTGCGCTGGATATCAGAGGTTCCTCAGGTAAGGAGCTTTTTGCCAGAGGGCTGCCCCAGAGTGGAGGCCGTATCCATAACCTTAGAGGAGCTGGAGGCGGTGCGTCTGGTGGACCTCCTGGACCTGGACCAGGAGGAAGCAGCATTCTATATGGGAATATCCAGAAAAGCCTTCTGGAATGACCTGATGAACGCCAGAAGGAAGATCGCTGCTGCCCTAGTCTACGGCATGGGCCTGAGAATCGAAGGAGGCAGCTTTGCCCTGCGAGGAGAGGAGGCATCAACAACCGCGGAGTCCCAGGAGCACCACAAGGAGATAGCGCTGATGGAAAGGGAGATCGCCCTCCTTGGGTCGAGGCTGGAACACCTCAGCAGCAAAGTGGCCTCCCTGAAGGGCGAAGAGATGGCCGATTCTGGGCCAGCGTCGAAGCCAAGATCGATCTTGAAAGAGGCCGATCAATAAATAGCTCATCCTTTCTAAGGCAGTCATAATCATTCTCACCTCTGGCCATTAACGCACCTATGAGATTTAATCCTATTTCTCAAAAGAATTAAATAGAAGCTCTCATAGGCTCTTAATTCTGCTGATAAGAAAGAGATCGAGAATAACCTGGTGTTGACATGAATCCATCCCCCTCAAATAAAAACAGCAATGATAGCTGTGACGGCGTTTGCAGCTCATGCGCCGAGAAAGGAAAATGCGATGACCCAAAAGCCCAGCAAAACGAGGTCGATGACCGACTGAGCAGGATCAGGTACAAGATCGCGATTGCCAGCGGAAAAGGCGGCGTGGGCAAGAGCACGGTCACCGTGAACCTGGCTGCCGCCCTGAAAAGCCTGGGCTATAAGGTGGGCATCCTGGACGGCGATATCACCGGCCCGGATATACCCAAGCTCCTGGGAATAGAGGACCAGAAGCTGGTGGCGAGCCCATCAGGCCTTGAGCCGGCAGACGCCGATGGAATCAAGGCCATCTCCATGGCCCTGCTCCTGAAGAGCCGGGACTCGCCCGTGGTCTGGCGGGGCCCCATGAAGATGGCGGCCTTAAAGCAGTTCATAGGAGAGGTCAACTGGGGAGAGCTGGACTTCCTTTTAGTGGACCTGCCCCCAGGAACCAGCGATGAGCCCATAAGCATTGCCCAGCTCATTCCGGGTCTTGACGGGGCGATCGTCGTCACCACTCCTCAGGAGGTCGCGCTTTTAGATTCCCGCAAAGCAGTCAACATGTTCCTGATGATGAATGTGCCCATGCTGGGCATTGTGGAGAACATGAGCGGATTGGTCTGCCCCCACTGCGGCCAGAGAATTGAGGTATTCAAGACGGGCGGAGGGGAGCAGGCAGCCAGAGAGTTGGGTGTGCCATTCCTGGGAGCCATCCCTCTGGACACGGAGATCGGAAGCCTGGGAGATATGGGAAAGACCTTCGCCAACAGCAAGACCGCTGCAGCCAAGGCATTCGATGAGATCGTAAAGTCGGTTCTGGCCCGTCTAGAAGCCCAGCAAGCGAACTAAAAAAAAAGGAGCTCGGATAGAGGAGAGATGTGTCGGACCATCCTCTTTTCTGGAACGGCAGCCCTTAATTTTCTTCGGCTCTTCGCTGAATTATATGGGTGAGTTCAGGCAGAGAATATAGCCTCTGTTCCTCTGTGTCTCTGTGGTTGGGTCAATGCATAGCGGTTCATCACAGAGGCACCGAGACACGGAGAACCCGCGATTCAAGTTCACCCATTCTAAAAAGCGAGAAGCCTTTTCTTTCTGAGTCAAAAGATGTATAATTGATAAAAGTTATTAATATACAGTCGAAAAGCATAGATAATTTTCCAAGGAGGTTTCGAAAATGGAAGAATTCCTGGGCATAGTAGAGGGTGGCAGATTCTCGATCTTATTGCCCCGCCCTCAATGTTGCACCGTCAGGCTTACACGAATAAAGAAGCCGGCATCCATAGCTGATGAGTTGGTAGCATCACATGAGATAAATCTGGCTGAATATGAAGGCAAAGCCATTATGATAACCGGTTCTCTCCCTGAGCACAAGGGATGGCTATACGATGCCTCAGTGATAGACCAGTCCGGCCCAATATTGACCGAGGTTGTAAAAGAGCTGTTCAGATGAAGCCCGTTTATTCTGGATACGCGATCGATATTTCCCATCTTTTTTTGGCTTGACTGCAAGGCCCATCTCCAGTATTGATCGCCCAAAATCATTAAATATTTAATCGTATTAGCTCTTAATTAAGCCTCACGAAGGCGGCGTTGTAGCCAGACACAATCATGGTACAGCTCCGACTCCAGCTTCTATAAACAGGCAGCACCGGATACCACCTTCACACCCTATAAAGAGTACTATACAGCCCTTGGCTCAGCAGCAGGTGCTGCCGGCAGCGGGATTATTAGCAATCCAGCAAGATATGATATCGCAGAGAAATCCCCTTCAAGCGTTTACTATGGCAGCGGTGCAGGATTGCCATTCTCTCAGTATTCATCCTCGCTGCAATCTCAGACCAACGACCTGTGGATCCAGGGAGAGTCCAACTGGACCCAGTAGTGATATGCCCCACAGGAACCTGGTTACAGCTGATCGCCCACGCCCCGGCTGCGGGAACCGCAGGCTTCTATGAGATGGTGCAGACGGATACCACCAAGATCAAAGATTTATGGCCGCAAGAGGGCAATTGACCTCCTTGAAAAACATCGAGAAATAGGCTGAATATTATCGCTACAAAAAAAGAAAAATGGTGCGTAGGTCTCTTGACCTACACAGCGGGCATGACCAGGGATCTCTCGCCTGCAGCGCGGAACTCGCGGGCTCCAGCCTTGCCGAAGCAAGCGCGGACATCTGCCCAGTCGAATACCATGCCGGGATTGGCGAAAGTTACCTTGATCAATGGGTTCAAGGCGAAGGCATCCATGCGGCCTGCGTGTGCGGCGCTGGAGATACCGGCGTACTCGCCCTGGTGTCCTACGTTCATGGCGTAGTTGGGGTAGTTGGCTCCCCTCAGCTCGAGTGGATTGCCCTCGTCTGACTGGTAGGAGAATACGTTGGTTGGACCGCACTGATCCTGCAGATCGTAGCCGAAGAAGCCCAGTCTGCCCCAGCCTTCCTTATGCAGGAGCATGGAGAGGTACCAGCCGGCAAGGCCAACCTGGCTGTTGCCAGAGGCGATGGCGCAGGTGATACCGGATGCTGCTGCCAGAACGGAAGCCCTCTGGGATCCACCGAAGTGATCCTCGAGCAGGGTCGGGAATGTCTCATACTGCTCCATACCGTAGGCGTTGACCTCAGTGGCCAGCTCCTTGGCGGTATCCAGCAGCTTGGGTGCCTTGGCGAATCCGCCGAACTTGTCGTTGGCGAAATCGACGCCGTAGTAGCAGAAGTCGTCCAGGACATCGTTGGTGTAGGCAGCAGTGGCGTACTGAGTGAATCCGACACCGCCGGACATGTAGCTTCCCAGCCAGATCTGGTCATAGAGCGCGGCGCCTGCGGCGACTACGTTCAGGGAAACCTTCACTGGATCGGCTGCGGCCACACGGGATGTCTGGACCATATCGGCCAGGAACCCGAAGGACAGTCCGCCGGGGTTGTTGGGTCCGCGAGCGCGCCTTGCGGGCAGCATCTCGGCCATCTGCAGAACAGAAGCGTGCTTGGCAGCGTAGGCCAGGTCAGCCACAGCGGCCTCACCGGCGCACATGTTGTAGGCATCGATGAAGGTCATACACAGCTGCATGGCGCTCCACCTGGAGGTGGTGCCGCCGTCGCAGGACCTGACCACAATGGTCGGGATGTGGATGGCCTGCCAGGAGGTCTTGCCGATAGCGGCCTTGAGGGCCTCGGCCTGATCCTCGGGGAACATCTTGTTGATGTCGATCAGGTACTGGTCATCGATCTCATCAGCCAGGGCATCGTCGCCGGTGAATACACGGACGTTGCAGTCATCTACCAGGCCAGGGTGGGTCTCCACCATATGCTCCTGAACCACGGCTGCGCCGGGCATGGCGTGGTTGAGGATCTCCAGGTAGTTGTTGATGGTCTCAGGTGTGACTTCCTTGCCCAACCTCTTCTGCAGCACCTCATGGGCCATGTCCAGACCGACCACAATGGTCCTTCTGACATCATCCCACATCTGCTGCATGGCTGGATTGTTGACGAAGTGGAGGTCGTCGCCCTCTACCACATACTCAGTTCCAGAGAGCTTGTAGGGAACGAGCTGCCTCTGTCCCAGGGGAATACCGCCAGCGTGCACATAAGGGTTGTAGCCGGTCATGCCGCGCTTGCCCTCGAGCTTCTTGGCGTACTCCATGAACTCCCTCTTGCGGGCGCTCTGTTCAGGGCCCAGTCTCTTGTACTCGGTCTTCTGGCCTGCGAGGTCGAAATCCTTTCCGAACTTCTTGTTAAGTGCTCTTACGAATAGTTTCTTTGTGTGTTTAACTGCCATTTATATCACCCCAGCTTACTCCGGCCTGAATCCCCACTTGCTGCGCAGCTCCCACATATGATGCAGTGCATCCACTGCCTCATCGTACTTCCTGGCGCCGACCTTTCCGCACATGGGAATGCCATCCTCCCTGAAGATAGTGGTTCTCTTCTTGGCCTCGGCCTCGGACATGGGCTTGCCCAGATTGATCTTTCTGTCCAGTGGAATGCCGACCTGATCCTTGACAGCATAGACGTTTCCGTCCTTGCCCATCTCTGTCCTTGCCAGCATATCGAACTCCATTCCGTTCTCTTCCAACCTCAAGGAGTGGCCGTGCACAGTGCAGCCCCTCATGGAACAGAGGGCGACATCGGTCATCTCGCTATCGTACTGAGCCTTGGTGTAGGCCTCAATATCTCTCTCCCTGGCCTCGATGATCTGTCTGCCGGATAGAGTGCCTGGGTCGCAGCCCTTGCAGTTGATGGCTCCCCAATAGGACCTCCAGTATGGGGTGGATGGTGCGAAATACATGGAATCGGTCCACTGGGAGTACCTTACACGGTCGCCAGCAGCAGCGCCTGCTGTTGGGGCGACGATCTGTCTTATGGGGCAGTCTGGCTCGCCCATCTCTTTGAGTGGTGGGTGAGTGCTTGAGTAGTCAGCACCAGGGGCCCTGTGGCCCATAACTGCTACGACATCAGCTTCGGGAATATCTCTGAGCTTCTCGAGGTTGCCGGACATATGCTTCCTTCTGTTGATGCCAACAGAGGTGCTTCCGGAATAATATTGTGGTGTGTATGCCATATTTTATCTCTCCTCATCATGAACGGCCACGTTTTCCTCAGACAGTATGGCCAATCTATCTTGTTTGGCCTTAGGATCGATAAGCCCTAAGATGCGCGTGTCCTCTACCTTGCCATACTTGGCATAATCGGTGATGGTTTGCCTGGTATGAAAGAACTTTCCGCGTCTGATCTGGAAGGATATGGGCAGCGCTCGCTCACACGCTGCCTTAAGACCCTCATAGTATTTCTCGCTCTCCAGCTCGAGCCTGATCCTCCCGACCTTTACGCTGAGTTCAAAGGCCTGCCCGCCCACCTCGATGAGAAGATCTCTGTTCTCATCTATGGGTGAGCCCCTTCCAGGGCCATAGGGCACGCTTCTAGGAAGATTGGGGCCATGGATTGTGATCCTGATGATGCCCCCATTTCCATAGATCTCGTTCAGCAGCTTCTGTGCCGTAGCAGGCAGCAGAAATCTGCTGGGGACTATTTCTACCTGTATCGACCCCGTGTCTGATTCTGTGACCATTTCTTCCGCCTTTACACAGCCTCCGCAACCGATACGATCGGCTCACGGAACTCTTTGATCTCTCCGTAAATAGCACCGACCAGTCCAGATGTCATCTCAGGGGTGAACATCTGGGTGCCGGCATCCAGTGCTACTGCTGCAGCCACGCAGGGTATGGCAAATCCTCTGGAGTGCCTGGTTACCACGTGGTTGCCGTTGAATACACCGGGGCCGCCGCCGCCGTAGATAGAGTGGCTGAAGAACGAGAAGCCGACGGCCGTTCCCATTACCCTGCCGAAGTCGCATCCGGGCAAGGCGGTCTCTTTCTCAATGATATCGTTGAAGTAAAGCAGTGTCGAGGACACAGCCTGGGCGCCTCTCAGGGAGCCGCAGTTGACCATGGTGGCTGCCAGGACGCCTGCTGCGGCGTAGGCGTTCCACTTGGAGACATCGTTTGCTTCATAGAGTACATAGCCAGAGGGCAGCTTCTTGCCGGCCTTGATGACCTTGTCCTCAATGGCCTTGCCCACTATGCTCTGCACCACTGTGCCGATGGTTCCAGTTTTGCCGTTGGCCTTGACGGTCTCATAGACCATGTTGTTGGCGTTCAGGCCCTGGTATGCCATGCCCAGGAGCTGGTGGCGCTCGAATATGCCCATGGCATTGCCCATCTCCATCTCGCCGATCTGCTCGTATATAGAGGCAAGAGCGGCAGCGTTCATGGCGTTCCTCTTGGTGATCATTGCCAGGTGGTTTGCCATGACGTTCCTGAGTGCGAATCCCAGACCTTCGTCATTCTGGGGGATGTTAAGAACGGATGCAACGTTTCCGCCAGACATGCCCACGGTCTGCGGGTACTCGCCCCAGACGGAGGCATGGATCATGGGCGCTTCAATAAGTGTGGCTTTGAACTGCTGTATGAGGGCCTCGGTTGTGGCTGCTGCTGCTCCAGTCAATCCAACAACGAACTCAGAAGCAGCGTTAACCCTTGCTGTGGGGACCTGGACGAGCAACTGCTTGCCGCCACCCAGAATCTGCACATTGGTGTCATCGCCGGGGGCAACCTGGAGCAGGGATTTGATCTTCTCAGCCAGGGCACCAGCATTGGCAACAACATCGTAGTTAAGCTCCCGTCCCTTGATCTGCCTGCGACCTCCGGCTACCTTTCCAGTCTTCAAGGCGCCTTCGATGCCGGCCAGGTTGACGGCTACAGTTCGCTTTGTGAGAGAAATAAGTCTCTGCATGGCCGCGTTCTTGAGAGGGCTGACGGCGCTCAGGTCGACGTCGCTCTTCAAAAGAACTCCGCGGTCGCTATATAGGTCTATCTTATCAGACACGTTCTTTATCCTCCTTTACCTTTTTAGCAGCAAGACCGAAACGAAGGATGACACTGGAGCGATGGCATGACCGCCAAGTCTAAAAGGCATCATAC